>JAHHGO010000125.1 GCA_023252275.1 Alphaproteobacteria bacterium
ACCATGAAGCGGGTAACAGATGGCGGCAATGGCGCGCGATGGGTTGGATCATTCCAGAATGTGGTAGCCCCTACGATCAGATTTTCGGGATTTGGAGTTTCGAACAGCAAAAACCCGCCCGGCGCCAGCACCCTGCTGGCTTCGTCAATGAGGCTGATCAGGACGTCGAGTTCAAGATGCTCTATAATGTGAAAGCCGGTTATGCCCGCAAGGCTCGCATCGCCAAGGCCGCGCATATGCGCCAGCGCTTCGGCCTCGCGCGCATCAATAGCGCGGGCGCACGCATCGGCCACGAACATGCTGTTTATGTCGACGCCATAGGCGGCAATCCCGTGATCCCTGAGCAGTTCAATCCACTCGCCCCGGCCACAGCCAATATCCAGCACTGGCAGATCTTCAGGCCTGTTTTTTATCCGTTCAAGATAAACCTCAAGACGTTTTTTTATTTCTTCGCGGCTGCCACGATAGGCTGCCTCAAATGCAGCATAATAGGAATCCAACGCATCGGTGTGCACAGGATTGCGGGCCTCGGCCAATACCGCCGCCGCATCCCGGGATTGCCCGGTCGTCTCAAGCGCTTTGGTTAGCCTGCGCTGTTGAAAAAGAATTTCAACGCGATTTTCGGCGCTGCGCTTTTTTTCTTCCGCGATTTCCTGGCGAAGCGCGTTCACGTGTGCAAGGTGAAGCTCCTGGGCGGTTTTCAGACGCTGTTCAGCAAATTCCACTTCCTGGTGCAAATCCGTCACCCGGGCATTGCTCAAGGCTATTTCTGTACGCAAACGCTGCTCCATGGCGTTAAGCGCGCGCGCAGCTATTTCGACACGCCCGCGCGTTTCATGCACCAGCGCCAGACTCTTCAGCCATCGCAACGCATACCCAAGATAGGGCCTGGCCAATAGCCGCGCCGCAATTCGCCGCCGTCGCTGCCATTGGTTAAACAGCGCAAGACTACTACCTATGACTGGGACGCGCCGCAGCCGCACTTTTAGCGCCAGCAGGGATACGCTTTGCTGCGCAGGCGCCATTCCCAGACCGGAAGGCCAGGAAGGCGAAGCAATCGCAACGGGCTGCTCCGGCTGCTTCAATTCCACCTCGATGCGGCGCTCCAACTGCGCCGCATCAATTTCAGGATTGTTGGCCTCGATCATCGTGCGGAGCCCGCCAAACGATGCAAGCTTGGCTCCAGCCTGCACAGACCGTCAAAATGCGGCCCCGCATAGCCCGCCACCTGGAATTGCAGGAGATTGTCGCACCAGTGATAACACTTCGAAACATGATTATCCTTGTCATGCAGCGCGGCTGTAACGGTATACAGTCCAGGTCCCAAATTCATCGCCATGCGGATGGCGAAGCTGGCCCGCTCGCCCGCCTCGAAGGACAGGGGACGGCCCAGAAAATAAGTATTTGTCCCATAAATATCCTGGCCCAGCCGGTCGCGGATCATAATGCCCAGCGTGACCGAATTCATCGCCGTGTCCGCCGCCAGATCAAAGTCAAAATCCGCCACCTCGCCAGAGGTCAAAATCTCGCTGCCCGATAATTGCCCAACAACCCTCGCTCCAAGAATACGAACCTCGCCCGTACCGTAACTGTTGTTTGCCAACGCGTCCGTTCCGGCGGCAGGCGCGGGCGGCAATGGCGCCGCAAGCGACATTGCGTCTGTTTCCATATCCGCCATCAACCGGTAGTAAAAATTCACCGCGTCATCGGGCGATCCCGTAAAAACCGCCCGCCCCTGTTCCAGAACCAGAACCTGATCGCACAATACTTTGACGGCGTTCATGTCATGCGAGACAAACAATATGGCGCCGCCGGAGGCGCGAAACTGCTTGATCCGGTTCATGCATTTCTGCTGAAAATGCGCATCGCCCACCGATAGCGCTTCGTCAACTACAAAACAGGCCGGTCTGGCGTGAATGGCAATGGAAAAAGCCAAACGCATTGTCATGCCCGATGAATAGGTCCGCACCGGATGGTGGATCACATCGCCGAGTTCGCTAAAATCGATAATCGCCTGCCGCTGATCAGCAACCTCGGCGGGGGTCATGCCCAGCAGCGCCGCGTTGAAAGCGATATTTTCATACCCCGGCAGCTCCGGATTAAATCCCGTGCCCAGTTCCAGCAGACCGGTCACCCGGCCGTTCAGGCTGACGCTGCCCTGATCCGGCAGAACAACGCCCATAACCAGTTTGAGCAGTGTGGATTTTCCGGCCCCGTTACGGCCAATCACCCCAAGCACCTGACCGGCGGCAAGGTTGAGGCTGATATCCTGAACCGCCAATTTTTCTTCGTGCAGTTTGCGGCGCACGAACAGCTCTCGCAGCCGGTCGCTTTGCCGGTGATAGATACGATAATGCTTGCTGACATGATCAAGCCTGATCATTACCGTTTCGTTCTGAGCGGTCATATCGCATCACGGATCTGATGTTCGCTGCTGGCCAGAAACCAGCTCATTGCGCCCGCCATTGCCGCACCCACGGCAAGCATCATAAGGATATTGCCGATATCGGGCATGGCGCCATATACAAAAATCTGGTGATATTCGCGCACAAACCACCAGGCCGGGTTATAGCTCTGTATCGCCTGCATGAAATGGGGTACCGAATCGATCGTGTAGACAATCGGAACCATCCAGAACCAAAGCATTGTGACGACGCCAACCATCTCACGTATGTCCCGCAGAAACACCATCAGAATGGCGCCGGCAAGCCCCAGTGAAAACCCCATAAGCTGCTGGCTCAGAATCAGCAGCGGCAAGGCCGCCATACCGCTGGTAGCGGCATGGACAACGCTACACAAAGCAGGCTGAACATGCAAAGTGTGCATATCAGCGTAATCCCTTCGACAATCGCCACATGAAGCGCGACAAGTGTCAGGCTGACCGGCACCTTGCTGAGTATCGCGCGTTTGTCCAAAAACACCGTGGTCGTACGTGAAATGGTGCTGGCAAAGGCCGTCCATGGCAGGATTCCCGACACCAGATAAACGCCATATCCAAATGAGCCTGTATGGGTTCCCGGCAGGCGCGGCCCGATGAGACCGCCGAATATGGTCACAAAGATTAGTATTTGCAGCAGAGGCGTGACTAATAACCAGCCCCTTCCAAGCGCCGAGCCGGAATAGCGATCAGAAAAATCCTGTCTGACAAAATGCCATAGCAACGTAAAATTCATGCGCAAAGCATAGTTCATGCGTAAGACATCGCCATAAATACCATTGTTGAGTGAAAACCCCAAAAGTAAAGATACGCGCGCTCACCGGCGTGCATCTCGCGTTCACCGGCTTGAGTACAGAAACCAGCGGAGCTTCACAGGGGGCCGCCTGAATCCACCATAGGTTTTGCGCCTTCTTATAGTCCTGCCCCCCCATATGTCAAATCCCTTGCATTTTCGGCCAACCCGTCCATATAAGCTGCCTGCGCCGTAAATTCGCCGCAATATCTTGCGGATATGCCCATAGTTTGGTATTTCGTTAACCTTTATCTGAACCACTCAGCCTGACCTGCCTTTTACAGGCAGCCAGGCAAACGGATTGAGAATATGGCCCTGAAAGGCAAAGAATCGTCGGAACTCGCCCAGGTTCTTGGCAAGTCCCGTTCGGCGTTTATTGGCGCGGCCGTATTCAGCTTTTTTATTAATCTGCTGATGCTGGTGTCGCCACTTTATATGTTGCAGATTTATGACCGCGTGCTCGCCAGCCGCAACGAGACGACATTATGGGTGCTGACATTCGTTGCGGTATTCCTGATTGTTGTTTATGCCGCCCTTGAAACCATGCGTTCGCGGGTGCTGGTGCGCATCAGCGGCCAGATGGACAGCCTTCTGAATGCGCGGGTATTTACCGCTTTGTTCAAATCCGCGGTGCGCGGCCCGGGCGGCGGCACAGGCCAGGCCATACGCGATCTGGATTCGGTGCGCGATTTTCTGACGGGCCAGGGGCTGTTTGCATTTTTCGACGCGCCCTGGATGCCCCTTTATCTGGGCGCAATCTTTCTGATCGACCCGCTGCTGGGCTGGGTGGCGACGGCGGGCGGTGTTATTCTGTTCTCGCTTGCCGTTCTGACCGAAATCGCCACGCGCGACACGCTGGGTGAAGCCAGCACGGCGAATATGCGCGCCGGGCATTTTGTCGAGGTCAGCCTGCGCAATGTCGAGGCCATCGAGGCTATGGGCATGGTCCCGGCCATGCTGAAGCGCTGGCAGGGACGGCGCGCGAAAATGCTGCAGCTGCAATCACTGGCCAGCGACCGGGCCGGTGTTATTACCGCCCTTTCCAAATTCACCCGCGTCGTGTTGCAGATCGCCATACTGGGCTTTGGCGCCTATCTGGTGATCCATGATCATATTACCGCCGGTCTGATGATCGCGGCCTCTATCATGATGGGGCGGGCTTTGGCGCCTGTCGAAATCGCCGTCGGCAGCTGGAAACATTTTCTGACCGCCCGCAGCGCCTATGACCGCCTGAACAATCTGCTGAAGGCCGTTCCCGCCCAGCGGGAATTCATGCATCTGCCGCCGCCGCGCGGCGTGTTGCAGGTCGAACAGGCCATCGTGGTGCCGCCGGGTTCAACCGTTCCCGCGCTTCGAGGCGTCGGCTTCAATGTGGCGGCAGGTGATATTGTCGGCATTATCGGACCCAGCGCCGCCGGCAAATCCACCCTTGCTAGGTTATTGGTTGGCGTCTGGCCGCCTTATTCCGGCAAGGTGCGGATTGATGGCGCCGACATCATGACCTGGGACCGGGAACGTCTTGGCCCCTATATCGGCTATCTTCCCCAGGATGTGGAGCTGTTCGAAGGCACCATTGCGGAAAACATCGCCCGCTTTGGCGAAGTGAACGCCGAACAGGTGATTCTGGCGGCGCAGCGCGCGGGTGTTCATGAGCTGGTTCTCAAACTGCCGGCCGGATATGACACACAGATCGGACCAGGCGGGCAGACCCTTTCCGGCGGCCAGCGTCAACGCATCGGCCTGGCCCGCGCTTTACACGGCGATCCGGCCATTATCGTGCTGGATGAGCCGAATTCCAATCTCGATAATGATGGCGAAGCTGCGCTGGCGCGCACGGTTGCCGATCTGAAGGCGCGCAAGCGCACCACGCTGGTGATCACCCATCGCCCCAGCCTTTTAGCAAGCGTCGATTATATTATGGTCATGCGTGAAGGATTGATCGAAAAGTTTGGACCAAGGGACGAGATTTTGGGCCAATATCTGCGGCCCGCAGCCGTACCCAGCGCGCCCGCCATGACTGAACCTGGCAGGGGCGGTGTTGCCGCGGTAAATCCAGTATGAATTTACAAACACTTGCCATCCGTCTGGGGCTGCATCAGGACGGACAGGATGATTTCAGTTTCAAAACCGTCTTTGACAATGCCGCAGCGCGGCTACAGGCCTTGTTCGCGCATTCCGATCAGCAGGAAGTTGACAATGACGGGCTGACAAATACGAACCGGCCGCTGGTCGTTGGCGGCATTATCATCGTGGTAACGTTTTTTGGTTTCGGATTATGGGCGGCGATCGCCCCCATTGATAGCGCCGCCATAGCCCCGGGCTTTGTGACGGTGCAATCAAGCCGGCGCACCATCCAGCATCTGGAAGGCGGCATCATACACGAAATTTTCGCCAAGGACGGCAAGCAGGTCAAGGCAGGCGATGTGCTGATCCGGCTGGATGAAACACGCGCTAGGGCGCAGACCGACATTCTGCTGGCCGATCTGCATTCGCAACTCGCCAGCGAAGCGCGCCTGCTGGCCGAACGCGACGGGCTTCCGGCTCCGGTTTTTCCTGAGGAATTATTGCAAAAACAGTCCAATGCGACGATCGCTGCTATTCTGGCCGGACAGCGCAATGTATTCGACACCCGAATGAATTCGCTGACCGGACAAAAATCCATCCTGCAACAGCGTGTCGGGCAATTCGATGAACAAATATCCGGCCTGCGCGCGCTGGTGACCGCAAAAGGCACCCAGGCCCGGCTGATCAAAGAAGAATTAAAGGATCTGTCCGGCCTGCTGGAACGCGGCTATGTTACCAAAACACGCGTTCTGGCGCTGGAGCGTGAGGCTGCGCGCCTGGAAGGCGAACGCGCCGAACACACCGCCGCCATCGCGCGTTCCGAACAGGGCATCGGCGAGGCCAAATTACAGATGTTCCAGCTTGAAAAAACCAGACAGGAAGAAATTGCGCGTGAATTGCGCGACGTGCAGGCCAAAATAACCGAACTGCGCGAGCGCATGGTGGCCGCTGATGACATGCTGCGCCGCATTGATATTGTAGCGCCGGTTTCCGGCACCGTGATGGATCTGGCTGTGCATACCGCAGGCGGCGTGATCGGGCCCGGCGTGCCGCTGATGGATATTGTGCCGCTTAATGACGTGCTGGTGGTCGAAGTGCATATCAATCCAATCGATATTGATACGGTGCGTCCCGGCAGCGAGGTTGCGCTGCGCATCAGCACGGTCGATTCGCGCAAGACCCCGGTAATCAACGGCGTGCTGGAAACCGTTTCCGCCGACCGCACGGTCGAGCAGCGCACCGGCATGGCCTATTACAAGGGGCGCGTCCTGATCGATGCCGAGCAGCGCCAGCGCCTGGGTGATTTGACCCTGCGCAGCGGCATGCAGGTCGAAGCTCTGATCAATCGCGGCGAACAAACCGCCCTGCAATATGCGCTGAAACCGCTGACCGAAGCCTTCGCCAAATCCTTCCGCGAACATTAGGGGCATAGCAACCCATGCCTGCTTCCCGCCGCATTTCAGGCCTTGTGATTTTCTTTCTGCTGCTTGCGGCGCTCCCGGCTCAGGCGGCGACATCCCTGCAGGAGGCGCTGGCGGCGGCCTATCGCGGCAACCCGCAATTACAAGCCGAGCGCGCCCGTCAGCGCGCCACCGACGAAGGCGTCGCGCGCGCCCTGGGCGGCTTTCGCCCGACCATTGCCGTCACCGGCGAGGCGGGACGCGCGGTCGATGAATTTCGCACGCGCAACAGTTTTTCGGGGCAAACCAACATTACCGACGTCAATCGCGGTCCGCGCACCTATCAGGCGCAAATGCGCCAGCCGCTGTTCGACGGAGGGCAGGCGCTGTATGATTACCGCCGCTCCGAAGCCATTGTCGAGCAGGGCCGCGCCCGGCTGATCTCGGCGGAACAGACCATTCTGGCGGAAGCCGCGCGCGCCTATATTGATGTGGCGCGCGATTATCAGGTGGTGGAACTGACCCAGTCCAACGTCAATTATCTGACCGAAGTGCGCACCGCCATTCAGGCGCGCTTTGCCGTCAAGGATGTCACCAATACCGACGTGGCGCAGGCCGAGGCGCGGCTGGCGCGCGGCATTGCGGATCATCAGTCGGCAATGGGCGCGCTGGCCCGGTCACGTTCCGCCTATGCGCGGGTGGTCGGCGAGGAACCGGCCAATGCGCCGGATATGCCCAGCCCGCCCGCTACGCCGCCTGAATCGCTTGATGCGGCGCTGGGCGATGTTGATAACAACCCGGAGCTGATTTCGGCCCGCTTTGTCGAGAAAGCCGCGCGCGCCCAGATCGGCGTGGTGCGCAGCGGCCTGCTGCCGGATCTGTCGCTGCGCGGCGCCGTGCGCCGGCAGGATGATGCCGATCAGAAACATTTTGAGCGCGACACCGCCGAGGTGCTGCTGCAATTATCGGTGCCGATCTATGAAGGCGGCGTTTCGGCGGCGCAAACCCGCGAAGCCAAACATCTCGCCAGCCAGCGCCTGCTGGAGGTGGAGCAGGCCAGCCGCGCCGCAACCGACGCCGTGCGCGCCGCCTGGGAGGCGCTGGTCAGTTCGCGCGCGCGCATCACCTCGATACGGGAAAATGTCGCGGCGGCCGAGCTGGCGCTTGTCAGCGTCACGGAAGAGGCCAAGGTGGGCGCGCGCACCGTGCTGGACCGGCTGAATGCGCAGCAGGAACTGCTCGACTCCAAAGTTTCCCTGCTGCGCGCGCAGCGGGATGAATTTATCGCCACCAATGATCTGCTATCCGCCATTGGCAAGATGACGGCGCAAAACCTGGAACTGCCGGTCGAACATTATGATCCGGTGGGCAATTACGCGCGCACCCGCGGGCGCTGGTTCGGCACCGGCATCGATCCAATCGAAAACCCGCCGCCGCCGGAGATTAAATAGCAGTAATTGCATCCAGCAGGGGCATGATATACTGCCCCCATGTCTTCGATCATCCACGAACCCATGAGCGGCGCGGAAATGGCGGCCTTTGTGCCGCACCGTCCGGCGCGCCCGGACAAGTCGGAAGGCGGCGTCCGGTTCAAGCTGGTGTCGGAGTTTCAGCCCGCGGGGGACCAGCCGCAGGCCATCGCGGCGCTGGTGGCGGGCGTCAATGAAGGCGAGCATGATCAGGTGCTGCTCGGCGTCACCGGCTCGGGCAAGACC
>JAHHGO010000126.1 GCA_023252275.1 Alphaproteobacteria bacterium
TGTTCGAACGCGACGCGGCGGTAAAACTGGTTCAGGCCGGATGAGGCGGAATTGCATTCCGCAGCCGCTGGTGCGTTAGGGCGTGTCGTCAGTTAAGCCATATGATAGCGGAAGCGAGATGAATTGCCGCGAGAAGCGCTGCCATTAATATCGCTTCAATATGGCTTCCATCTGATCGATTTCGCGCTGTTGCGATTCCATAATGCCTTTGCAGAGTGTGATAATCTCCGGGTCTTTGATATCAGCCTTGCCGCACATCAGAATTGCGCCGGAATGATGCGGAATCATCGCTCTTAGAAATTGTTCATCACCCACACCTGTTTGAACACGGATAGCGCCGTAAGAGCCGATTGTTAGTAGCACCAAAGCGATGCAAATTGCGATATTGAGCATTTGATTCGAGTACATGTGCCGCATGGAAACAACCATGAGCAACGTCACTGGCGCGGCCATCAGCATGGCCATATAAAGCATGTTGATGTTGTTATAAAAATACGCACCGCGATTAATCATCGCAAACATTGCCACATACATGATGGCGAGATGCACAAGAGTCATCGCCGCCAGTTGCTTGTAGGGCGATTTCATGGAATGGTGTTGATGCTCGTGGGAATCGTTCATTTCATCACCTAAGTATGTTCTCATCACCTAAGTATGTTCTGCATATAGGGACTTGCCCTCTGGATTCGTAAAAGGATATCGAAGCTAAAGAATTGGAAATCTATTCGGTGTAGATGGGGGATTTATAAATTCGTCATAAACTTCTGTCTGACTTTTAGGTGTTTACTCCAATGTTACGACTTATCTGCACATAGATTGTCAACAGAACAATTGTCGACAGAACATCGGAACAAAGAAGCTATTGAATCATTTCAGCGCAAGTCGGATCACCTTAAGTCGGAGAATCACCACCGGTTTCGTGTTGCTCCAGCTGCTTCAGCGTAATGCCCAGATAGAATGCCAATCCGGTTTCCGATATTCCGCTTTCCAGCCGCCTGTGAACCAAAACACTTTCGGCCCCATCCCGGAAAAGAGCGTTAGGGCGTGTCGTCAGTTAAGCCATATGATAGCGGAAGCGAGGCGCCCACCGGCTAAAGCGCCGGTGCACATTCTTCCAACCGCCAAGCCGCTCCGGCAAATCCCGCCATGGTATTACGGCGCGATAGCGATACAGCACAGGCCCTAAGCCTTTGCTTTCCATTTCGGCACGACCAGCCCCATGGAAATCACCAGCTTGACGGCCTCTTCCACCGTCATATCCAGCGGAATAATATCGGCGCGCGGCGCAAAAATCAAAAATCCCGAAGTCGGATTGGGCGTTGTCGGCACATAGACGCTGACCACCGGGCCGCCCATGCGGTCCTGCACTTCGCCATCCGCCTCGCCGGTGATGAAGCAGATGGTCCAAAGGCCCTTGCGTGGATATTCAATCATAGCCGCCTGCCGGAAACTGGTCCCTGACGGGGTGGTGACGGTTTCCAGAATTTGCTTGGTGGCGTTATAGACGCCCCGCATGATCGGCATGCGCGCCACCAGCCTTTCACCGGTTTCAAGCAAGGTCTGTCCGAAAAAATTTGCGGCCAGCGCGCCCAGCAGGGTCAGCGCCACAAGCATGATCAGCAGTCCAAGGCCGGGGAAGCTTAAATGAACATAGTTTTCCGGATTATAGGCGTCCGGGATAAGGGGCTTGATAGATTCATCCACGAACGAAACAAACGCCCAGGTCACGTAAAGCGTGACGCCCATAGGGGCTGCCACCACAATGCCCGCCAGAAAATAATTGCGCAGCCGCCACATGATGCCATGCACGGGCGGCGCAGGCAGGCCGTTCAGATCAAAATCAGGGCCGGGCGGCGGAGTCATGATGGAATCATCATCCTTGTTACGTAAATCAATTTATGACGCTAAACTGGCTTCAATAAAAGCCTATAACCGGGAAGCACAATATTGCCCTGCTGGGGGTGCTACATGAAACGATATATTCAATATGGACTGGCAGCTTTGTTGATTGCGGTTGCTCTTGGATTTGCATTTCGCGGAGAGCTGTTTTTTCTTGTCATCACGCCGGCTGCGGATTTTGCCGATTTTCAGGCCCCCGCCATGCCGGACTATGCCATGCCGGAAAGCTGGGCGGCGCTCCCGGATCGTCAGGATGGCGCGGATATTATTCCTGAGAGGGCGGAGTTCAGCGATAATCAGAAGCTGGCCGCAGCCGATGTGTTCTTCGTTCATCCGACCACGCATCTGACCAGAGACGGCTGGAATGCCGCGATGGATAATGACGCGCTGAATCTCAGAACGGATTTGGGCTCCATGCGCTATCAGGCCAGCATTTTTAATGGCTGCTGCCGGGTTTATGCGCCGCGCTATCGTCAGGCGGCGCTTGCGGCATTTATCAGTTCGAAGGAAAATGGCCTGCCCGCCCTTGAGCTGGCTTATGCCGATGTCAAAGCCGCCTTTGAATATTATCTGGCGCATTATAATCAGGGGCGGCCGTTTATTCTGGCTGGGCATAGTCAGGGTACGCGTCATGCCGCACGGCTGTTGGCCGAAGAGATTGAGGGAAAGCCGCATCATGGCCGTATGATCGCGGCCTATCTGGTGGGGTATCCAGCAAGACTGTCCGCTGACGGCAGGCCTTTTGCAAAAACGGATATGTGCCGCGGGGCGGCGGACACAGGCTGCGTCGTCAGCTGGAATACGGCGCTTGAGGGGGCGGATACCGGAAAATTTCGTTCGCGCGTCGACCTGAGTGCGGGACTGCCGGAGGTGCAACGTCTGGCGCGCGGCGAACAGATTTGCATCAATCCACTGAACTGGTCTGGTTCGGGCAAGGCCTCCGCCGAAGCCCATAGCGGCGCAATCGCATTCATCCCGGACAGGGATAAACCGGTTGGCCCGTTACTTACACATTTGATCAGCGCGCGGTGTGAAGGCGGATATTTGATGATCAGCAATCCCGGCAAGGGATTTCAAAAATTGGTGTTCCCGCCCGGGAATTATCATTTTTACGATTATAATCTGTTTTATATGAATCTGCGCGAAAACGCCGCCGCGCGCACCGATGCCTGGCTTCAGCATTCCCAGGCTACAGTGAATTAACCCCGGTGAAATACAGCCCGAGGATTTTTTTCTCACCAAGAATGGTTTCAACCACCGGCAGAAACCGCTTGCGCAGCGCCTCCATATCCAGATTCGTGGCCCCGGCATATTCCTTTCCGGCTAAAAAGGCCTCGCGCAGCAGCGCGTCATTGATTTTCGGCAGATCATGTTTGATCGCTTCAGCATCCGATTCCGGCGCGGGATCGATGCTCATCATAACCACAATATATTTATCCACCCGGCCGCCCTTCAGAAGAGCAATGGGCAGGGGCTTCAAGGCGAGCAGTGTTGACTCCTCTGGCGGCTTGGCGTCGCCGCCCTCGCCTTCCCCCTCCGGCGGGGCGGAATTAGCCAGCGCGGGGTGAAGTGGCAGCGCGCCAAGCAATAGCGCCATCAGTGGAATCAGCAAGCGGTATTTCATGCCACAGGGCATCGCATGATTTTTCTTAATATCGGGTTTAGACCCTATCAGAAATGCCGGTATCCGCTCTTTTTAAGGGTGACAGGCGCGTTAGCCTGATCCACAAAAACCACCCCGGCCCCCGCTATGATCCGGCCTATCCGGCATATCGCAACATTTGCGGCAGCGGCAATTCTCCTCAACGCCTGCGCCTGTGCGGGCGGAGCGGTGAACAGCAATTCATAATCATCGCCCGCGCCGATCAGCTCGGTAATATCCGCAAGCTTAAGGTCCAGTGCTGTTTTTGCGGCCCGGGACAATGGAATATCCAATAGTTGAATTTCCGCGCCAACCCTGGAAGTGCCGGTGATATGGCCAAGATCGGCTGCCAGCCCGTCTGAAACATCCAGACAGGCATGAGCGGCGCCCGCCAGCGCCACACCCAGCTGATTACGCGGTTGCGGCAGCAGATAGCGCCCCAGCAGAAATTCATTCTGTTGCGCGGACAGGCCCGCAAGAGGGCCATCGCGGCGCACACGCAACCCAAGTCCGGCATCACCGATCGTGCCGGAAACATAAATATCATCGCCGGCCTGCGCGCCCGAACGCCGCAGCATTCCCCCCTGCCCCACCCAGCCCGTGGCGGTCAGCGACAGACATAGAGGCCCCTGTGCCGCCGTCGTATCGCCGCCCAGAAGATTGATCCCGAATTCCGCCTGATCTCGCGCCAGTCCCTCGGCGAATGCGCGCAGCCACGGCATGCCTGTATCGACGGGTAATGCTACGGTCAGAATATAGCCATGCGGCTTTGCGCCCTTGGCCGCCAGATCCGACAAATTAACCCGCAGTAATTTGCGCGCAATCAGGTCGGGCGCGTCATCGGCGAAAAAATGAACGCCGGCGGTCATCATGTCCGCCGTCACCACCAGATCCTGGCCGGGCCGGGATGAAATGATGGCTGCGTCATCCGTCAGGCCGAAACTGCCAGGATCGCCCGCCGCAAGCGGCGCAAAAATTTGCGCGATCAGCGCGAATTCATCGGGCGGCGTATCAGCGTTTTTGCTCATTGCCGCCGAAGGATTTCGGACGCACGAGGCGCGCGACCTTGTCCAGCACTCCGTTTGCAAATCCCGGCTCGTCGCCCGAGAAAAAGGCATGCGCAATATCGATATATTCGCTGAGCACGACCTTGACCGGAATATCCCCGCGCACCATCAATTCATAGGTAGCTGTGCGTATCAACGCGCGCAAGGTGGCGTCGAGCCGCGCTAGCGCCCAATCCTCACTGACGGTGCGCGCCACCAGCGGGTCAATTTCCATCTGATGCGCAACAACGCCGCGAACCAGATCGGCAAACAATTTCTGATCGGCCGCCGGATATTCCTCGCCGTCAATTTCATGGCCAAAGCGTTCACTGATAAATTCAAGGATTACCGTGTCGGCGTCCATGCCGCCCATTTCCATCTGATACAGCGCCTGCACGGCGGCAAGCCGGGCTGCCGAACGTTTGCTGTGTTTGGAAGCCGGCGCCCCGCCAGTTTCTGGCCCCATGGCCGGGTCTGATGTCATCATCCGATGCCAAATTTACGGCGCAGATGCACCATGCCAAGACAGGCCTGCGCAAATTCGCCGCCCTTGTTCTTGTCGCGGATCGATGCGCGGGCGATGGCCTGCGCCTCGTTTTCAACGGTCAATATGCCATTGGCCAGCGCCACGCCATGTTCGAGCGCAATGTCCATCAGGCCGCGCGCGGATTCCGCGCAGATGGTTTCGTAATGCGTTGTCTCGCCGCGTATCACACAGCCCAGCGCAATATAGCCATCGTAAAGAGGCGCGTCTTTTTCAAGGCGGCGGGCCTCTATGGCGATGCGGATGGCGCCGGGAATTTCAAACGCTCCGCTGACCTCATAACGGTCATAGGTCGCATCCTGGCGTTCAAGCGCCGCCACGACGCCCTGCAATAGCGCGTCGGATATATGCGCGTAAAATCGCGCTTCAACAATCATGATATGGACTGGGCGGGTCATCTTCAATCTTTGGGGGTGATGTGCATGACATCGACGATCTTCAGGCCATAGCCCTCCAGGCCGATAATATGCAGATTTGGCGTGTTGGACAGCAGCGTTAGTTCTCTCACGCCCAGATCGACCAGGATCTGCGCGCCGACGCCGTAATCGCGCAACTCGCGCACGCCGCCCTTGCGGCCGCGCATCAGTATATCGGAAACAATGGTCGCCTTGGTATCGCGGATCAGCACGATAACGCCGCGCTCCAGTTCGGAGATCAGTTCCATCGCGCCATGCAGCAGGCCGGTATGGCCGCTTTTTGCGCCCAGCAGATCATCAAACACATTGATCGCATGCATGCGCACCGGCACCGGGCCGGGGGCGGATATGTCGCCTTTCACCAGCGCAATATGTTCGGCATATTCGACCACATTGATATAGACATAGAGTTTGAACTCACCGCCATACATGGTGTCGAGATCGGTTTCCACGGCGCGGTGAATGATTCGGTCATAGCGGCGGCGATAGGCGATCAGATCGGCAATCGTCGCGACCTTGAGGCCATGCGTCTGGGCAAAGCCGACCAGATCTGGCAGCCGCGCCATGGTGCCGTCTTCATTCATGATTTCGCAAATCACGCCGGCGGGATTCAGGCCAGCCAGACGGGCCACATCGACGGCGGCCTCGGTATGGCCCGCGCGCACCAGCACGCCGCCATCGCGCGCCATCAGCGGAAACACATGCCCCGGCGTCACAATATCGCGCGAGCCTTTGGTCGGATCAATGGCCACCGCAATAGTGCGCGCCCTGTCATGCGCGGAGATGCCCGTGGTCACGCCTTCACGCGCCTCGATGGATACGGTAAAGGCGGTCTGATGGCGTTCCTGATTGTTCGACGCCATCAGCGGAATGCCCAGTTCCTTGATGCGTTTTCCGGTCATGCTGAGGCAGATCAGGCCACGGCCAAATTTGGCCATGAAATTGATCGCGTCAGGCGTCGCCATCTGTGCGGGGATAATCAGGTCGCCCTCGTTCTCGCGGCCCTCATCATCGACCAGAATGAACATGCGGCCATTACGCGCATCCTCGATCACATCCTCGATCGGAGAGAGAAACTCCATCAATTCTTCGTGGCTTTGTTTTCCCACCAGCGTGTCAGACATTTATGGCTCCACCTGTACCAGCCGGGCCACATAGCGCGCGACTGTATCCACTTCGATATTGACCAGATCGCCCACCGCAAGCCTGCCAAAGGTCGTCGCCTGCTGCGTGTGCGGAATGATATTGACGCCAAAGCCGCCCGCGCCCTTTTGATCCACGACCTCGTTTACAGTCAGCGAAACCCCGTCCAGCGCCACCGAGCCTTTCGGCGCGACATAGCGTAGCAGATCGCGGGGCGGCTCGAACATATAACGGATGGAATCCCCTTCGGGCCGGATCGCCGTGACGCGGGCCACGCCGTCCACATGGCCGCTGACAATATGCCCGCCCAGTTCATCGCCCAGCCGCAGCGGGCGCTCCAGATTAATCGCCCTGCCCGGCTTGCAGGCGGAAAGATTGCTGCAATTCATCGTTTCGGCCGATGCGTCCACCGCAAACCAGGCCGTGCCATCGGCATCGCGCCCTTTGTCGACGACCGTCAGGCAGACGCCGGAACAGGCGATGGACGCGCCGATTTCCACCCGCTCAACCGGATAGGCGGTCGTGATTACCAGCCGCGTGTCGCCGCGCTGCTCGACGGCGCGGATGGCGCCCACATCTGTGACAATTCCTGTAAACATGATCTATTCTTAAGCCTGTCTGCCGTAGGTTTCCACCACATCATGACCTAATTGGCGTATGGATTCACGCAAATAGACTGGCGCCTGTGCAAGATGCGCCACCCCCAGCGGGCCAATGGCCGCCAGACCATCATTGCCAAGCAGCTTAGGGGCCCGGAACCAGGCGATGCGGTCAACCGCATGGGCCTGTATAAAGGAGGAAATCAGCGCCGCGCCGCCTTCCACCAGCAGCCGGCTTATGCCGCGCCGCGACAGGGCGTTAAGCATGGCCGGAATATCAAGCACACCCTTAACGCCAATATCCATTTCCATGACCTCCACACCGGCGTCCCGATAGGCCTGCTTTCTGGCCGCATCGCCATCCGTGCGGGTCAGCAGCCAGACCGGATGCTGCTCCGCCCCCTTGACCAGCCTTGAGGTCAGCGGCAGCCGCATTCTGCCATCCGCGATCACCCGTACCGGCGAGGCCTGCGCAAGACCCGGCAAGCGGCAGGTCAGTTCCGGATCATCGGCAATCGCCGTGGCGCCGCCAATCAGTATGGCATCGTTTTCCGCGCGGAGATAATGACCATAGGCCCGCGCCGCATCGCCGGTAATCCATTGGCTTTCGCCGCCGGCGGTGGCGATGCGGCCATCCAGCGTGCTGGCTATTTTTACCGTCACCAGTGGAAGATTATGCACGATGCGCGAAATAAACCCCGCATTCAGCCGCGCCGCCTGTTCCGTACACAGACCAATCTCAACACGGATCCCCGCCTGACGCAGCATCTCAAAGCCCTTGCCCGAAACACGCGGATCGGGATCCGCCAGCGGCGCAACAACCCGCGCAACGCCCGCCGCAATCAGCGCCCCGGCGCAGGGCGGCGTTTCGCCATGATGGGCGCAGGGCTCCAGCGTGACATAGGCGGTGGCGCCTTTGGCCGCCGCGCCCGCGCGCGCCAGCGCCTGGGTTTCGGCATGCGGGCGTCCGCCCTTCTGGGTCCAGCCGCGCCCGAGAATGTGATCCTGCGCGATGACACAACCGACAGAGGGATTAGGCCAGGTCCGCCCCAGCCCGCGCTGCGCCATATTAAGCGCAACGCCCATGAAATACAGATCGCGCGC
>JAHHGO010000127.1 GCA_023252275.1 Alphaproteobacteria bacterium
AATATCACCGGGCAATTCATCCAATCCGCCAACACTTCCCGCCAGTGGTCCGCCTCCAACAGCAGGATGAGAAGGCACTTCCCATTGGATCATGGTGGGGTTGCCTGTTTCGCCTTGATTGGTAAGGATCAGGTCTCCAATGTGAGGTACGGTCGCCAACCGCCACCGCGCTGGCGCCGTCCGTGACGGCGGAAACAATCCCCGCCACTTCCATGCCCGGAATGAACGGCAGCGCCGGCTTGATCTGATAGGTTCCCTGCATGCACAGCGCATCGACAAAATTCACCCCTGCCGCCCTGACCGTAATCAGCGCCTGACCGGGGCGCGGCACGGGCGCGGGCGCGTCTTCCAGCACCAGCGTGTCCGGCGGACCAAAAGCATGGCATCGGATGGCTTTCATAGAGATCTCCCGCGTAAAATTTTCCACATAAAATTAATTGGCGCCGGCCGGAAAACCAGTGCACCCTGCGCCTTCACCTTAAAGCAGGGAGGCCATCATAATGAAGCTTTATAACAATAATCTGTCGCCCTATACGGCGCGGGTGCGGCTGCTGATCAATGTCAAGGGATTGAATATTGAGATGGCGGACCCGCCCGGCTTTCGCACCGACGCCTACAGAAGCATCAATCCGACCGGTAAAATTCCGGCGCTGGAGCTGGATGACGGCACAATCCTGCCGGAGTCCGAAGTGATCTGTGAATATCTGGAGGACATGTTTCCAGCCCCCACGCTGCGCCCCGCCACTGCGCAGGGCCGCGCCCAGGCGCGGCTGATCGCACGCATGTCCGATCTCTACATCATGCCCGCAATCAGGCCGCTTATTTTCAAATTGTTCGGCCGGGAAGTTTCACCGCAGGCCGTCGCCGAGGCCATTCCGTCGTTGAACATAGCGCTGAAAGATCTGAATGCGCTGATCGGCGAAGGCGGTTATGCGGCGGGCGGACAGCTTACCCATGCTGACGGGGCGCTGGCCGCATCGCTTTTGTTTGTCTCGGCGATCCTGCCCCGCTTTGATGCGCCAAAGCCGTTTGACGCCTATCCAAAAGTTTCCGCCTATTGGAACGCCATCGGCAAGGACCCGCAGATCGCCAAAATTCTGGGCGAGATGCAGGCCGGAATGAAAGTGGCCTTCGGGGGCTAGGCCCCCTGCGCCAGCGCCTGTTTCCGCACCCGCGGGAACAGCCGCTCCAGCAGGACCGCAAGTGCTGGCAGCGTGGTCACCGCGCCGATCATGTTGATCAGGAACATGAACGATAGCAGCATGCCCATATCGGCCTGAAATTTCAGCGCCGAGAAGGCCCAGGTTGACACGCCTATACACAGCGTCGCGCCGGTGAACATCACCGCCATGCCGGTTTCCTGCAACGCCTGCGAATAGGCGTCGGCAATATCCATGCCCGCATCCAGATAACCCTGCATGCGGCTATAGATATAGAAGGCGTAATCAACGCCGATGCCCACCGCCAGCACCAGAACCGGCAGCGTTGAAACCTTGAGGCCGATCTCCTGCCAGGACATGAACCAGTAACCGATAAAGGTGGCAAGAATCAGAGGAACGCAGCAACAGATCGTCGCCCGCCAGTCGCGATAGGCCAGGATGACCAGCGTGATGATCGCAATATAAACGGCGATCAGCATGGGCATTTCGCGTTCCGCAATCACTTCATTGGTGGCCGCCATGATGCCCACATTGCCGGACGCCAGTTTGAAGCTGACCCCTTGCATCGGATTGTCGGCGATAAACTGTTTGGCGGCCGCCACAACTCGATTGATGGTCGTAGCCTTGTGATCCTGCGTGAAAGCGATGACGGGCAGCATCGTGCATTCATCATTCAGCAGGCCGGTGCGCGTGGAAACGCCCCCGACCGTCAGCGAAAATGTGCTGGCGTTGCGCGCCAGGGCGCGGAATTTCGGATTATCCTCCGACCAGACCGAATGGCCAAGCTTGGCCAATGTCGACAGCGACATGGCGTATTTGACGCCTTCGACATTTTGCAGATGCCAGGCGAACCTATCCAGCAGGTGCATGACCGGATAATCAATGCAGGACAATTCAGGCGTCTCGGCAATGATTATGAACGCGTCAAGGTTCATCGAAAATTTTTCCACCATCAGATTGGTGTCGACATTATAGCGTTCTTCCGGCCACAATTCCGGCGCGCCGGCATGCAGATCACCCACATGCCTGTCGTGCGTCGCCGCCACAGAAACCACGAAAATAACAGCGGAGATGACCAGCGTAATGGCGCTGGCCCTGGGTTGCGCAATCTGGGCCAGCCAGCGCATCGCCGCGGCGCGGGTTACCCGGGCTTTGGTAATGCGCACCACATAGGCGGGGCTGAATTTACAATAAGACGCCACAATCGGCAGCATGAACAGATTGGTGATAATCTTCAGCGCCACGCCAATCGACGCCATCATCGACATTTCCTGAATCATCGGTATCGGGATCAGATACAGCGTCAAAAACCCCACCAGCGCCGTCACCAGCGCCATGATGCCCGGCACCAGCAGGCGGCTGAAAGTGGCGCGCGCCGCCGTTTCGCTGTCGTTCCCGGCGCAGATTTCCGCCGACATCAGATTGATCTGCTGCACGCCATGGCTGACGCCAATGGCATAGACCAGAAAAGGGACCAGAATCGCCAGCGGGTCGAGGCCAATACCAAAAAGTTTCAGCAGGCCGAACTGCCACACCACAGAGACCAGCGAACAGAACACGGCCAACAGGGTCAGCACGATGGATCGCGCATAGACGTAGACAGCAAGCGTGGTCAGCACAAAGGCCAGCAGAAAAAACACACCGACATTTTTGGCTTCTTCCGCAATATCGCCAATCATCTTGGCAAAGCCGACAATATGAATTTCATATTTATCGTCTTCAAAGCGGTCGCGTATCTCGGTTTCCAGCCTGCGCGACAGTTCGATATAATCGAGCGGCTTGTTTGTCTTGGGATCAACTTCGTTCAGATTGGCCTTTACCGAGGCAATGGTGAAATCATGCGACACCAATTGCCCGACATGCCCGCCGCGCAGCGTATTAACGCGGATACGCTCAATTTTTTTGTCGTCGATATTTTTGGGTGTGACATTGGCCTCGATCACATTATAGGCGTAAAGACCTTCTTCGTTGACCTCCAGAACCCGCGTATTGGGCGTCCAAAGCGACTGCACTGAACCGCGATAAACGCCTGGCAGGAAAAAAACCGCCTCCGTCACCTCATTTACCCGGCGCAGCGCGTCAACAGTCCAGATAGTGCCTTCGCGCGGGTGCACACCGATGATGATCGAATTGGGCGGCGGCAGCTTGCTGCGATAGGCCTGGAAGGTTTCTATGAAAGGATGGTCGGTCGGCAACTGCTTGATGAAGCCGGCGTCAAAGCGTAACTGGGCCGCATAATAGCCGGTGACAAGCGTGAGCAGCGCCAGCGCCAGTAGAATTGGCATCCGCAAACTGAATACAGCGTTTTCCACCCGCTTGAGCATAATGTTTTTCTTTCCATTATTATTGAGCTAAATGGTTGTGTGAATGAATAAAATCCGAATTTGCGCAGCGCAGAACGTGGACCCGCCTCGTAATATGGCACAGGTAGTATCACCTGCCTCCCATCTTCTGACAAGATGTCAGTTTACTTAACTAAACCCTTGAATGAAACAGGCGAAGCGAAGACACTATCCCCCTGATCCACAAAAAACCAAGGGAACTCGCCATGGCCCTGACCGACCTCGACCATTACAACATCTTTACAGATAATCTTGATCGCTCGGTGAAGTTTTATGAAGAGGTGCTTGGCCTGCATAATGGCAAGCGGCCTGAATTCGGCATTCCCGGCGCATGGCTTTACTGCGGCGAGAAAGCTGTCGTGCATCTTGTCGGCGTCAAACAAAATGAAAAAACCGGCGCCGGAACCATCGATCATGTGGCGTTCCGCGCAACCGATTTCGAAGGCACCAAAGCGAATTTACAAAATCGGGGAATCAAATTTTCGGAAATGTCCGTTCCGGATTTCAATGTGCGCCAGATTTTTGTGTATGATCCGGATGGCGTGAAAGTTGAGCTGAATTTTTTCAGCTAGCGAATTTCAGCATGCTTGCCGTTGATGCCGCTGAACCGTAACAGCGCCATAGCGCCTGACTTTAGCGCTTCAGCGCGCACAGCCCAACGGTTGGTTTCAAACGCCAGCGCATGAAGCAATTCCGATTGGTGTTCCGGGTCCGGCTCTTCGGCAATCAGATTATCCATATTCTTTTTCAGGCCGCGAAAACCTTCTGCGATCATCTCACTGTAACGCGCCGTCAGATCCTCGCTCACGCGCAAATCCAGTTTCGCCTTGGCGAATGCCGCCTGAAATTCTTCCTTGGTCCAGAAATGGCTGTTCTGCCCGTCCGCCAAATTCCAGGCCGTGACATGCGAAGTGTCCTTGCCCGCATCTGTAATCACATAATTGGTAAAACAGAACTGGCCGCCATCCTTGAGTGAGCCCTGAATCTGCCGTAGCAGGCGCACTTTATCCTGAACATGGTGCATCATTTCCTTGGAAAAAACGCAGTCATATTTATGCTCGGGCAGCGTAAATGTCTCAGTTTCGAATTGGGTGATTGGCGCCTTTTTTCCCATGCCATGCATGATGGACTGTTCCATGCCGGCCTTTACATATTCAGGCACCGCTTCATAGGCGGTTATCCAGATTTTATAGGCCGCGCATATGGCCCGCGCCGGTCCGCCCAGGCCCGCGCCCAGATCGACCATGCTCATTTCCGAGGTCAGCCCTAATCTGGCGGTTATTTCCATAATGAATTCAGCCGGGCCGGGGGTGAGATTCCCCTCACCCCATAGCGCCTGCGAAACCCTGCCGCGCGCGTTGATCTCCTGCTGCTTCCTGCGTGGCACATTTGCACGATGCGCAGTCCCGGTTGTCTCAACTGGCTCAAGTTCGGCTTCCGGATCAAGGCCGCCAGTCCACCACAGCAAAAACAGGCGCTTCCATTCATGCATTGACAATATGGCAGGCAGCGTCAATTGCCCCGGGGGATCTTCGCCATTCCACCAGGCAGCAAATATTTCCTTTACAGCAGCGTCGCCCGATTCCGGTTCGGGATCTTCATCCGTCATCCATCACGCCCAGTTTTTAAGCCATTCATCCGTAGAATGATGAAAAAGCGGGCAAGATTGAGCTATTCTCAATCTAACATGAGCCAATCTAATAGAATTATCTTAATAGGGGATTAACTGATCACTTTCCCGCCGGGCAAGCGGGGCAGGCCTGGCGACAAAGCCCGCTATATCGCGCCACACGGTTTCGGCCTGCAGATCCCGCAGCAGCATATGGTATCCATTAGGATATATGATGGTGCGGGCAGACCCGGGCAGGGCCGCGATCACCTCCTGCACCGGTTCTTTCGGGATGATATCATCCTTTTCGCCATAGAGCAGCAGGACCGGCAAGCGCACATTTCCGGCCGCTTTATAGCCGCGCTCCATCTGCCCGACCAGCCCATAAACCGCATCGATGCGGGTTGCATGAATGATCAGCGGATCACGGCCCAGCGCGCGCAGCATTTCCACATTGTCGGAGGCAACCACCCCCAGCCCCTGCCCGGTCATCTTGTTGGCCCGCACCGTGTGCGCCGCCAGCCATAACACGCCCCTATAGACCGGATTAAGCGAGGACCACCCCCAAACGGCGGGCGCCGCCAGAATGACCCCATCGACATCCGGAGGGATGGAAGACCCCGCCAGTTCCAGCGCTACTGCGCCCCCCATGCTCATGCCAAGCAAATAGACCGGCAGGCCGGGATGTGTTTTGCGCACGAGCACAATCATATTTCTGGCGTCATCGGCCAAAACACCATCGCCGGGCCAGACACCCCGATGCGGCGCGCCGCCAAATCCGCGCTGGTCATAGGCATAAGTCGTGACGCCACGCTGCCGCCACCAGGCGGCAGCCATGTCAAACTCCGTGCGGTAATCATTAAAGCCATGCAGGGCGACAATCACGGCGCGGGGCGCGCCGGCGGTGTGCACACTGAGCGGCAGCCTTGCGCCATCCGCCGTGACATAATAACCGCCTTCAAGTGAAGGCGCGGAATTAAACGGGCCGGTTTTCTGGGTGAGCGGCGCGCAGGCGGAAATCAATACGGCGCACAGGGTCAGACAGAATTTCAGTCCGTTAATGCGGCGACGCGCCTTTGCAATTCCGGCAGACATTCCGCTTCGAACCATGGATTTTTTTTCAACCAGCCTGTGTTGCGCCATGAAGGATGCGGCAATGGCAGCATCTGCGGCAAATAGCTCCGCCATGCGCGGACGGTTTCTGTCAGATTCTTCTCGCGGCGCTGCCCAAGATGCCAACGCTGCGCATACTGGCCGACAAGAAGAATAAGCTCCAGCTTTGGAAGCTGCGCAAACACCCTGTCCCGCCACAAGGGCGCGCATTCCCGGCGCGGCGGCAGATCACCGCCTTTCGGATCAAGACCGGGAAAACAAAAACCCATCGGCACAGTGGCTATCTTTGTTGCGTCATAGAATGTTTCACGCCCAATTCCCATCCATTGGCGCAAACGATCGCCGCTGGCGTCATTAAAAGGCAGGCCGGTCGCATTCACCCTGGTTCCCGGCGCCTGGCCGGCAATGGCAAGCCGCACACTGGCCGAGGCCTGAATGACGGGACGCGGTATGTGCGCAAGATGCGGCGCGCATTCCCGGCAGCCGCGTATCTGCGCCAGCAGATCATCCAGCCCCGCGCCGGGTGCTGATTTCATGCGGCTTCCCGTTGCCCCAATGATTTGGCGAAGGCGGCCGGCACAGGCACCGGATAATCCAGCAGCATCTGCGCGAACGCCTTGCCCTGCGGATCATTGCGCAGACTGGCGACGCCACCGCCGCCCAGAATATCCTCAAGCAGAAAATTCAGCGCATTTATTCCGGGCACTTCAAACCGGTGCACCTTGCCCTGCAGAATATGCGCAAAATAATCCGCGACATTTTTTTCGGTGAGCGCGGCGCGAATATAGGGCAGATATTCCGGCTTGCGCGCAATGACGCCGATATTGGAATGATTGCCCTTGTCGCCGCTGCGGCCATAGGCCAGCGACACCAATGGCGCATTCACCCTTTCGCCAGAAAAGGCGGCCGCGGCGGCGTTTGCGGGGCGCACAATATTTTTAACGTCAAAACCGCCCTTGCCCGGCACCTCAACCGGGATGATTTCATTGCCCATATGCACCGCCACGCTGATGTCCCGCTTTGGCGTCAGGCAGGAAAACAACCGCACCACGGGCGAGGTTTTGGGCCGGTTTCCCGCCAGCCCGCAAGTGCCCGCCGCCATGCCTGTGGCCGCCGAGGTTGCCTCGCGCACCAGCATATCCAGCGCTTTCGGATTTTCGTGTTTGGCGGCGATTTTCAGCACCACTTCGCGCGCCGCGCGCGCGCGGCTGTGCGGGCCATAGCTTGCTTCCGCGCCCACAACCTCAATGCTGGTTTCGGTAAAATCGGCCATGTTCATTTCGCGGAATATGCGGCTGCAGCGTTTGAAAATCGCCTCGCCGGTTTTTTCCGCCTTCAGCGCCGCGTCTATGCCGCCGATCGTGTGATACATGCCCAGCCGAAATCCGTCTTCATAGGTGGCGGAGGTTTTATAGCTGTCCGTAGGCGGACGTCCCAGTGCGCCGCTAACCCGCACTTTGTCCCTGCCTGTTTCTTCTATCCTGACGGCTGAAAAATCACAGCTTACATCGGGCAGCAGATAGGCCTGCGGATCGCCGATTTCATACAGCATCTGTTCGGCAACCGTGCCGAAGCTTACCAGCCCGCCGGTGCCATCGGGTTTCGAAACTGTGAATGTACCGTCGGGCGACACTTCGGCGATGGGAAAGCCGATATTGTCCCAGTCTTTCGACAGGCGCCAGTCGGTGTGAATGCCGCCGGTTGCCTGCGCGCCGCATTCAAGTATATGCCCCGCAAGGCTGCCCGCCGCCATGCGATCATAATCATCCAGTTTCCAGCCAAATTCATGAATGCAGGCGCCCAGCGTTACCGCGCTGTCAACGCAGCGCCCGGTGATCACAATGTCCGCGCCCTTGTCCAGCGCCGCCGCAATGCCCGGCGCGCCCAGATAGGCATTCATCGACATCAGCTTTGCCGGCATCCTGGCGCCGCTGAACATCTCTTTTGTTCCTGCGCTGCGCATCGCATCGGCCCGGTCGAGACTATCATCGCCGGTGACAACAGCCACCTTCAGCTTCAGCCCCAGTTCATCGACCAGCGCCTGCGCCGCCTTGCCGCAGGAAATGGGATTGACGCCGCCCGCATTGGAAATGATCTTGATGCCCTGGCGCGCCACGTCGGGCAGAATGCCGCGCAA
>JAHHGO010000128.1 GCA_023252275.1 Alphaproteobacteria bacterium
CGCGGCAAAGCCCAGGCTGGCGGCGCGGCCAATGCCATAGGTGCCGCCGGTGATCAGAACTATGCGTTGAGCGCTCATTGTATAACCCCCAGCACATCGGCCCAGAAGATCAGCTCTTCCCCGCCAACCCGGGAAGGGTCATTTTCGGCCTCCAGAAAGCGCAGTAAAATCCACATGCCATCGCGGGGATTATCAATCACCTCGGCAATTTCTCCCCCGACAAGCTTCACTTTCTGGCCTTCTTCTATCGCCACCAGATCCAGGCTCAACACGCCTTCCAGCCGGGCGGAACCGCCTGCGTGCTTGATATTTTTTTCCGTCATGGCGGCTCCTTTGCGGGGGTTAAAAGAAAAAGGTCAGGTTTTTCGCCAGCAGGGTGCTTTGATCGAGCAGAATGACGCGGCGCGCGACTTTCCATCCATCGCCGGCCTGGCGCAGGCAATCCCGCCGCTGGCCGGCAAAAATATCCGTCTCGTCATCGATGCGATTGCGGTAAATCAGGAAATTGCTTTTCACGTCCATTTCGCGCGCGCCGGGTTTTTCAGGCGATGCCGATGCAATCTGCACATTGGTAATCAGATGACGTACCCGCGACAGCGGCTCTTCCGCCCAGTGAATGCCGGTTGCTATCTGCCGGACCCGCTGGGTCAGTGTGTGCTTGCCTTCATCGAACCAGGCGGCGTCGCGGCCCTCCTGGGTATTTTCCTGTGCTGCATGGCTGCCAAATTTGACGTTTCGCCGCAGCGGCATGAAATAGGAAATATCATCCGTCAGCAGATCAAGCCATTCTTCATAGCGCCGCTCGTCCAGCAGCTCCGCCTCAAGATAATAAAAGGCTTCGATTTCCCGCTGTAGCAGCAGCGCATCCAGCGCCGCGCTCATGTCTGCCGCCGCGCCATAATATCCGCGAAAGCGGAACTGTTTTCCGGCCGCAGATCATTCCAGCCATCGGCTTCCATGAATTGCGCCCAGCGCTTATAAAAAATGCGCTGGTTCTGCTCGGTTACCGCCGTGGTGTATACCGCCTGTTCCAGATCAGGGGCGGGTTTTTCAAATCCCATGCCCATCTGGTAATTATAGGGATAACGCCCCGCCTCCATGCCGGCGCTGGCGGATGTGGCGTAATTCCAGTTTTCCATGTCATCCTGTTCGGTCAGCCCGGCGGGTCCGGCATAGCGCAGATAATAGCGCCGCAGAACATCTTTGACGGTTGCGGGCGCGTCGGCGTCCACCAGATACCATTTCCATATTTCCATTTCACGCGGGCCGTTTGGATGCCAGGTAAACAATGCGCGCGGCTGCATGCCGTGAAATGACAGATTTGGAAAGATCGTTCCAACCGCGGCCAGGCCGCGTTTTTCCGCACCCAGATTGGCCACCCGCGCATGATAGACATGCTTGTAATAATCTTCCACTTCCGGGGTCAGAGTGAAAGAAGGCACATAGGGCATTTCCTCCGTATGCGGTAAATTTCCGATCAGCCCATGGCCATGATTGGGAAAACCGATGCTGGCAAAGGGCGGCGGGCGCTTGGCGCTTTCCTTTGGAGCAACGGGGGCATCGCGCCTGCCGGCCCCGCTGGGGCCGATTGCAACCATGTCAACCGACCGGTGGCTGGTGATGTGATACAAATCGCCAATAAAATTCTCAGCGCCGAATTTCCAGTTGCTGGGGACTTTCCATTTCTGAATCCCGCCGATTACTTCCGAACCGCCGGGGCGGCCATCGCGGTGGTCCAGCACGGCGTCCAGATATAGCTTCATGCCGCCAATATAATCTTCAAACTCCGGCGCATCCTTGTCCCAATTTGCCCAGATGCTGCCCTTGTAATTGACGAGTTTGGCAACAGGGACCAGCCCCCATTGCGATTTGTCCAGCTGGTCACGATAGGCGGCCTTCAACTGCGGCACTCCGGCCAGCCCGCCGGGCGCGCTGGTCAAATTTCCGTCTACGGAATAACTCCAGGCATGATAGGGGCAGGTGAAGACACGTGCATTGCCCTGGTCGTAGCGGCACACTTTCATGCCGCGATGGCGGCAGGTGTTCAGAAAAACATGAATTTTACCATTTTTATCGCGGGTCATGATGACCGATTCCGCGCCCATGCGGGAGACAAAGAAATCATATGGATTGGGAATCTGGCTTTGATGCCCGACAAACAGCCACGCCCGGCCAAACACCTGTTTCAGTTCGCGGGAATAGATTTCGTCACTGACAAAGATATCGCGCTCAATTATGCCGCGCTCATTATCCACCCATTGGCCGCAGCCAGTCCGTGTGCTGGACATCGTTTCCCCGCCCTCCCTGTAAGGTGAGTGTCTTATTATGGCCGAGCATAAGGCAATATCCAGCCAAAAAGAACCCCATGCTTTCCGGGGCTAGGGTAATAATGCCGCAGTCCGCCTAACCTTCCCGCGGCGTTGTGGCCAGCGGCAGTTCCAGGGTGAACCGGCTGCCATGGCCGGGCACGCTCTGAAGGCGGATGCTGCCATGCATCAATTCGGCCAGACGTTTGGAGACATGCAGGCCAAGACCAATACCCTGACCAATATCATCATAGGCGCGGGCATTATTGCCGCGGACAAATTTTTCAAAAATCTGGTTTTGCATCTCCGGCGGAACGCCAATTCCGGTGTCCCATACCGTTATTGCGGCCATGGGAAAGCCGATATGCCGGCCGGCTGTGATTTCAACGCCAATGGATCCGCCAGGCTCTGTAAACTTTACCGCATTGCTGAATAGATTTACCAAAATCTGCGTGGTAAGAAGCGGGTCCGCCTTGACCCGGCACCCCGATTGGATGACGGCGTTTCTGAGATCAATGTTTTTCGCCCTGGCGCGCAACTGGACAATACTGACGGACTGATCAATCAGCTCGTCAATGTCGATTTCTTTCGGGTTCGGGCTTACCTCGTTTCCATCGATCTGCGCTGTATCCAGCATGGCGTTTATCAGCGAAAGCAAATGCCTTCCGGATTTCAATATATCCTCGGCATAGCCGGCATATTGATCGTTAAGGCCGCCAAACAGCTTCATTGTCATGGTTTCGGAAAAACCCAGAATGGCGTTTAAGGGCGTGCGCAATTCATGGCTCATAGTGGCCAGAAACTCCGTTTTGGCGCGAAGCGCTTTCTCGGTCCGGCCACGCTCAATCTCAAGCTGGGCATTGCGATTTATCAGGGCTTCTCTGGCCAGTTCCAGTTCCCGGTGCGCTTTTGCAGCCCGGTCTTCCGCCTGGAACCGTTCCGTGACATTGACGCCAACACCACGATGGCCAAGAAATCTGCCATTGGCGGGTTCAAAAAACGGAACCGCGCTCATATGCATAAAGAAAGGCGGACTGTTCTCTGCCTGCATCAAAAAGATGGCATTGCGAAATGGCTGATGTTTGGAAAGGCCGGCCGGGATTGGCGCATCGGCGCCGTCACGATTTATAAAGCGGCCGATCGCATCAAGCCCCATTCCCATGAACAGCGCAGCCGGTTTGCCCAGAATGTCGGTCGCCCGGTCGGAAAGCGCCGTCAGTTTTCCATTGGCGTCCAGTTCCCAGAATAAATCAGAGCTTGCGCGCAGCTGATCCTGAAGCCGTGAGGTCTGTTGCACGGTATTCGTTGCTTCCACTGCCGATCCGGCTGATTCCACATAATGGCCCACGATGCCCAGCAGCGTGTTGGAATAATCAAACAGGGGATAGTGAAAAGAACGTACAAAACGCGCCCGTCCATTGCTCTGAATCACTTCATCCCGGACATAGCTTTCGCCATTATTGCGGATAAAATTGAATACATCGCTGGTGACCCGGCCATTCTCCGGCGGCGCGCCGGCAATGGATTGGTAGCCGGAAGTGATGAACAGGATATTTCCGGTCGGGCCAGACACATAAAAGGCCGCGTCTTCGGAAAACTGGATTTGCCGCGCAACCTCTTCCAGCAGGCGAGTGATCAGGTTTCCATCCACGGAATCGGCCTGAGCAGCGGCTCCCACGGCAGGCGCAACGGGAATCAGTTCTCCGGCGTCGTTACGTGTAAACCGTTGCATTCACTCACCCTAAATTGGAAAAAACCATGCGCCCGCCGCTACCGTAATTTCCTTGCCGCTTTTTGAAGTTCCGAGTCATTATGCCAGTAATTTAGCGTTGACCTTGCTTGATCAGAAGATATTTCACGGAACAATTCAAGTATCTTGCGCAATTCCTTTTCCGATTGGCGTTTATGGTCGCGTTCATGTTGCAGCAGCATCGCCATTGTCGAAAAATGCGCTTCGCTGAAATTAACCGCCTTGCATAATATGGCAAAGGGAGTGATGTCCACGTCCAGGACTATGCGATTAACTGTGGCGAATGAAACAGACGCCAGATGCGATAAACCCGCGCAAAAGGCGGGTATTCGTTGTTTTCGCAGCATATTAATGATTACTTCGACCGTAAGCTGATCTTCTTCCTTCAGGGCCGATGCCAGCTTTTCCGCCCTGGCATTGATGGAGCCGGATCGCTCATTTTCGGTTTCTTTCAGGATACCACCGGTTGCGCTTTCCAGAACCGGATCAAGCTCATATTCGTTAATTTTGAAGTCGCGCAGGATTTTTTCTCTTAATTGCGCTGACACCCACCAGAACATCTGATTAGCCAAACCTGTAGGCAGATCGGCGCGTGACAGCAGCGGCTCCTGAAACTGGTCAAAGCGCCGGCTTTCAGTCACCAGATAATCCATGGCGGCGGCGGACAGTTCGGCCTTCGGATTCCGGATCAGCGTTTCTATAATATCAGGGGCCGCCGCATGATCAATGATTGCATCACTGACCGCCGTGGAGAGATTCTCGCGCATGGCAATGCACAATTGATGCTCGCGAATACGCAGTTTCACGATCTCGATCAGCACGCCATCCTTAAGTATTGGGGAATGTTTGAGTATCGGTCCGGCGACGGAAATATCATCGCGCGCCAGCATTTCCAGCAGGCCTTCCGGCGCAGAACTGGATTTTGCAATCTGGGCCGCTACCTGCTGACGAACCTGCAATTCCATGTCCTTGACCAGGCGGGTTAACACCTGGTCCGTCAGCGCGCGTTCTCTGTCGTTCATACGGCCTTCATCTGAAATTACAAGATCAAGCACATTCTCGGCTAACTGCTTACGCGAGCGCATAGTTCCTTCTCTCGCCATGGCGATGAGTGAGGACATGTCGCGTTGAGGCTCCATAATATTGCTTTCCAGTCATTGCAGTCATGCCAAGCTACAGTATGGCGTTAATGCAAATTTTCTGTTAACAAGCCATCATACTTGTATACAACAAGGGAAATGGCAGATGGCGACGGCTGGCCGGGCACGCTTTGTTAACGATTCCGGTGTTGAGGAAATCCTTATCGGAATTAGGGAGTTCGAGTGCCTGGGGGCGACTCCTCCGCATGACCACCCGCATATTTACCTGGATATGGGCCGGGAACCACAAATCCGCTGCCCCTATTGCGGCACATTGTTCCGGCACGATCCCGCCCTGACCCCGCATGAGGCCAGGCCGCAAGATTGCATCATCGCGGCATAAGTGGGCTTGCGGGCGGCCAATTTCCAGATCAGCGCGGTTTCGACCCCTTATGGGGGCCATATCGGTATTACCCAATGCCCCGGTCGAAAATATCCCCCGGCGCTGGGAACCGGCTTTGAACAAAGTTTGATTCGGGATGTGCAGGCGATCCGGGATTTTCCTGCGGCTATATTGGTAACCCTGATGGAAATGGGCGAACTGGACTGGGCTGGGCCAGCCTTGCCGGAACTATCGGCGGTTTGCGCGCACCATGGCATGCGCCATCTCTATATGCCGATCGTGGATCAGGACATACCTGATATTCATTGGGAACAAAGATGGCTAACCCATGGCCCGGAACTGCACGATCTGCTGCGCAGCGGATCCAATATCGTATTTCATTGCCGCGGCGGGCGGGGGCGCGCCGGCTTGGCGGCAACCCGGGTGCTGATTGAAACGGGCGAGGATCCGGTCTCGGCCATGGCGCGTGTCCGCATGGCCCGTCCGGGCGCGATCGAAACCCTGGGGCAGGAAGCCTATTTACTCGGGCTGGGCGTGAAATTTTAACGCGACCTGCCTGCGGTTTGCTGCTTTAATATTGGTATTAAATCATAACAGGGCGGGAAAACGAAAATGGCCAGTTTCACCTCCAACGGATTGAAGATTGCGTTTAATGCGGTCGGTTATGGCGATCCGGTACTGCTGCTGCACGGGTTTGCGGCTAACCGCGGTCAGGCATGGCGCGCCAGCGGCTGGTTTGACCTGTTGGACAAAGCGGGCATTGATTATGCCGCTATGGATCATCGCGGACATGGCGAAAGCGACAAGCCGCATGAGGTCGACGCCTACGCCATCGACCTCATGCTCTCGGATATTATCAACTTCCTCGATTATCTGAAGGCGAAGCAGGCGGTTATTGTTGCCCATTCCATGGGGGCGATGTTGACCATGCGCCTGTTGACGGACTATCCGGATCGCTTCAAATCCGCTGTTTTATGCGGTGTCGGCGCTCGTATGCTGGAAAAGCGCGACGACAGAAAAACAATGGCTGAAGGGCTGACCAGCGCTGATCCAAAATCCGTCAAGGATGAACATGCACTGTCATTCCGCGCCTTTGCCGAATCCACCGGCAGTGACATGCAGGCGCTGGCCGCCTGCATCCGCGCCAGGCGCGAACCTATTGACGAACAGGCTCTGTCTAAAATTGCCGTGCCCGTCATGGTCATCACTGGCTCTGATGATGATTTGAGCGGCAAGCCGGAACCGCTGGCCGCGCTGATCCCGGGGGCCAAAGCCGTGACGGTTGAAGGCGCCAGTCATCACACCATCATGGGTGATCCGGACTTCAAGCAGGAGGTGGTGAAATTTCTTGGCCTGCGGGTCAAGCCAACGGCCTTTCTGGATGATGATGAGGAAGATCGCTGGAAGCGCTGATTGCGCTTTGTGGAGCCCTTTATAGGACCAATATGTCTGGTTCTTCTTTAAAAGGACACTCAAAAAAACGCCCGGAACCTGGGTTCCGGGCGCTGATGGAAAGGGGCCCGGCTTAAAAAGCGTAGGCGAGATTGATCGAGGCGAAGTCGCGGTCATCAAGCGGCGCGTCCGGGCCGAAATTCGCCGTCCAGCTGACCGAACCCGTCCAGCGCGACTGATAGTTCGCCGCCAGCGACAGGCCAATCGCCTTGCGTTCCGCCATGTAATTGCCCAGCGGTGAAGGCGTGCGCCCGCCCAGATCCCAGCGCCAGGACACCTGCGGCACCAGATTGACCGGGCTGCCAAACACCCGGTTATAGGTCATGTTGAAGATGCCGGTGGCCCCCCAGGAGAAAGGAGTGGCGTAATTGGTCGGCCCCTTCAGTTCGCTGTTCAGCTTGTAGGTTCCTGCGGCAAGCGCGTTCACCAGCCCCTCGCTGCCGCTGGCGGCAATGGCCGAACTGGTCGAGATGCCGGGCACAAACACCATGCCAATTTCGGTCACCATGGCGCCGCCATCCGCCTGCATCATCGATACCACCGGGTTGGAGGCAAACAGCGCCGAGGTGATCGTGCCCTGTGCGGTGAACACGTCCTCGGTCGGGATCTTGATAAAGCCATCCCGGCCCACATTGGCGGCGGTCAGCACGGATGCGCGCTGCTGCGGCGTGATCGGGATCAGAGGCTGCCCATCAACGCCCGAGTCCGCATGGCGCGCAAACAGCACGTCGGCGGCGCGGCCATTGGACACATTGCCCGCTACGGTCGCGCCGTTCGCCAGCGGCGATCCCGCAAGCTGTATGATGTCAACAGGAATGAAGCCCAATTGGTTGGAGACAGCGGCAACGCTCGCCGCTGTGCCCGCCGGGAAGACGACCTGCCCCGGCAGAGGACCCGCCGTGGTGCCGCCCAGGCCGATCAGGGCGTTGGGGCCAGCCGGACCCTGGATTGTGCCGCCCTGACTGAGGAAGCCCGCGCCAAGACCGGCTATGTCCGCCGCCGTCAGCGTGCCGGCCCTTGCCTTGTCAGCCAGAACCGCCAGACCGGGGGTCGGTGTCAAGCCCGCAGTGGCGATAGTGCCGGGAACCCGGTCCGTGCCATCGGCCTCAATCGCGGCCTGTTCAAGAGCCGCAACCTGGGCGAAGTTGTAGAACTGATCCCCGGTGATTGGCGTGCCCGCGACAACCTGGTTACCAGCCTGCGACCGTATCATGGAAAAGCGCGTGGGCGCCGTAAAAGCGGTCGCCCCGATGCTGCCCGCAGGGGCCAGCCCCAGCCCGATGCCCACGGGCATTGTCGTGCCGGTGTTCAGCGCGGTCAGGC
>JAHHGO010000129.1 GCA_023252275.1 Alphaproteobacteria bacterium
AAAACGACCGTTTACGGTCGTTTTTTTATTGGGTCTGTTGCTCGAAATTCTATTAGCCGCCGCCGCTGACCACTTCACCCAGTTTGAAGATTGGCAGGTACAGTGCAACGACCAGACCGCCGATCAGCGTGCCCAATACCACCATGATGATAGGTTCCATCAGGCTTGATAACGCATCCACGGCATCGTCAACTTCCGCTTCATAGAAATCGGCAACTTTGCCCAGCATTGAGTCCAGAGCACCGGACTCTTCACCGATAGCGGTCATTTGCAGCACCATGTTCGGGAAAACGCTGCTGTTCTGCATGGCAACCGTGAGGCTGGTACCGGTGCTGATCTCGCTTTGTATTTTTTTTGTCGCATCGTGATAGACCATGTTGCCGGAAGCCCCGGCTACTGAATCCAGTGCCTCTACTAGCGGAACGCCAGCAGAAAACATGGTGGCCAGGGTGCGGGCAAACCGTGCGATAGTCGCTTTTCGGATAAGTTCGCCAAACACGGGTACCTTGAGGATTAATCGATCCATGGTTGCCTGCATCGCAATCGAGCGCTTCCAAGTGTAGAAGAAAAACCAGATGCCGAAGCCGATGGAGCCAAAGATCGCCCACCACCATTGTACAAAACCATCGGATATTGCCATCACGACCAGGGTCGGGCCTGGCAGGTCAGCACCAAAGCTGCTGAACAGTTCCTTAAAGGCGGGGACTACAAAAATCATGATGACGGCCGTAATGATGAATGCAACTACGACAATTGAAATCGGGTAGAAAAGCGCCGATTTGATTTTTGATTTGATCGCGAGGATCTTTTCTTTATAGGTGGCCAGCCTGTCCAGTAATGTATCCAGAATACCCGCCTGTTCGCCGGCGCCAATCAGGTTGCAGAATAACTGGTCGAAATAGAGCGGGTACTTGCGGAAGGCTGTGCTCAGGCTGCTGCCGGTTTCCACATCCGCTTTGATGTCCAGCAGCAGTTTTGCTACGGCCGGGTTGCTGTGGCCTTTGCCTACGATATCGAAAGACTGCAGCAGTGGTACGCCGGATTTCATCATGGTTGCCAGTTGGCGTGTAAACAGTGTGATGTCTTTTTCGCTAACTTTGCCCTTGCCGCCAAAACTGCTTTGTTTTTTAATTTTGGTGACAGTAATGCCCTGGCGCCGCAAGGTCGAGTTAACCAGGGTTTCGCTGGCAGCTTTCATCTCACCTTTGGTGACTTTGCCTTTTTTGTCCTTACCTTCCCAGACGTAGGTAATTTCTTTTATAGCTTTAGGATTGGCTGCCATGATGATTTCCTATGCGGGTCATTTCGCGCTTTGAGTTATATTTATTTTTATTGAAAGTTGGAAAACTATTCATTGGTACAAGCTTCAACTTCCTCGATTGAGGTTAATCCTTGTATCACTTTTAATACGCCGGAGCGGCGTAAATCATTTACACCATCTATTCTTGCCTGGTCTGCAATATCATGTGCGGTGCCGTTTTTCATGATGATGCGGCTGATGGCATCGGTAACGGGCATTACCTGGTAAATGCCGACCCGTCCCTTGTAGCCGGAGTTACACATGCTGCAGCCATCCGGATTATGCCCATATAACTGCCATTCTTCATTAAAATCTTCTTCAATGAATCCGACACTCAATAGTGCTTCTTTGGGAACGGATAATGGAATCTTGCAATGTTTGCACAGGCGTCTTGCCAGGCGCTGTGCCGTAATCAGTGAAACGGCAGAAGCGATATTGAACGGGGCGACGCCCATGTTGAGCAAGCGGGTGAGTGTAGATGGCGCGTCATTGGTATGCAGTGTAGAAAGTACCATGTGGCCGGTGGATGCGGCTTTGATGGCCATATCTGCTGTTTCAAGATCGCGGATCTCACCGATCATGATGATGTCAGGATCCTGGCGCAGGAAGGATTTCAGCGCCGCGGCAAAGGTCAGTCCCTGTTTGTCATTCACGTTAACCTGGTTAATCCCCGCCAGTGGAATTTCGCAGGGGTCTTCTGCCGTGGAAATATTCACGCCGGGGTTGTTCAGAATGTTCAGGCAGGTGTAAAGCGAAACCGTTTTGCCGGAGCCTGTCGGCCCCGTTACCAGCACCAGGCCGTACGGGCGGCTGACTGCATGCATCAGGCGTTCTTTCTGGATAGGCTCATAACCCAGCGCTTCAATGCCCAGCGTGGCGCTGCTCGGGTCGAGAATACGCATTACGATTTTCTCGCCGTTAATGAGCGGCAAGGTGCTGACCCGGAAATCGATGGTGCGTGATTTGGACAATACCAGCTTCATGCGGCCATCCTGAGGGATGCGTTTCTCAGAAATGTCCATCCTGGAAATGACTTTAATGCGGGATGCCAGTTTTTCTTTAATCGCCAGCGGCGGCTGGGTTATTTCGCGCAGCATGCCGTCAACGCGGTAGCGCACGCGGTAGAACTTCTCATACGGCTCAAAATGTAAATCCGATGCTCCCATGTTGATGGCATCCAGCAGCATCTTGTTCAGGAACTTTACGACTGGTGCATCATCGACTTCTGACTCAACCGGGGCTTCTTCAAGCTGCGGGCTGTCTTCACCGAAGCCGAAATCGCCATCATCGACATCGAGCGATTTCAGGGTTTTGTCGCTGGACTCCACGATCTTTTCAATCATGCGTCCAAGTTTGTCGTCCTCAACAACGATAGGCGATACGTTCATTCCCATCTGGAACTGCACGCTGTCAAGGGCATGTATGTTTGTAGGGTCAGAAACAGCGACAAAAAGCAGGTTGTTGCGTGTATGCAACGCCATCACGCGATTGCTTTGCATTAACTTGATGTCGATTTTTTTCGGGGGTAAATAATCCAGATTAAAAGCATCTAAATTGAGATACGGAAAGCCGAATGCTTTCGCGGCAGTTTCAGCGATGGTAAGCGGGCTGAGTTTTTTGCTTTGTATAGCCTGTGAAATAAACGGGGTTTTAGTGCTGCGAGCTTGATCTTCAATTGCCTTTGCCTCATCCTCGGAAAGCAGTTTTTCCTGAATCAGCGTGCGAGCAAGGCCACTTAATTTGGTTTGTGAAATTACAGATGCCATATTTATAGTTAAGTGTAAATTAGCTGGGAGCTTTTTTAATTATTTTTTTATTGAATGAATAATGCACTCTACACTATTCTTTGTAAAGACTTTAAACGTAGTGACGTCTGATAAATTTGGTGTTTTCCCGATTGATGGCCACAGTGCAGGCAAAGTTGGCGGAAGATGACCGGTTAATTTAAATCTTGCTGGCTTAGCAAAAGGGCTTGACATCTCAGAAAAACCAACTTATAAATATAGCTAGGTGTTTGAATTCGAGTTTTTTGTAGCCTGCTTTAATTTTAGTTACTGCGACTTCTGTTCTTGAGGCAAACTTTCTGGGGCGCCCCCCTTTTGTGTTATGTAAGGATGTATGAGATGGCAACAGGTACCGTAAAATGGTTTAACGATTCTAAAGGTTTTGGTTTTATTACCCCAGATGATGGCGGTGACGATTTATTCGCACACTTCTCTGCAATCGTGGAATCCGGCTACAAAAGCCTTAAAGAAGGTCAACGCGTAAGCTTTGATTTGACTGAAGGCCCAAAGGGTAAACAAGCTTCAAATATTCAAAAGGCTTAAGCCTGAACACACTTGGGTTAATCGTCTCAGGATGATTGACTTAATTCAAGCGGCACATAAAATTAATATTTAGATTAATATTTTATGTGCCGTTTTTTTATTCCCGGTGCGTAGGTTATGCCCGTGACTTACATGTTGGCGATAATTTCATCGCCGAACTCTGATGTACCTACCTGGGTTGCGCCTTCCATCTGCGTAGAAAAATCGCTGGTTACGCGTTTTGCTACGATGGCATTGGCAACGCCTTTCAGCACGAGGTCAGCCGCTTCCGCCCAGCCTAAGTGGCGCAGCATCATTTCTGCGGAAAGAATCAATGAGCTTGGGTTGGCAATGTTTTTGCCGGCAATTTTCGGCGCCGTGCCGTGTGTAGCTTCAAACATGGCCACCGTGTCGCTCAAGTTGGCACCCGGGGCAATGCCGATACCGCCAACCTGTGCCGCCAGCGCATCACTCATGTAGTCGCCGTTCAGGTTAAGCGTGGCAACTACGTCATAGTCTTGCGGGTGCAGCAGGATTTCCTGCAGGAAAGCATCCGCAATACAATCTTTAATCACGATGCCATTCGGCAGTTTGCACCATGGGCCGCCGTCAATCTCAACTGCGCCGAATTCCTGTTTGGCTACTTCATAACCCCAATCCCTGAATCCGCCTTCAGTAAATTTCATGATGTTGCCTTTGTGGGCGATCGTGACTGATTTACGGTTGTTATCAATGGCGTACTGGATTGCCTTGCGCACCAGGCGCTTGCTGCCGTCAATCGATACCGGTTTGATGCCGATTGCTGATGATTCAGGGAAGCGGATTTTTTTGCGTACGCCCATATCGCTTAAGAAGTTGATGACTTTTTCAACTTCATCGGTGCCGGCTTGCGCGATAAATGGCACCGCTGTGCTCTTGGATACGCCGCAAACGAATTGCGCCTGCTCCAAGCTGCGTTACACCTCTTGATCGACCCCGCTGAGTGCTGGCGCCGGACCTTCGATCACGCCCCCTCGCACATACACATGGTCACCCACTGCGGCCTCTCCTCGGGCGCGGATGGTTGCGCCGTCGACCAGCTGCACGATGACGCCGTCGGTCGTCACGGCGGTGACTTGGCCGGCGTCGAGGGGCTGGCCCGGGATCAGGCGCAGCAGGCGCTTATATGGGTTCCAGCTCATGGGTTTCGATCCGGATGGTTTGCCAGAGGTTGGGGAACTGCTGATCGACCTGCACGGCGCGGGAGAGGCCCAGGCGCGAGACCCCAGACTCGGTGTAACGGATCAGCTTCCCGGGGGGGATGATGCCGGTCTCGGCCAACACCGGCAGGCGCAGGGTGATGTGGGCCTGGCGACCCGTGTCACCGAGCGCGGCAAGGCCGCGCTGACGGGTCATTTCGGGGGCGGTCGCCAGCGGATCGATGATGGTCGGTGCGTTGCGGTCGGCGGCGGTACCGGTGCGGCGGATGCGATCGCGGCGGCCGGCTTCGCCGCCGGAGACATAGACGGCGTTGTACGCGGGCCGGTCCTGCCACTCGATTCCTTCGACCTCGCACACGTCCTCGGGCAGCTCGATGTCGGGCGTCTGGCTCGCCCAGAGCCACGGGGCGACCGGGTAGCGCGGCAGAATAATGAGCTGCTGGTCCGTGTTGTGCGCCTGGACGTAGCCGCCGCCGGCCTCGGCAATGCGGGTGACGGCGTCCATATAGGTGCCCTGGTGACTCCACGCTCCAGCCGGGACCAGCCAGTCGGTGATCCGCCAATCGACGGTCCATCCGATCGAGACGTTGTTGATCGTAAGCGCATCGTTCAGCAGCTGCTGCGCGGTGCGTTGGGCGGTGTTGTAGCGCGTGGCCACCGGCGAGTGCGGGTCGGAGAGCCAGGCGGCACGGCCGCGGCCGCTGATCTTGAGCTGTGAGCTCGCGAACCGGCGATCGCGCCCCATGCGCTCGACCACCAGGCGCAGCGGCGTGCCGTTGATGCTGGCGATGAGCTCGACGTGTTCGCCCAGGGCGGGCGAGCGCACCAGCGGCATCAGGTCGGCGTGCATCGAGGCCGACCAGCCCCACGTCCAGCTGTCGGCGTCGATCGAGGCGGAGAAGTCGGTTACCTCGACGGGCTGGCCGGTGTCGGCGCGCGCGAGGGTGAAGGTGTTGATCACGAAATAGACCTCACGGATGGGGATGACGACGCCAGGCTGGGGCGGGCGCTTGCCGAAGCGCAGGCGCGTCGTGCCGTCGTTGGCCTGCCAGAACAGCAGATGCACGGGGCTGCTGTAGGGATTCGGCGGCTCGACGGGCGGCAGGTCTGCGGGGCGCCACAGGCCGACCGGCAGCGGGATGGCGCTGGCGTGGGGGATGCTGGCGCGGGTGGCGGTGGGGCGGCCGTTGTGCTCGCGCGGGCGGGCGCCAATTGCCACGGGGATGCCGCTGGTGTGCTCGGCGCGCAGGCGGCGGCGCAGGCGAATGCGTTCGGCGTGCGGCGCGGAGGTGCCGGTGGCGACGGGCAGGCCGTGTTGGTGATGCTGGGCGAGGCGCGCGCGGGTGCGGATGTGCTCGGCGTGGATCTGGCGGGTGCCGGCGGCGAGTGCGGCGCCGTGCTGGTGCTCGAGGCGCGCACGGCGCTGCAGGGGCTGCATTTGCGACTGGCGCAGCGTGGCGCGGCTCGGGAGGGGGGCGGCGCTGGTGTGCGGGGCGTGCGCCGGGGTGACGGCGGGGCGCATGGCGTGCTGGCCGGTGGCGAGGCCGGCGGAGACCGGCAGCGCAGAGGCGTGGCGCGGGGCGGCGCGTGGGCCGATGGCGTCGGGCAGCGCGCTGTCGTAGGTGCCGGATGCGCTCGCCGAGAGCTCGGGGAGCGTGGCGGCCGGGAGCGCGGCGGTGACGGTGATGGACTGGAGCTGCTCTCCGGCGGCGACGAGCGACACGCCCGGCAGTTGCGGCGCCGGTAGGGTTGCTGCGATGGTGACGCTGGCTGGGGCTTCAATCGCCTCGAATGTGAGTGTCAGCGACGCAGGCGGGAGCGTGGCGGCGAGCGCGCCAGTGACGATGGCGTAGCTGTTGCCCTGCGCCGTGAACCCCAAGGCCGGGAGTTGTGCGGCGGGCAGGCTGGCCGCGATGGCGCCGGTAACGTCGGTCTGCGTGGGGGCGTCGGCGAAGCGCAGGGCCACCGGCCCCGGCGTGGCTTCGACTGACCGCCAGAAGCGCAGATCGACGGCCATGGATCAGCCCTGGAAGTACGCCGAGGTGATGCGCGCGAAGGCGCCCGCCTGGAGCGTGACGGACTGCAGCTTGATTTCGCCCGTGCCGGCCTCGTCGGAGACGGAGGCATCCGCCCACCAGGCGCCCGCGCCGTCGTAGATGCGCGCCCAGAATGCATCCCCGCCGACGGCGATCTGCCCCTCGGCGGGCACCGTGAGGACGATGCGCACGAGGCCGGTGTCTATGGTGCCGGGCGGGTTTGCCATCGGGATTGTCACCAGCGCGGCGCCGGCGGGCGGATCTCCGGCCGCGGGGCGCGGGGCGGGGTGCAGCTCGATGTAGGGGGCGGCCGTGCCCGAGTCGAGCAGGTCGGACGAGGCCTGCAGCGCGGGCAGGCGGGCGGCGGTGTTGCGGGCGGTGGTGTGGGCGGTGGAGATGTCCATGTCAGATCACATCCGGGAGAGGCGTCGGGACGAGGTTTGTTTTTGCGACCGCGTCATTGACCCCGGTATGGTCATACGCGATCGCCGCAAACTTCGCCGACGTATTGATATAGTCGAATCGCCATGCGCCGGTAACGGGGTCCGACCAAACGCCGCGCGATATCCGGCCGGGGAACGCGAGGTCTGCCCGGGGACTCATTTGTACAACGAGATGCACGCGGCGCCGCACGGGGACGTCCGGCGTGCCCGCAACCTTCGTCGTCCCCTCGAGATATCCCGATCCCCCGGCGACGGCATCGGTTGCCACCAAGTGCCGCAAAATCCGGCCTGTCATCGCCACGGCCCCGTGGTGTCGATCACGAAAGCCCCCGGGCCGATATTGGTATTCGACTTTTGCACTACAAACCGCCTACCCGGCATCCCGGCCACGCTCGTCTCCACCGCACCGTCGGTCAATTGCGTTGAAGGATGCAGCGGCGCATGAACCCCCGGCAGTACCCCGCGGAGCACTGCGCCGGCCTCCCAGACTTCAATGGCGGATAAATACATGAAGCCGCTACCGGGGGCCGGATAGTCGAGCCCACCAGAACCAAACACACTCCCGGACAGGACGTGGCCCAATTCACGCGCCCTGACCGCGCCCGCTGCTTGGGTATAAGCTCGCGGCATGAAGCGGCCTGACGTGTTGTTCGTCGCGAGCAGATTACCCATCGTTGTAAGAGATGTGCTTTCGCCGCATGTCAGCAGCACCGCCGCCTCATCCGCCGCCGCCTCGCGCAGCAGATCCCCGAACCAGTTCGTCAGCCAGTTCGTCCCGTCATACTGCACGGACAGTTCGAACCCGGCCGCGTCGGCACGAATCCGCCAGGCTCGGACGGTGCTGCTGGCCCGTAGTGCGATCGTTGCGGTGAGCAACAAGAGCACACAAATAGAGAGAAATCTGCCCGCGTTGGGCAGGACTTTCAGGGTCATTTCGACCGCTCCTTCAAATAGCCTGTTGGTAATAGAAAATTGCGTATCTCGATTAATGCTTTCGCGTACATCTGAAGCGCCC
>JAHHGO010000012.1 GCA_023252275.1 Alphaproteobacteria bacterium
CTCCAGGCCGTGCGCCATCAGACAGCGATCGAGCTTGATCAGCAGATCATTGGGCAGCCAGTCCTCGCAATCCGCCGCCTGGGCCCGTTGCAACAGCGTCTGCCCCGGTGCGCTGATGCGGATTTCAGCGGCAACAATGCCATCGCGCCATTCGGGTGATGTTTGGCGCAGCAGCCCCATGCCATCCAGAAACCCGCGCGGCCGCATGGTGCGCCCGCCCAGCCAGAGCGGACGCAAAACGCTGCGATAGCGGCCATATCCGGCGAACAGTTCATCGCCGCCCTCGCCGCACAAAACCACCTTGAGTTCCTTGGCGGCTTCCGCCGCCAGCTTGTAGGTCGGCACAATGGCGTAATCAGCCGCCGGATCATCCACAAAGGCGGCAATTTCCGGCAGCAGCGACCAGAAATCATCCGCGCTCACATCCACTTCGGTATGCCGCGCCCCCACTTTATTCGCCAGCATGTGCGCATGGGCGCGTTCGTCGCGCGCGCCTGTTCCGGAAAACCCGGCCGTGAACGCCAGCACGGGCTGATCATTCAGTTTCGCCATGCAGGCCAGCAGGACGGAAGAATCAATGCCGCCGGACAGAAACAGCCCATAGGGAACGTCCGAACGCTGATGAAGTTCAACGCTTTCGAGCAGCACCCGGTCCAGTTCCGCCAGCGCCGGTGCTTCGTCCCATTCCCGCACGCCCGCCCGCGGCAGTGCGCGATGTCGATGGCGATCAACGATGCGGCCACGCACCACTTCCAGCGTTTCTCCGGGCAGCACGCGCTTGATCCCTTCAAAGATCGTGTCGCGGCCTGTTGTGAATTGCAACTGCATCAATTCATCCGCCGCCTCGGAATGCACCAGCGGCGGAATTAATCCGGTGGCGATCAACACGCCGGGTTCGGATGCAAATAACAGCCCATGTTCGATCTCGGCATAGTAAAGCGGTTTGATGCCGAACGGATCGCGCGACAAAAGCAGCCGGTCTTCGCGCGGATCAAACAGTGCAATAGCAAACATGCCGCGCAGCTTTTCGACATAGCTGACGCCGAATTTGCGGTACAGATAAAGCGCCGGTTCACAATCTGATCTGGTCTGCATGGGCGCATCACCCAGCGTCTCGCGCAATTCAAGATAATTGTAGATTTCACCATTGGCGACCAGCGCCGCGCCTTCCGGCTCATACAAAGGCTGATCGCCGGTTTCCAGATCAATAATGGCAAGGCGCGTCTGCACCATGCCGAGGCCGCCAGCCAGATAACGTCCCTCGCCATCCGGTCCGCGATGGCCAAGCGCCACCAGCATGTCGACCAGCAATTTCGTTGGCGGCGTGCTGCCGTCACGGGTCATGAAGCCGCCAATGCCGCACATCAGCCGGTCACCTCGTCAAAAAATTGTAGATAACGCGCCACGGCCACCGCTTCTGTGTAATTCTGTTGCCAGGCATTATGACCCGCCGCCGCCAGCTCGTCCGCCAGCGCCGGATTGGCGCATAGACGCTGGAGTGCGCCCGCCAGCGCATCCATATCTTCGCATGCCGCCAGCAATCCGGTAACCCCATCCTCGATCAGAGCCGCCGGTCCAACGGCGCGCGCCGCCACAACCGGTTTCGACTGCGCCCATGCCTCGATAATAACATTCCCCAGCGGTTCAATGCGCGATGGGCAAACCAGCATATCCGCCGCGGCCATAAGCGCCGCACCATCATCGCGCCAGCCCAAAAATTTCACCCGCTCGTGGATGCCCAGATCTTGCGCCGTTTTTTTAAGGGCCGCTTCTTCCGGCCCCGCGCCCGCCAGCCAAAGATAGGCCTTTGGCAATTGCGCCAGCGCCGCCAGCAGCACATCAAAGCCCTTATTGGGATGCAGCCTGCCCATCGCCAGCAGCAGCGGCGCATCCGCAGGCGTATTGAATAGATGACGCGGCGTTGCGGGCGCTTTTGCCGCCTGCACAAAGTTTGGCAGATAATGCGCGCGCGCGGCGGGCCAGCCTTCGGCGACAAGATAGTTTACAATGTCCATCGTATTGCCGATCAGATGATCACAATGCCGGTAATATTTCAGCGGGTAATAGCCGCCCAGCCGCGCGCAGTAAACTGGCCGCACTTGCCCGGATGAACGCGGCGGTAATTTCTGTGTGGCGCGGCTCATCCAGCTTAACACCACATCGGGCTGATAATCCGTGATCAGGCGCTGCAATGCCGGGCGGGTGGCGAAATCCAGCCAGCCGCCAAAACGCATTTCATGTGTTTCTATTCCAGCGGCGCGCAATTTTCCGGCGCGATCGGGCGCGGTGCGAATGGCCGCCTGCTGCTGCATGCCGGCGCGCGCCAGCGCCAGCACAAGGCGTTCGAAAAACAGTTCCGCGCCGCCATGCCGCGCCCCTGCCATAACCTGCAATATGCGCATCAGGTGTTTCCCGGCCCTTCCAGTCTGGCGCGGATATGGGACACCAGCGGATACAGCGCCGAGAACAGCGCCAGCAATACGCCATACAGGCCTTCGCGATAGCCGCGCCGGGTGACATAGGATTTCCAGAAGCGCGAAAAGATGCGGCGGATATTGTTAGCCAAAGATCCGATATCGCCGCTGGCGCACAGATCCCGCGCCCGCGCGCCGGTATAGCGGTCAAATCGCGCGATCATGTCGGAAATATCCTGATCGACATAATGATCGATCGGCGTATTCAGGCTGCGCCGCTTGCCGGATAATTCAATACGCGGATGTATCAGTTGATCGCCCCAGATTTTTGCGCCCTTGCTGAACAGGCGCGGCCCCGCGCTGGCCCCATTATAAGCGCCCCAGCCATAACGCACCAATCGGGCGCCTATATAATTATCAAACTTGATCAGGAAATAACCGGGTTCGGCATTTTTGATTGCCGCCAATACTTCCTCCGCCAATGCCGGCGGCACCCTTTCGTCCGCATCCACTTCCAGAATCCAGGACCCGTCACAGGCGGCGATCCCGGCATTGCGGCGCGGCCCTTCCAATGGCCAGGCGCCTTCGACCAGACTTGCGCCCGCAGCATGTGCGATTTCGCGCGAGCCATCGGTGCAGCGATCCAGAACCACGACAAGCTGATCGGCAAAACCGAGCCGCGACAGGCATTCGGAAAGATTCGCCTCTTCATTATGCGCGACAACCAGAACGGAAAGTTTAGAGCTTGTCATCGCGCCCGCAGCAATTCCATCACAGCCTGATACACCCTGTCGACCGTAAGACCCGTCATATAGGTCTGGCCGGCGCGGTGATCATAACCGGGCGCGCTGATAATATCTTCGAAACTTTGCGGACCGCGCACCGCCATCGTATATTCGCCCCAGGGCGCATAATGAACTTCCTTGCTGGGGCCGAACAGGCCAACTGTTGGAACGCCCGCCGCCGCCGCCAGATGCATCAGGCCGGAATCATTGCCGACATAGAGATCGGCCTTGCGCAGGCAGGCATAGGCCGTGAGCAAATCCACCTGCCCGATCAGATCGATGCAACGGGATTCAGGAATGGCGCGCAATAAAGGCTGCGCCATTTCGCGTTCGCCAGGGCCGCCCATCAGCATAATACGCGCATTTGGATAAGGGCCGGACGGCCCGGTCAGCCGCGCCGCCAGTTCCGCAAAGCGCGAAGCCGGCCATTGTTTACCGCACCAGTTCGCAGCCGGGCCGAAGGCCAGCAATGGCACATCAGATTCGTTCACCAGATGCGCCGCCATGTCCCACCTGATCCCCGTGCACCAGAGGCGCGGTTGCGGCGGCGTATCCAGTTGCAGGACACGGGCCAATTGCACGACCCGATGCTCCTGAGTGAATTGCGGCCGGTAAACAGCCCGCCTTTTGGTCAGCAACAGCCAGGAAATGGCCGTGCCGCGCAAATCCACCACCAGTTCCCAGATATTGGGCGCGCAGATGCGCCATAGATGGCGCCAATGCCCCGCATAAGGCTGTTTCGGTATCGAAATCAGATTTTCCAGCCTCGGCATATCGGCAAACAGCGGCGCTGCTGCTGGCCCCGCCGCAACGGTAAACAGGGCGTCCCGGTAATTATCCACCAGCCAGCCAAGCAGGCCGGTGGAGAGAATCGCATCGCCGATCCGGTTCGAGGTTATAAACAGCACTTTCATCCCGCTCTCATAGCAAAGGAATTGGACTTGCAACAACCTAAAGCCCATATAATTGCGGCAAACAGGAGGCGGCGAATGGATAGAACAAGGATTTGCCTGCTGCCAGAGCGCGGCGTTCTGGCGCTGGGTGGCCCGGAAGCGCGGGCGTTTCTGCAGGGGTTGATCACCAATGACATGGAGGCGGTTGATTCCACACATGCGATTTATGCGGCGCTTCTGACCCCGCAGGGCAAGTTTCTGTTCGATTTCTTTATCGTTCAGGCCGGAGAAGAGTTTCTGCTGGACTGCGAAGCGGGGCGGCTGGCCGATCTTGCCAGGCGGCTGGGTTTCTACCGGCTGCGCGCCAAAGTTACGATCCGCGACGCCAGCGCGGAATATGCGGTTGCGGCCGCACCCGGTCCGGAAGGGCTGGCCGGGTTCATTCCTGACGCATTACCGGGAACCACGCGCGCGCAGGATGGCGGCGTGCTGTTTGCCGATCCGCGTCTTGCGGCCATGGGCGCACGCCTGCTCCTGCCACCGGCGGCGCTGGATAAATATGAAAAGGCCCCCACTGAAGACTATCATCGGCTGCGCATACAACTTGGCCTGGCGGAAGGCGCAGGCGATATCGCGGTCGAGAAATATTTTCTGCTGGAGGCCAATTTTGAAGAACTGAACGGCGTTGATTTCAAAAAGGGCTGCTATGTCGGGCAGGAACTGGTGTCGCGCATGAAACATCGCGGCGTGGTGCGCAAACGCATTTTACCCGTAACGGTGGACGGCCCCTGCCCGCGCCCTGGCACACCCATTATGGCGGCGGGGCGCGAAGTTGGCCTGCTGCATTCCAGTCAGGGAACGCGGGCGCTGGCCTTTTTGCGCCTGTCCGCGCTTGCGCCGGGCGCGCCCGCATTGCAATCTGGCGATGCGATCCTTACCCCGGCATTGCCCGCATGGCTGAACCTCGCCTTTCCGGAAACAGAAAATGACCAAGACTAAGACCCGATGCGTCTGGCCGGGAATGGATGAATTATATATCGCCTATCATGACGAGGAATGGGGCGTGCCGGAATATGATGACAGGGCGCTATATGAAAAACTGATGCTGGACGGATTTCAGGCTGGGCTTTCCTGGATCACCATCTTGCGCAAACGGGAAAATTTCCGCGCCGCCTTTGACCAGTTCGAACCGGCCCGCATCGCCCGCTATAATGAGAAAAAAATTCAGTCGCTGTTGCAGGATGCCGGCATCATCCGCCATCGCGGCAAGATTGAAGCCGCAATCAGCGGCGCCCAGACCTGGCTGACGATCATGGAGCAGGATGGCTTTTCAGCTTATCTGTGGAATTTTGTGGATGGCAAACCCATTCAGAACAGCCTGCGGGGAATGGGAGACGCGCCCGCGCAGACGCCGCTCAGCCAGACCATTTCAAAGGATTTGAAGCAGAAGGGTTTCAAATTTTGCGGCCCGGTCATTGTCTATGCCTTCATGCAGGCCGTGGGCATGGTCAATGATCATATGACGGATTGTTTCCGCCACAAGGAATGCTCAAAGCTGGGCAGGAAAATAGCTAGGCCGTAACTTCCGGCGGAATTTCACCCAGCGCCGTTTCAAGCTCCAGGAAATTGGGCTGCATATAAGTGGGCACCCGGCCGCGTCCTATTTCAACCGAAACCTGCGGCGCATTGCCCTGGAGATGCGCCACCAGCATATCCCTGATGATGCAATAGAACTGAAAATCCTCATCCTCGATGGCTTTCATACGTGACGCGAACGGCCCAAAAAACCCGTAGGCCAGAAACACCCCAAGGAAGGTTCCGGTCAGCGCGCCGCCGATCATTTCGCCCAGCACCTCCACCGGCGCGCTGATGCTGCCCATGGTTTTGATAATGCCCAGCACGGCGGCGACGATGCCCAGCGCCGGCAAGGCGTCTGCAAGCCCCTGCACCGCATGCGATGGGCCAAGCGCCTCGTGATGATGTTTTTCAAGCTGCTTTTCCAGCATATCTTCTACCTGGTGCGGATTATCCATATTCATTGAGATCATGCGCAGCGTGTCGCAGATCATCTCAATGGCGAAATGATCTTCCAGAATTTTTGGATAATGCGAAAAGATCGCGCTTTCTTCCGGATTCTCGATATGCGATTCCAGAACCATCGCACCCTTGGTTTTCAAGGTCTTGGCCAGCAGAAACATCAGGCATAGCAGATCGCGGTAATCATCACCGCCCCATTTCGGACCTTTGAAAATTTTTCCGAAGCCGCTAAGCGTTTTCTTGACCACCACCATATCATTGCCGATCAGAAACGCGCCGACGGCTGCGCCCAGAATCGTCATCAATTCAAGGGGGGCATGGTGAATGATCGGCATGATATTGCCGCCGGCCAGTATATAGCCGCCAAACACCATGATAAAAACGCAGACAACTCCGCCGATCGCAAGCATGGACCACCACCAACCAATAAGTCCGGCTTCCTGGCGGGCGCCAGGGAATGCCGGTGCTTATGGTTAGGCCGAATACCCTAATATTCGCCTAATGCGCGGGATCGCCGGGCCGTGTTAATTTTTCAGTAAGCTTCCAAAAGCCTTGGCCATGCCTTCGGCGATACGGCCCGCGCCCTGGGTGCGTTCGCGGCCGGCCATCAGCGCGCCATCCACCGCAATGGCCTGGCCGCTGACAAAGGTGCTGTCATCGCTGGCCAGAAACAGCGCCATTTTGGCAATGTCGGACGGCAGGCCGGAACGGCGGATCGGCTGGAAATTCACCAGCACTTCTTCCATTTTCTTGGCGCTGTCATCGGCAAGCTGGCTGGGCAGGCCCATGCCGCGGCCAAAGATCGAGGTGGCAATGCCGCCGGGGCAGATGGCGTTCACACGCACATTATATTTGCCAAGCTCCAGCGCCACGCTTTTGGAAAGATGCACTACAGCGGCCTTTGCGGCGCTATAAATATGCGGGCCGAAACCGCCGCTTAAACCGGCGACACTGGCGGTGCTGATAATGCTGCCGGATTTTTGCGCCTTCATGATGGGGGCGGCGTATTTCATGCCCAGCACAACGCCTTTGACCAGCACGCCCATGGTTTTGTCAAAACCTTCCATGTCGATTTCCTGAATTTCGCCGGAAACGCCGCCAATGCCCGCATTGTTGAAAATACAGTCCAGACGGCCGAATTTTTTCACGGCCAGATCGACCGCGCCTTTGACATGCGCCTCAACCGCCACGTCCGTGTGGTGATAGGCCAGATTAGGACCGAAATCCTTTTCCATCTGCGCGCCTTTATCATCCAGTATGTCCGCAACGACCACTTTGGCGCCTTCGGCCAGAAACAATTCCACCGTGCCACGGCCCATGCCGCTGGTGCCGCCGGTGATCACCGCCACCTTGCCCTGCAATCTTTCGCCCATCTTCCATCTCCCTTGCTGTAATCTGGTTTCAGGTAACTTATCATTGCGCCATGCGCGAATGCGAGAGCAAAGGCAAAGATTGTGATGGATTATGATGAGCCTGTGCTGACCACCGCAATGTGGGTCAGCGCCCATATCAGGCGGTGTCTTTCGCTGGGCATTCCCGCCATTCTTGTCCGCCGGGGCGATGAAAAGGCTGGAACGGTGCTGATTAAATGGAACCGCTTTTCGGCGGGCTGTCAGGTGCTGTCTCCGTCACGCAATGCACAGGGCCGCCGGGTGTGGATTGCCCGCGCGGGCGCGGAGCCTGCGCCGGAAGCCGACACAGACGCCTATATCGCCCGGCAGATTGGCCGGGATCCGGATGTGTGGGTGCTGGAAATAGAAGATATGCAAGGCCGCTATGATCTTGGCGAGCCAATAAACTGAGGAGCGCAACATGGATCTACAACTAGCCGGAAAAACCGCCATCGTCACCGGCAGCAGCCGGGGCACCGGCGAAGGCATCGCCAGGGTGCTGGCGCGCGAAGGCGCGACGGTGATCGTGCATGGCATGAAGCCCGGTAATGGCGAGGATGACGCCGAGCGTGTGGCGCGGGACATCATCAGGAGTGGCGGCAAGGCCATTGCGGTCACCGGTGATCTGACCACCGATGAAGGGGCGGAGCATGTTGCCCAGGCCATCGGGGCCGTGGATATTCTGGTCAATAATTATGGCACGGCGGATCGCGGCTTCTGGCTCGACGCCACCACCGGAACCGCCGCATGGATTGACGCCTATCAGAAAAACGTGTTGTCGGCGGCGCGCATGATCCGCCTGCTGGTTCCGCCCATGAAGGTGCGCGGCTGGGGCCGTGTGATTCAGCTTGGCACCATCGGCTCCACCCAGCCCAATGCGCGCATGCCGCATTATTACGCCTCCAAGGGCGCGCTGGCCAATCTGACCGTCAGCCTGATGCTGGAGCTGGCCAATACCGGCATCACCGTCAACACCATCAGCCCCGGCCTGATCAAGACCCGCGAGGTGGAGGAAATGTACCGCCGCCGCGCGCAAAAGCAGGGATGGGGCGATGACTGGGACGTAATCGAACGTCACATCATGGAGGAGTTTGGCAATCCCTCAGGGCGCATCGCGCGCACCGAAGAGGTCGGCGATCTGGTCGCATTTATCGCCAGCACCCGATCCGCCATGGTCAATGGCATGAATATCCGCATTGATGGCGGCGGCATGCGCATCGTGAATTAAAGCCTATTTCCTGCCGAAATTCGCGACTCGGGCGGCCATATCCGGCGCAACGCCGGGGCCCTTGTCGCGCTCATAGGCAAGACCTTCGTCCAGATCAAGCTGCTGGCTCATCTGATACAGTAATTTATTACCGCGCGCGGAATGCCAGCTATTGGCCACAATGCCGCGCGCAAACTGCATCACATGCGCATCCAGTTCGGCATCGGGCACACAGGCATTGGCAAGGCCGATCGTCACGGCCTCCGGCCCGGAGATGATACGGCCGGTAAAGGACATTTCCTTCGCCCTGAGCAGGCCGATACGGCGCGGCAGCCGCTGGGTCAGACCCCAGAGCGGCACCATGCCAAATTTTCCATGCGTGTCGCAAAACCGCGCGGTGTCCGATGCGATCAGCAGATCGCAACCCAGTATCAGCTCCAGCGCGCCGGTAAAACAATGGCCGCGCACGGCGCAGATGGTTGGCTGCGGCAGGGCCTCCAGCGCCGCGATGGTTTCGGCCTGAAAATGTTTCGAGGGCGCGCGTTCGCGCGCGGCGATTGCAGCCAGATCATTGCCCGCGGAAAAGCTTTTGCCGGCGCCCGTCAGGATGACGCAGCCCACCCCATCCGTGTCCGCCGCGATCGCATCCACATGCGCGCGCAACTCGATGAACAAAGCCGGGTTCATCGCATTCAGCTGTTGCGGCCGGTTTAATGTCAGTTTCGCAATGCCGTCTGTGTCCTTGCGTAATACCAATGTCATGCCGCCCTCACATCTTATGCTTGTTTCCGGTCCAGTGTAGTGCTTTCCTGTGGGCCAGAAAATATAACAATGCAGGGGAAGCGTAAATGAACCGACTGGACGGGAAAGTGGCGATTATCAGCGGCGGCGCGCGCGGAATTGGCGGGGAAACCGCCCGCCGGATGGCCGAACATGGCGCCAAGGTCATTGTCGGCGACGTGCTGGAAGCCGAGGGGGCGGAAACGGTGAAGGCGATCCGCGATGCGGGCGGGGATGCTAGCTTTGTGCTGCTTGATGTGACCAAGGCGGCGGCCTGGGAAAATGCGGTCGCCGTTGCGGTTAAAAATTATGGCGGCGTGGATATCCTGCTCAACAATGCGGGCGCCTATATCACCAAGCCGATATTGGAAACGACGCAGGAAGATTTCGCCAAACTGGTCGCCGTCAATCTGGAAGGGGTTTTTCTGGGCACCAAAATCTGCGCCCCGGAAATGATCCGCCGCGCGCAGAGCGCGCCCGTGGGCAGCGCCATTGTCAATATTTCCTCGGTCGCGGGCATGGTCGGATCACGTAATTCGCCGGTTTATTCCATGACCAAGGGCGGCGTGCGGCTGTTCACCAAATCAACCGCGCTTGAATTCGCCAAGCGGCGGGTGCGCTGCAATTCGGTGCATCCGGGCCTGATCGACACGCCCATGGGAAATCTGGCGATGCAGCGGCCCGGCAGCAGCCGCAGCAATACGGATATGCGCGAACTGTTCGCCAACTCGCATCCTATCGGGCGTATTGGCGCGCCGCGCGATATTGCCAGCGCCGTGGTGTTTCTGTCATCCGATGACGCGGCCTTTATTACCGGCACTGAATTCATCGTCGATGGCGGCGTTACCGCGCAATAAAAGCGAGAGGGTTTTGCGATCAGGTTGAGATATGTCTTGCATCCTTGCGCATCCTTGATCCCCACCCCGGCCCTTTGCAAGTGGAGGGAGATCCCTGCGCCGAATACCTCCTACCCCTGAAAGGGGGAGGCTGGGAGGGGGCTGATGCAACCCGGTCACTTTGCTTTAATTCATCCGCAAAATCTGACGGGTTTCTCCGGGCGCCGCCACGCCGCGCCCGTGCTTGCGGGCGATGTCGGCGAATTTGGAAATGAGCTGCGCATTGGTTGGCGCGCCTAATTCCGTATACGGATGATCGCCAAGGCCAACCGCCACATGCCCGCCCGCCGCAATGATCTTGTCCGCCAGATTGAGAAGATTGCCGCCATAATTATAAACCGTCCACACGACCGGAACAGTTTTTGGCAGGTTGATCAGATAGGCGTCAAGCCCGGCGGCGGTGGCCGGATGGCCCGCCAGAACCTTGCCCTCGGTCAGGGTCAGCCCCAGATAGATGGGGTCATCCAGCAGGCCCATTTCGTGAAACGCCAATGCCTGACGCAGATAGGTGATGTTCCAGGCCACGGCGCAGGGCTTCAGCCCCGCCGCGCGGATTTCCTTCGCGAAATATAAAAGCGTATCCGTGCTGTTCAGATACATCTGATCGCCGGTGACATATCTGCGCGTCACCGGGTCATAGGCGTCGATATTGGTGCTGCCCATATCCATAGGCGCGAAATCCGGGCGGGTGCGTTTGTCCTTCGCCATTTCCAGCACATGCGACAGCCGCCCCTCTTTCGAAGCCGCCAGCGTATTGGCGCCCAGTGTGGGATGCACCAGCAGATCGCAGACATCATGCACGCGGGCGATGGTTTCAGCATAGCGGCCCGCATCATGGCAGGGCGCGCCATTTTCCTGACGGGCGTGAAAATGCACAATGCTGGCGCCCGCCTCGCGGCAGGCGGCCGCATCGCGCGCTATTTCTTCGCTGCTCCAGGGCACATTCGGGTTGTGTTTGCGCATGGCGTATTCATTGACCCGCGCCTCAATGATCAATTTTTCCATCTGCGCCCCGCTATATTAAGGGTGAACCGGCGGAAGGCCGCCGGTTATGTGAGTGCTAGCTAAAGCTGCGGACGAACTTGCCGATGCCGTCAATGGCCTTGGTCGCATCCGGCAGATAGGGCGCGAACAGATGCCAGACATGCGGCATATGGGGGTATACTTCAAGCTTGGACTTGACACCCGCCGCCTTGGCTTTTTCATGGCAGCGCACACTGTCATCCAGCAGGGTTTCCGCATCGCCAACATGGAACAGCAGCGGCGGCAGACCTTTGAAGTTGCCATAAAAGGGCGACGCCAGCGGAATGTCCTTGGCTTTTTTGCCATTCAGATACATGGCGGCAATTGGACCAACGCCTTCACCGCCCGCGATCGGGTCAATCCTGGCGCGGGTTTTCATCGAGGCGCCGGTGCCTTCCAGATCCGTCCAGGCGGAAATGGGAATGGCCGCCGTTGGCAACGGCTCCTTCGCATCGCGCAGGGCCATGCAGGTGGCCAATGTCAGACCGCCGCCAGCGCTGTCACCGGAAATAAAGGTGCGGCGCGCTGGAGTCGCAGCGTGCGGACCATGACCAAGCATATATTTGAACACCTTCACGGCATCTTCCACCGGGGCCGGAAATGGATGTTCCGGCATCAACCGGTAATCCACCGCCAGAACAGCGCAGCCTGTCGACCTGGCGAGACGCGAACATAAAGCGCTGTGCGAATACAGACCACCCGCCATGTAGCCGCCGCCGTGCAGGTACATCAAGCGCCGGCCAGAGTCTGTATCATTATTGGTGTGCCATGCGCAGGGAACGCCATCGACGGTCAGGCGGTTCATGCTGCCTGAAAGCTTCATGGTTTCTTCACTGACCTTTGCATAATCATCAAAGCTCTTGCGAAGCCCCTTGACCGGATCACCGCCTTCACCGGCAGACCGCATGATTTTACGGATGTGATTATAGACCGCCACTGTTGCCGCTGATGGTTTTCCGGATGCCTTGACAGCCGGTTTTGCCGCGGGTTTTTTCGCCGCCGGTTTTTTGACCGCGGGTTTTTTCACGGCGGTTTTCTTGAGCACGGTCGAGCTTGCCTTTTTGGCGGGTTTTTTCTTCGCCGCCGGTTTTTTAGCAACCGTCTTCTTTGCTGCTGGCTTTTTCGCCGCAGTCTTCTTGGCCGCCGGTTTTTTCGCAGCTGTTTTCTTTGCTACGGCCTTCTTTGCGGCTGGTTTTTTCGCAGCCGGTTTTTTCGCAGCCGGTTTTTTCGCAACGGGTTTTTTCTTTACTACCGCTTTTTTGGCTGCCGGTTTCTTCGCCGCCGCCTTAACGGCTGTTTTCGCTTTCTTGCTCGTAGGTTTCTTCGCCGCCATGATCGCTCTCCCTGCTGGTCCGATGAAGCTTAACGCTATTCATTCCGTACTGGACTTCCATACTGCCACGCAGCCAAATTAGGCGGAAACACATGGATCATACAATGAAAGAAAACCCCTATTGCGCCAATTTTTTGATTGCCGCCGCATCAACCCGGTCATTCACGAAATAGGGTTTGCCATCCGGCCCCAGGTAAAAGTGTTTCTGTTCCTCCAGCGTGAATGGGCGCGAACCAAGCCGGCCAAACACCGCAATCTGCCCGCCAGTTTCATCCACGGCGCGGTCCCGATCAAGCCCTTTCGAGATGGCCGAAGCCGGGGCGCTGGTTTTGCGCCAGGCAATCAATTCGGGCTTAGGCTCCGGGCTGAAGCCGTAAAATCGCGGCTGGCTGTCGGGCGAGGTCAGTTGCAGAACCTTGAGGCCATTCTTGCCATCGGCTACATAGGCGAACAATGAGGCATTGGTCGAGCCAACGGTTACGTCGCGCGCGTCATTGAGCTGTCCATCGGCATTATATTGCATATAAAGCTTCGGCTTTTCCGGATTTTCGACATCCGCAATGAGCAGGCCGTCCGTCCCCGCCGCCACATAGGCATAGGTGCGCGCCACATAAACCCGGCGCGCATCCGCCATGGGCACGCGCGCATCCTGAACCAATGCGGGCTTGCGCGGATCGGTTACATCCACCACCTCCAGCCCCCGGGCCGTGGTCACGAACAGATAGCGGAACTGCACCGCCGTCGCGCGCGCATCCTGCATGGCAATGCGCGCCGCAATTTGGGGTTTCAGCGGATCGGCCATATCCAGAACCACCACTCCGGAGGGCGTGGCGATATAGAAAATTTCGCCCGCGATGGTGATATGGCGCGCGCCGTTCAGCACCCCTTCCGGGTTCCAGGTCAGGGCGCGCTTGAAGAAATTATTGCGCGGCTCGCCATCCGCCAGCGAGGCGATGTCGGTCACGATCAGCCCTTCCTCGGCGTCCGTAATAAAGGCATAGCGGTAGATTTCACGCATTTTCTGCTCCTGATTGGTTTTCAGGATCAGATCGCCCTCATTGCGCAGAATATTAATATTCTGATTGGTGGGCAGCGCCATGCAGGTGGCGTTTTTGCTTTTCACCTGCGTGTCATGGCCCAGGGCCGAGAACGGCGCGCTGATGATGCGGTCGGAGAAGCCCTTATTGGCGATAGAGCTGACATCATAGGCCTGGAAACCATTCGCGCCCTCGGCGGCATACAGATATTCGCCGCGCAATTGCAGACAGCCGACAGCACCGGATTTCTGCGTATAGGCTTCGGGCAATTCGCGGGAACGGTCCTGATGCTTCTTGAACCAATCGGGATAGGCGTAACGCTGCAGATAGCTGCCGATCACCGCCTGCGGCTCTTCCCATTCGGTCACGCGCACCGCCTCAAAGCCGCCCTCACCGCCCACATAGGCGTTGAAGCCAACAAAATTGACGAAATTGGTGCCATGCAACAAAAGCTGCGCCATGATCGCATTATTGTCATTGGCTTCCGACAGATGGCAATCGGTGCAGGTCTTGGTTTCGGTCTGGCGTTCGGTATGCGGGTAATGCGGCGCAAACGCCTGACTGGAATAACCCGACGCTGCAATGGGCGGCTGCTGCACATAAAGCCGTTCGCGGTTGATATTGGTGGACGACAGGACCAGCGCTGATGACGAACGGATGGGCGCAATGGTGTTGCCTTTCACGCTGGCGTTCACGCCCAGCTGGAACATGTCGTCCCGCGCCACCTGCGGATTATAGGTCGCGTAATTGCGCGTTTCGCCGCCTTCAAAATGATTGCGCGGGGTTTTCCAGTTGGCCTCGATCGGCAGATGGCAGCCCGCGCAACTGGTCGTCCAGGACAGATGGCAGGTGAAACATTCCATTTTATCGTCCTGATGGGCGAGATTTCTTGCCTCCACGCCCGGACCCCATTCAAAGGGTTTGCCGCCGGCCCCCAGCTTCGACATCGTCTTGGCGCGCGCCGCCTTGGGATTGAAGTTTTTGTGGTTGGGGTCAACTGTATCCTTGACCAGAGTCAGTTCCCATTCCAGGTTCGGATCGACCATCGAGCGCTGATACAGCTTGCCATCCATCCATTGGAAGCGGCGCTTGCCGGAGGGCGTATAGGCCAGCGACAGATCATTGCCGGTTCCCTTGGCCGCCGGGCCGCTGGTGCGCAATGAGGGATAGCGTTGCGCCGTGCCATGGCAATCATCGCAGCGGATTTCGATGGCCGCCGCCACCTCGCCATACAAATGCCCGTCGCCATGCACATCCTGCTCGTAATGGCAGTCCACGCATTGCATGCCTTTTTCAAGGTGAATGCTTTTCAGATGCACGGCCTTCTGGAATTTTTCGGGGTCTTCCTGCGGCACAATAGCGCCCCCGGCGTCGAGCAGATTGCCTTTGCGGTCACGCTTGAAGACGGCGCGGAAATTCCAGCCATGTCCGTGATAATCGGCAAACTGCGTATCCTTGAGCTTCGGATTGAGCAGCGACACGTCCTTCAGGAAGTCGGGGTCGGACCATTTGCCGCGCACTACCGCGCCTTCCGGATTGCGGTCCAGCGCTTCGCGCATTTCCGTATTGCTCGGATAGCGCTGCTTTTCCGGCCACATGAAGGGGGCATCCGATTCATAATCCCACATGGTGTAGCCCAGGAACGAATTCACGAAAATATTCGGCTGATGCATGTGGCAATTCATGCATTGCGCCGTTGGGATCGCCTGGGTGAAGGCATGTTTGATCGGATGGCCCGGCTCATCTTTCGGAATGACCGGATCGGCGGTTTGCGTCAGCCCGGTATTACCATCCTTGGCATACGGCCCGGAATGAAACGGATCGCGGTCATTGGCATAGGGCACATGGCAGGCGCCACAGCCCGAAGTGCGGAAGTCGCCCGGATTATCATTGGTGCCAAGGAACCACATGAACGGATCATTCAGCCGCGTCTTGTGAATATTAATCACCGGCACCGCAATGCGCAGGCCTGTGGCGGGTCCGCGCATGGATTGTTTCTGATCCGGGCGGCCCGGTTCTTCAAGACGCTGGATCAGTCCCGCGGAATTGGGCAAACCAACTTCGGGGAACTGCGTTCCGATGTTACGGCCGCCACGTTCAAACACCCGGAAAATATCGCCCGGCGGAATGACTTCCCACGCCGGCAGCGGCAGCATCGTGGGACGCACGCCCCTGGCTTCCATTTCCGGCGTAACCTCTTCCATGGCGTCCAGTTTGGCCACGCCGCCATTATTGTCGTAAACCTCGCCGAGGAAGTAATTCTTGAACGGCAGAATGCCATTATTGTAGGACGCGCCGCCCCATAGCAGTGCGCCGGTCGCCATGATGGAGCGTTTCGCCCGGGTAATAATATCCGCATGGCAATTACCGCAGGCCAGATCGGCGGCGCGGTAATCGCTGGGATTTACGAAGCGCACAAATTCCGGCGCTTCGCGGTTAAGCAGGGTGAAGCTGCTTTGGGGATTGGCGCTGCTGGGATAATGCCAGCTAATGGGCAGGCTGGGCAGCACATGCGCCTTTTCCTGCGCAGCGAAATAGGCGGCGGCGCCTTTTTCCGCGCCATCGGGCTTGCGCACATCGGCGCTGCCGCCATGACAATCCACGCAGCCAAGAATGACGCCCGGGCTGCTATGCATGCTGGCGGAGTCCGTTGACGTATGGCAGCTTTGGCAACCGGCGCTTTTCGCCGCCGCTTCCGCCTGGCTTTGCGAAGCGGGCGCGGCTGGCGCGGCCTGATAGGTTATTTCACGCGGCTTTTCTTCGCCCGAGGCATAGGCCGCGCCAGAGCCAAACAGAAACAGGCCCAAACCCAGAATAAAAAATCGCGCCAGCGCCATCATCAATATGCCAAGGTCAGGTTGGCCAGCAGGGTGTAGAAATGCTCATTTTCGGTATGATACAAATCCTTGAACCCCTTGCCGGGCAGTAATGTCGCATAAGACAGCCTGAAGACAACATTCTGGGTCATTAACGGACGGTAAATCGCCGATGCCGACATGTCCCAGCCGATATTGCTGCGAATACCGCCTTCATTGCGCAACACTTCCAGCACTTCGGTTTCGTTGAAGCGAAGATGGTTCATGTTGGCGGACAGGCGCAATTGCGGCAGCATGTCAAAATCCGCGCCGCCGCCCACAAGTTGCAGCCCCGGATTAACAAAATTCGACTGGCCATGTTCCTTTGACGAGCGCAAATCCGGAATCAGGCCATTACGCGGCGACAGCGTAACGCCCCCGCCGCCAATCAGCGGAATATTCTGACGGATCCAGAAGCTGGTGTCCGCGCCGGCAAATTGCGGATTTTCAAAAATTGACGAGAAGCCTTTTGACTTATCGTCAAACGGATCCTTGTCGCCGCTGGCATAAAGAAGCGAGCCGCGCAGCCGCGTCCAGCTATAGTCGATCGAGGGTTCCGCAGCAAAGAACCATGCGCTGATATCGCTTTTCTCTTCGGTGAATATCGAACCGTCTTCCTGGCCATAGGCGTGGTAGCCGGAAACCGTAAGATTATAGCGCCCGAAATGGCCATCGCCATTATAGCCCAGATAGCCCACCTTGTAATCGCGCGGGCGTTCCTGCCCCAGAATTGCCGGACGTTGCAGAAACCCATTGCTGTCGAGGAAAGTCTTCCTCTCGGTGTTGCGGTTATAGATTGCGGTCACCTGACTGGTGAAGCCCAGCACCGGGAAATCCTGCCAGTACAGATTGCCGATAAAAATATCATCGTCGCGGATTTTTTTGCCCAGATCGTTCAGCCCGCTATTGGTGTCTTTTTCAAGCCGCCGGAACCAGGCCAGATTATACTGAAAAATATTATTGTTGCGCGTGCCGAACAGGCGCACGCCAGGCTGGTTATCCAGAAACAGAAAGCCGCGAAAATCGGCATTGAATGGCTGGATACCGACGCGGATGGAGTCAAAATCATAGCGCTCCGACACATTGCGGATATGATAATCCAGAAATAATTCCTGCATCCCGACATGCCGGTCGGAGCGTGATTTACCCAGTTCCGGATTACGCCGGACAAGACCAAGCTCTTTTACCTTGACATAATTATAATTGAACACCGGCGTGATGCGGAGTTCCAGATCTGGCGGCTTGAACGCTGTATCGCCCTTGATCAGGGTCAGATTGGTGATCAGATTCTGGCTGAACACATATTGGTCCGGCTTGCCAAACAGATCATTTGTCCCCGGCCGCGATGTGGTGGCGAAGCCAACGGGAACCGGAAATGCGCGCGGCTCATACACCGTATCGGAAATGACATTCAGCAGCACAAAGCCGTCCTTGCCATAGACCGGCTTGTCGCCCTTCAGCACATTATTATTATATGGGTCGTACCATTTTCCCTTGATGCCCAGCCCTTCCAGAATACGCCAGCGATCCGGAACGGGCACGATATCGCCGCGCGTCTGCAAATCTTCATAAGAGCGGGAGCGCTCCGTGGAAACAGGCGCGCCACGGCGTTGGCGTGGATCGCCGCGCAGCGTATCGTCAACCGGTTCTTCGCCCGGGCGCGGACGGCGCAACACTTGCGCCACCTGTTGTTCATCCGCTTTCCGATCTGCGGCGGCGAGCACATCCAGCGAAGCAGCCGGTTGCGCCGCCGCACTCATGTATGACGAGGCGCTGGAGGAACCGGAAAATGCAGCGGGCGCCGGTGCGCCCAGCGGCGGGCCCGAGGGCGCAAGAGACGGCATGACCACAGGCAGCGCATCCGGAATGGCCGGCGCCGGGGCGCTGGTTTCAGCGAGGCTGGAGCCGCAAAGCAACCCCGACATCAGTGCGGATAACAGCAAGCGCACTTTATTTCCCCTCACAGGCGCGCTGTTCATTTGAATTGATAAACGGCGAAAAGGGACAGGAAACATAGCGCAGGCGCACACCCGCCGCCACAATCTGGTCCGCGCGGATCGCCGCAGGCGCATGCGATACGCCCGTGCCGAGACCAATTGCGGCATTATGCAGCCCCAGAAATGCAACCATATCGTCCTGATCAATACCATCGCCGGAAACACCGATGGCGCCGACAAGCACCCCGTTCTTATAGATCGGCGAGCTGCCCGCAAAAATCTGCAAGCCATTGGCCAGCGGGTTAAGGCCGGAACTGTTTGAGACAACTGGTGTACAGCCAAACCCGGTGTCATTGACGGCGCCATTGCCATCGGGATCAAAATCCCCCCGCCCGTCGCCAGTCACATCCAGATTGAGATTACGCACAAACAGCACATGGTTGATGATGTTTGGAACCACCAGATCAAATTGCAGGCCGGTTGAAAACGGGCTCCAGTCGGCCACCGGGCGGCTGAGCGGTCCATTGCCGTTCACATTCACGCCATCCGGATAATAGGGGCGCGCCAGATTGCCGATGGCGCGAACCGAATAGGCCATGCCATCGGACAAAGCGCCCGGCCCGACAAAGGCGCGCATATTCTGCACATAATCCGGCACACTATAGGCATGTTGCGGGATCAGCCCGTTAATGGCGTTCGCCACCACCCGGATGGCGGGGAACACGCCGGGGCTTTGCAGATTTGCCGCGGCGTCGCGGCGTGACATGAAAGCCGCGCTGCGCGCCTTTTGCAGCGACACATCAATACCGAAAATTGGCGCATCCGGCGTGCGCGCCTGCGCCAGAACCTGTCCCTCGGCATCCACGATCGAGACGGTAACCTGGGCAAAGCTTTGCAGCGGACGGCGGATTTGCGCCCGCGCGCTGCTGGCAACCCGCAACGCATGGCCCAATATGACTGGAACCTCCGCCGCTGTCAGGCTTTGCCCCTCATTGCTTGCGCCCGCAACAAGCGGAAACAACGGCGCATCCGGCCCGCTGCTCAGAATGAATGGCGTAAAGCCGGCAATATTGGCCACATTTGCATAGCCCGGCCCATCCATAGCCGGATTAATAGCCCGCACACCCGACCCTGTGGCGCCATAACTCTGTCCGGCAAGGATGCCGCCATCGGTATAACCGGTCACGGCCACAAAACCCGCCGGATTAACCGCAGGCGCAAGATGCGGGGTTGCCGCAAGCGAAGCGGGGCGAGCATCGGTGAACCGGAGCGTCTTGCCATCCACGGTTATTCTGCTGGCGACGATGTCGGCGGGCGGCGCATAGCCCGTGGAGGCGGCAATGGCGATGATTTCATCCTCATCGGCGTCAATATTGCTGACATCCGTATCCAGACCATAAACGCCATCCGCCAATACGCCGACGCCGCCAACAACTACCCCGCCTATATACAAAGGCAACCCGCCCGTATCGGCGGAAAGACCAAGCGGCGCGCGCTTCGGTCCGCGAAACTGATCGGGCGGCGGCGGAAGGGCGGCATTGACAAACCGCCTGTTGAGATCCGAACAGGGCAACTGGCTGAACTGTACGCCAAACAATGGCCCGCCTGCGCCAAGAACTTCCAATGGATTAAAATTGCGCTGCACAATCTGGCTGGCAGTCCGTGTACTGAAGGCATTACCCGACGAGGACAAATAGGCCCCGGTGACAGCCTTCGAGATCGCCGCCATGGTCGAGGGAATCACCCCCGCCAGGCCATCAATGCCGGTGCGCACCGTGCGCCCGGAATTGACCGTAACCGTAACCGGCGCGCCCGGCATCTGATAAACCGCCAGCACATTGCCCACGCGATCGGTTACTGCGATGGTTGCCGGGCGGCCCCGCACAGATGCTTCCTGAACGCCCTGTGAAATGATGCGATAGACATCAAGGCCCGATAAATTCTGCGCCGGCGCAGCAGAAATTCCCATCAACTGCGCGGCAATCGCCAGCGCTCCGGCTGTAATGGCCCTGATAGCGGAAACCGAGAATTTATCCATGATGTCAGTTAACCCGCATGACGTCGAAATAGCCGAATTTCAGCTCCCCATTAGCCCGGTAATATAGCGTAACGCGCATGGGAAAGTTTTTATCGGAAAGATCCTGATTGAACACCTTGAAAGTAAGCTGATCGCCGGATGGCGTAAAACCATTATCCGCAAGATGCGCCGGATCAAGATCCCAGGGCTGATACACGCCCTGGCGATCCCGCATCAGTGCGGGAACACCCGCAAACTGCACCACGAGATGCGTGGCCTGCGCCACATCGCCCGCCATGACGATCTGTTTTTCAATCAGCCCGGCGGCAGGGCTGGATAGAACCACCGGCGCCAGTTGCGTTCCGGCCACCGTCAATTGCTGCGCGTAAACAGGCAATGCGCACGCCACAAGACCCATGGCAATGGCAAATCCAATTTTGATATTGCCGGAAAGTCCCACAACCCGCATTCCCTATTTCTGCCCCGCTACTGGCGTCTGAGTATCCCTCAGAGCCGCGTCGCCATCAGTATGTTTCCGCCATGCCTTTGTATTTCCCATTCGGGGCGTGCCGGGCAGGTGGAAATCATGGCACGTAATGCAGGTTGATTGCACCTTGTTGCTGGCATTTTCGCCCCCATGGCAATTCTGGCATACCGCAATTTTCGGCAACAGGACGTCGGATGCCTGTTTGGAGTTTTGCGCCGCATGACATGAATCGCATTTCAACATATCAGAATGCGCCGAATGATCAAAGCGGCCGCGCGGCAGCCAGGCCTTGTTGACGACCGCCGGAACAACCGACCAGTTCAGCGGGCCCTTGCCCTCGCCGCTGGAGACTTCGTGACAATTTCCGCACATTGTTTTGCCGAATGACATATCGGCCACACGCTGCGCCTGCTGATCCGCCCAGGCCCTCGGATCGCTCTGGCGTTGGGTGGTCACCGGCGCCTGTTCGCCCGGACGCCGCCTTGTGGCGGCGGTGGCAGGTTCCTGCACATCATTAATGCCGCCGCGCAACCCATAATCACTATAGAATTCCCGTATCAGCATCTGCGCATTGTTGGCCTGACCGTGCGGCAAGGTACGGTCGGGCCGTCTCGGATCAAACACCAGCTGATGGCAGCGCTCGCAATCTCCCTCCATACCGATCGGATCGAAATTCGCCGCCCCCCGGGTAAGATTATGGCAACTGCCGCATTGCAGCGTTTCCTTGCCATTCGGGCCTCGGACGCCATCCTTTTTCAGATGCGCGTCATGTGGAAATTTCAATCCGGACTTTTCTGTAAGCGCCGCCGGATCATCCAGCGAAACGCGGGTGAACATGCGGCTGGCCGGGTCTGAAACAATGTTGGGCCGGAATTGTGGATGCGTTTGATCAAACCGGCCCGCATTTTTGACGCTTGTATTCGCAAGCGATTTTTCTATCCCGGCATGGCAATCCGTACAGAAGCTTTCGGTGCTGATGGAAAGCGACTTGCCGCCATTATGTTCCCGGTGGCAGTCATTACAGGTGGTGGCGGGCAAATTGCTGAATTGCGGAATGACCGCCAGTTCCGCCCTGGCCAGATCAAAATGCTGGGTGATCGGGGCATGACACGACAGACATGCGCTGTCCATGACCTGAATAAAGGGTTTTTCATGGCAGATATTGCACTGGTCGGAGATGAACTGGTGCGGGGACGATACAGGACCGCTGTCCCACACCGCGTCAAAACGGGCCCCGACCGTTTTATCAGCCGTCGATTCAGTATGCTGGTTGAAATACAGGAGCGGGAACACCAGAAAGAAAATCAATATTCCGGTAATGCCAGCCCAGGACCAGCGCCTGCGGCTCAGACCATAATCTTCCAGCCGTACGGTGCTGCGCGCGGCAAGCTGCCCGTAATCATCGCCCAGAGGACGCACCAGTTCCACCTCGATGGCAATATCCTTGCCCTCGGGCGGTTCGACCAGCGTTACATCAAACGGGCCAATGCCGATCACATCGCCGACAATAACCGAACGGTTGCTGGTCGGCTGGCCGTTGACCCTTACATCGGAGTGCTTTTCGACCTCGATGAACAGGCCGCCGGGACGCTGATGGACGACCGCATGCTCAAAACGTATGCGCGGATCGGCAAGATAGACCTCGGCATTGGCGCTGCGCCCAAAATGCAGCGCCTCGGCGCTGCGCTCCTCGGTTCTGCGCGAGACGCCGCCTTTCTGGCGGCGGGTCAGGTATGAAATGAGAATTTCCATGCGCCGCTACCAGTAAAAGAAAACGGAGACAATATGCGCAATCAGCGCGCCCAACAGCGCGAAAGACAGCGGCACATGGAAAAACAGCCATATATCCAGCAACGCCTTGTAACGCACGTCCCGCCTGGCCCGCGACAACAACTCTTCCTTGCGCGCCAGCAGACCCATCAGGGCGCGAAACCCCTCGGCCTGTGAGGGCGGCGCATGATCCGCAAGATGCCGCACCGCCCGGCTGGCTTCGCTCGTGGCGCATTCCGGGTCATCGCCAGATAGCTGACGCCTGATATTCCCGCCGATACGGGTATTTTGCGAAGCTTTCAGGACGATCCGGTTAATCTCATCCCCCAGCGACAATGCGGCTTCGCGGCATGCCGTATCCAGATCGGAAATTTCCCGCATCATCTGCACAAGCGTCATGCCACGCCGGTTATTGGTCATCAATTCGGGAACCCGAAGATAGGCAAACAGGCCAAAAACCCCGCTCAGAATGACGATCATCATCAGCCCATAGGCCAGCGTATGCACGTTCCAGCCAAACTGAAATCCCGTGTGCAGGGTGGCGACCACGATCAATGTCAGGCCGAGATAAATATGCGCGCTGAGCCAGTCTTCCACCGGCGCTCCGCCCGCGCCATAGCGGCGTTTGCGGATACCGAACCACATCAGCCACAGGATCAGCAGCGCGCCGAATGTACCCAATACATAGCCAAGCAGGGTTCCGCCATTGGGCAGGCCGTATTCCGGTTCATGCACGACATACAGAAGTATCGAGACGGCCGCGACCGACAGCGCCCATTTCAGATACCGGAAATTCCTGAAAACCAGGATCGACTGATGCATTAAATCCCCGCAAATCCCCGAAACACTAATAGCTATGGGACGATCATAATCCCTGCGAAACAACCCTGAAAAATTCTGATGGCTCAACCCGCAGGGCGGCGCCGGTCGGGCAGGCCCGCACACAGGCGGGTCCACCTAAAACATCTTTGCACATATCACATTTCACCGCCTTCTTTGGCTTTGGCGCGCCGCCTTCCTTGTTGCTGTCCGGCCCCCATTTTCCGGATACGGCCTGACCTGGCCCAGGACCGCGCCCGAACAGCAGCCATTGCAGCAGGCCAGGTTTTTTAGGCGGCTTTGCCGCCATATGGATAACCCCATAGGGGCAGTTTCGTTCGCAATTACCACAACCGATGCAACTATCAGTGATATAGACCTCGCCATTGGCGTTGCGGCGCAGCGCATCAGGCGGGCAATCGACCATGCAGTGCGGATGTTCGCAATGGCGGCATGAAGTCGGCACATGGATGGTCTGATAGGTGGGGCCCGCCTCGCGGTTAAGCCGCGACGTGCCCTGATGCGTTTCCGCACAGGCCTTCTCGCAATTATCGCAACGCACGCACAGCGCCTCGTCGATCAGCAGCACGTCGGTGGCCTCGCCCAGCCCCTGTTCGATCAGGAACTGGATGATGCCGCCCGCCTCAGGCTGTTCCGTGGTTTCGATATTTTCCAGCATACGGCCACGATACCGCGCCTCAATGGTGCGCCGGACGGCTTCGTTGCGGCCCATCAGCGCCTGAAATGGCACACCGTCCAGCCGCAAAGCCTCAACCGCCACCGCCGCGCGGATGGTTGCCGAGCGCGGCGCATTACTGATCAGCGCCATCTCGCCCACATAATTGCCCGCGGCGACATAGGAAATAACCGCTTCCTTGCCGCTCACCTCGCGTGATACGGTCACCGAGCCGCGCTGGATAAGATAAAGGCAATCTCCCGCCTCGCCCTCGCGAAACAGCACGGCGCCCTGCTCGAATTTTTCCACCTTTACGGTTCGGATCAGGTCCTGCAGGTCTTGCAATGGGATGCCCGGCGCAATATAGGTCTGGATTTGACGGCCCACCGCCACCTCGTCCATCACGCGTTTAACGGCTTCAACCGAGTTGATCAGCTTGATCATGGACCGGCGCGGCGTTTCGATCAGCAGCGAGGGTTTGCTGGCCATCACGGTCGCGGTGCGCCTGCGCCCTGACAGCAGCCCCATTTCGCCAAAAAATTCGCCCTGACCAAGACTTACGACCTTGGTTTCATCTTCCGGATCAATCTGGATGTTCACCCCGCCATCCACAATGGAATAAAAACTGTTGGTGTAATCATTACGTTCAAATATGACATCGCCGCCGCGTGGCGCATGCACATTGCTGTCGAGAAGAAATTCCCGCAATTGCAGGGTGGTGAGACCGGACAGCAGCGGCACCGATTCCTGAAGCATCGCCAATATTTCAGACACCGACCGGTTGCCGGGAATATTGGCGAATTTCTGTTCCAGCAGCGGTTCATCGGCGGGCTTGAGCTGATTACCCTGAATATATTCGATCACCTCATAGCCCTGATTCATGGCCTGCTTGATCAGGGGATAGCCCGCCAGCGCCCCGATCACATAGAGGCCGGGCACGTTCGATTCATATTGCCCGGAAAGCTCTGGCAGTGAAGAGGGATCGGAATAGGGAAATTTAATGCCGCAAGATTCAACAAATTTGCGCGGCGGCAAGGCCCCAAGCCGGGCGATGATGCGGTCGCATTTGACCTTGGTTTCGCCCTGAGGCGTTTTTACGACGATGCCATCATCATCCACCCGCACCGTATCGGCGCTGTAGATACATTCAATCTGGTTTTTTTCGATCGCCGCGGTGATGGCGGTAAGATTGCCCTGTTTGATACGGGCAAATTCACTGCCGCGGTTCAGGATCACAACAGTATTCTGTTTGGTCAGCGCCAGCGCGTTCTCGATGCCCGCATCGCCAGCGCCCACCACGACAATGGTCTCGTCGGAATATTCATCGGGATCATTAAGCTGATATTGCACCCATTCCCGATCCTGACCCGGAACGCCCAGCAGCCGGATATTGCCCTGCAGGCCAATAGCGAAAACGACAAATTCGGCGTTAAGCGTTGTTCCATCCGACAATTTGAGAGTGAAATTTCCCTTTTCACCGGTTATTGCAACAACTTCTGAGTTATACCGGATATTCGCCTTTAAGCCGTTTATCTGTTTTTCCCAGTTTCCCAGCACCTCTTCGCGGATGCCGATCTGGAAGGAAAGTTCACTGCGCAATGGCAATATGTCGGGCGTCGCCATGACGAGCTTGCCCTTTTGATATTTGTAAATCGTGTCGGAGATATGATCGCGCTGTTCCAGCAGAACATGCGAAACGCCGCTGGCCGCCGCCCGTCCGGCAGCGCTGAGCCCGGCGGGGCCGGACCCGACAATGGCGATTTTTACGCGTTCCGTCATGCCCAGCCCTTATGCAAATGACTCTCGTGAAACTTCATGATTCGTCTGTCCGACCATATTTTTCCATGAATAATCATGGGCGTACAGCCCCAATGACCAATTATAGAATAAAACAACCAGTATGTTCATTCATTACAAAATTTCATGACACGGCTTTGACAGGGATCAAGATTTACCCAATTCATTGAGCGCCGAGGACACAGAGCGGTATTCATCTGTATCAGGCGGCAATTGCCCGCGTAATTTTTCCCAATAATCACGCGCAGCCGCCCTGTCGCCCTTTTGCGCCGAGAAAGCGCCCAGAAACCACAGCGCCTGATTATTTACCGGTTCGACAGCCAATATCTGGCGCATGGTATTGGCAAACCTCTCGGAAACGGGATTAGTTTCCCCTGCCGCCTGCAGGGCTTCGCCATAGGCCGACAGCGCATCCATGCGATCCGGGGCCGTTTCCACCGCGCGGCCCAGCGCCGCCAGACTATCCGCCTTGCGCCCCAGGACGCCATAGGCGCGCGCCAGTTGCAGCCAGCCATCCGTATTGGTTTTTTCGGTGCTTTCCAGACGCGCCGCAAGCCGCGCGACCATGCCTTCAATCATTTTCTTGCGATCACCCTCCGGCATCTCGGCAGCGGCGGCCATCGCCTCCGCATCCGGTCCAGCTTTCGGGACCGGAGCCGCGACCTGCTTGGCGGCGGGCGGCAGGGCCGGTTCCGGAACCAGAGCGGCAAGATCCACTTTCAGCATATCGGCGACTTCCTGCGCCTGTGCGCGCACGGCGCCCGCCCAGGGCGCACCGGGTTCGGCTTGTTTCAACAGCGCCACCCAACCCGCCAGCGCGCCTTTGGCGTCGCCCGCCTGCGCCTTGGCCAGTCCGAGATAAAATTGCGACCGCGGCTCGGCGGGAACGATCTTAAGAACTTTTCGAAATTGCTCCTGCGCATCCTCGCCCACCAGACCATTATTGGCCTGCACCAGCGTTTCGGCATATTCCGCCAGCACCATGGGCGCGGGCTTGTCGCTGGCCAGCGCCACGGCTTTGCCATAGGCTGCAAGGGCCTTGGGATAATCCGCCAGCGTGACATAAGAGCGCCCCAGCAGCATCCAGCCCTGAACATCACCGGGGTTTGCCGCAAGGCGCGCCGCGAGCTTTTCTGTCAGGGCCAGCATATCCATGTGTTCGGTGTCGGCGCCTTTGACCTGTGCAGCCGCCCGATCGGGCGCGGGGTCAGGATTGCCAACTGCCAGATAGACCGCAAAGGCCAGCATCGGTGTCACCAAAGCCAGACCCGCCGCCAGCCAGTTGCGGCCACGCCCGGTGGACAGGCTGCTTTCCGGCGCGGGTCCGGCTTCCGAATGCGCCCGCAACATTCGGCGTTCGATTTCCAGCCGCGCGCCTTCCGCCTCGCTGGCGGAAATCACGCCGCGCGCCAGTTCGCCCTCCAGTTCCGCCAATTGGCGGCGATAGACCTCCAGCGCATGCGCGCCGCGCGAGGCGTCGCCGTGGCGCGCGCGCAAAAGCGGATACGCAATCAGCGCCGCCGCGCCAAGCGCCATCCCCAGGGCAATGATCCAGAATAAAATCGGCATGCCGCCACCCCTAGCACAGGGTGCGGCTTCAGGTAAGTTGCAAACTTACTTGCTCGGGTCGGGGTCTTCCGGGGTGGCCAGCCGCAATTTGCTTTTGTGGGTTTCCACCTTTTCATCAGATGTCAGGCGCTGGCCCTGAAAATAATATTTCTGCCAGGCCTGCTTGATGGTGGCCGGATCATGATTGGCGAGATTGGCCAGAAAATCGGTGCGGCTTTTCAGCCAGGCCTCATATTCCTTTTTCAGTTCCGGTTCGGCATCCATCACACGCATTTCCGGCCGGAACGATTCAAGCATGTCATGATGGATGGGGATGATGGTGCAAAAGGGCTCGCCCTTTTCAAAGCGCACAAAACCCGGCGCGGTCATTTTCCAGTTCATGGTGAAGGGAAATGGCAGCCAGTCGGTTTCGATAATGCCCGATAACGCATAAATGCCATGCTTGGGGCGGTTCATGGGCGCGGTGGCCAGCAAATCCCAGCCGGGCGGCGTGCGGAACATATAGCCGACATGAAAAGTGACAACGCCCATGGAGAAATGCGATAGCACTAAATGCTCGATATGCGGGGAGCCGTCCGTGGACCGTATCTGTATGGCCTCTTTTTCGGGGCGGCCATTCCAGGCGATCTCAAAAGACTGTGGACACAAAACCTCCCAGCCATAGCCATTGGCGATGTTGAGCGGCAGGCAACGATAGGCGAAACGATCCGGCGAGGCGTCCATCCAGCCGCGCGTAGGGCTGGATGGAACAAGCTGCGGCGGGTTGGGTATCAATTTATAGCACAGCAGCTGCATAATATGACCGATCCCCGCCCCTTACGCCCGCCCGGAGGCGCCGGAAATATTGCCGGGATTGATGCCAAGCTTTGCCAGCGCCAGTTCCCACTTGCTCTCAAGGCTGGCGGAAAAAATCAAATCCGTATCCGCCTCGCAATGCAGCCAGGCATTGGCCTGAATTTCATATTCCAGTTGCCCCGGCCCCCAGCCGGAATAGCCAAGCGCCACCAGCGCCTTTTGCGGGCCCTTGCCTTCGGCCATATCGCGCAATATGTCGAGGCTGGTGGTAAGGCCGACATGCTCCTTCACCGGCATGGTGACGCCCTTTAGAAAATAATCATCCGAATGAAGAATAAATCCGCGCCCGGTCTCAACCGGCCCGCCCAATTGTATCCGGATATGTTCCGTACCCGGCGCGCATTTCATGTCGAGCTGCTCCAGCAGGTCCGGAAAGGAAATCTGCCCGGCATGTTTGTTGATGATCAGGCCCAGCGCGCCATCGGGTGAATGGGCGCACATATAGATCACGCTGCGCCTGAAACGCGGATCGCCCATATTGGGCATGGCGATTAGCAGTTTTCCGGCCAGCGACGGGCCGCCTCCGCCGCCTCCGCCGCCTCCGCCGCTTGGTGTTGCGTCAAAGGGCATGATACCCCCTCCTGGTGTTAAGGTTTCAGATTCCGCCGAAACATATCAAACAGTCTTTCCCAGTGCCGCTCCGCCGATGGCTTGTCATAGGCGCCCAGGCGCTGCGGAAAGGCAAAACCGTGATGCGCGCCGGGATACCATTCGACCCTGTGCTTTATATTTAATCCGTACAGGTGCTTTTCAAGCGCATCGATCTGTTCTTTTGGGGCGTAATCATCATATTCCGCGCAGCCGAAATACATCTCGCCCTTGATGTCTTTGGCGAACAGATGCGGCGAATCCGCATTTTCGGTCATTAGCGACACGCCATACATCGAGGCCGAAACCGCCACACGGTCCGCATGGGCTGACGCCGCCCTGAAGGCGAACGGCCCGCTCATGCAATAGCCCACAACGCCCACCTTGCCCTTGCGCGCGGCGGCCTGCGTATCGGCATAGGCCAGCAGCGCGCCCACATCCTGCATCACCAGATCATTTGTCAGTGAACGCATCAGTTCGAACATGCGCCTGCCGCCGCCCGGGTCGCGGTTAATGTCAAATTCGCGCACCATGCGGTAATAGAGATTTGGCAGAACCACATAATATCCCTCGCCGGCGATGCGCCGCGCCATGTCATGCAGTTCTTCGCGCTTGCCCGGCGCGTCCATCAAAAACAGCACCACCGGAAGTGGTACCAAAAACGTGAGGTAGCAAAATACCCTTTGTTTTTGAGTTTACAAATTTAGCCGCTTTATTAAAATCAATATTCAAAGTTCTAGGATCAATATCTACAAAAACTGGTTTAACACCTTCGTACAGCAAACAATTCGAGC
>JAHHGO010000130.1 GCA_023252275.1 Alphaproteobacteria bacterium
ATGGGATGATCGAAGTGGCGCTGGCAAAATCGGGCCAGTGACCGGGCATCGCCCGGGCTTTCTTGCGGTCAATCAGCCATGGCCCAAGCCCCGCCAGCACAAAAAACGTTCCGAAAAATATCAGGGATGCGGTGTCCGGATTAAGCACTGTATGCGCCAGCGCCCAGAGCGTGAACCCAACCATGAATGGATGCCGGGTAACCCGAACGATGCCCTGTGCCCGGGTTGCGGATTTAAGAAGCCCCTCCTGGCCAATAGTCGTTGGGTTGGGGCTTAGAATTCCCATAAAGGCCAGCCACAGCCCCGCCATGCTGGTCAGTACGGAAAGAAACAGCAGCCAGGCGGGCGAGTAACCCAGCGTAAGGCGATCCGCGTTAATATAGGACCAGATCAGCCAGCCGAGCCCGGCCAGAGACAGAAGAGAGAATGCCGCCTGATAGGCGCGCTCGCCAATGCGCCCCGTAATCACGCCCCGCAGGGGCGAACTGGAAATTATAATATGAATCCCTATAAAGAAAAGTCCGGCTGCGAGTAACATTCTCATCGCTCTGCCCCCCTCCGCCTTTAATTTTCCACGGCGTTTTCCGGCCGAAGCTGCTGTACCAGATTGCGGCCTACCAGTGTCAGGCGGCAGACCAGCCAATCCGGCTTGAGCGGATTGGCGAACCAGTGCTCCGCCCAGCCATTGGTGATACAGGTCTGGATAATTTCGGGGCTGATTTCCTGGCCGCGCCGGTCAAACAGCGGTAATTTGCCGCCCGGTTCGTGCATGCCGCGCCGCAAATAGGCCAGCTCCGCCCGTGACGGGGCAGGCCGGGAACCATTATATGCGAGCCCTTCGGCCATGGCCGGTTATTCTCTGTTTTGATTGGCTGTTTGTTTCGCCACTTCCCGCAGGGACCACTCTACGGATTTTCTCAGCACTTTGCCCAGTGTTTCGTCAAAACTCTGCACTATGGCGGTAATTTCGGTGCCCGTAGCGGGGTCAATCTGGTCGAAGGTGGCGGAAGCGATGATCCGCGCCTCGGGCATTTTGATCAGTTTGACATTGAGCCGCACATGAATGCTCGGCTTGCCGCCTGCATCGAAATATTCGGCCTGAAATTCCCGCAATTCACTTTTGACGCTGTAATCGGGACGCAGGCCTATCGACTGGCGGCCAACGGCCAGGATTCTTCCGGTATTTTCATATGATTCAACGAGCAATATCTGAACCATCCGGGGCGCGCGATCCACCCAGCGCGATCCGGCAAAATATTTTATCTCGATCGGCGATGGCCGCAGGGTGATGCGATCCGTGTCAATGCCGCGCGCGGAACTGGGCTCTTCCACCACAAGCTGCTGTTTGATTTCGGGAAGGTCCCCGTCGAAAGTGCTTTTGGGCGACAGATCATAGGTCAGCGGCGCGGGTCCGCTGCCCGGCAAGGTAAATCCGCAGGCGGACAACAGAACCGTCACAGCAATCAATCCCGCAATCCTGCCCGGCAAACTGAAATTCATGTTCATGGCGCCTGATACTCCGATGCGGAATTGCCAAGGAAAAACCGCGCCGGATCACTTTCCAGCCGCTGCGCCACCCGGTCAAGCGTGGTTACCAATTGCCGCGCCTCAATGACAAAGCTCGCAAATTCGCGCAAGCCGCGGTCGCCAAAATTATTGATCGCCTGCTTGTTGTCCTTGACGATATTATTCATTTCCCGCGTCAGGCCGGTGGCTTCCTGTAAAAAATTGTGCACATCGGAATTCAGGGTGGTTTCCGCCTGCAGGCTGAGCTTGTCCAGCCGCGCCGTTAGTGCGTTCAGATTGCCGGACACTTCGGAAAAATCGCGGCTCATTTTATTGGCGTTGACGATCAGCTCCTCAATTTCCCGGTTCTTGCCGGCGACACTGCCGGTTACGGTTTCGGCATTTTTCAGAATGCCTGCGATGGTTTTGCGATTTTCCTCGTCGACCAGATGATTAAGCCGTTCAAGCAGCAGCGCGGCATTATCGATCAGGCGCGGCGCGCCGGAAAACAATTCTTCAAGGCTGGATTTTGCGGACGCAATGATTGGCAATTCCTGACCCTTGGCAACAGTCAGGGGCGGGGCATCCGCGTCACCGCCGTTGATCTGCACGAATAGCACGCCGGTAATGCCGAAAAATTCAAGACTGGCTAGCGAGCCGGAATTGATCGGCGTATTGGCGTCGATTTCAATCCGCACACGCACCAGTTTGGAGTTTTTCTCATAAATGCGGATGTCTTTGACCTGCCCGACGCGGACGCCCTGATAGCGCACATCCCCCGCGACATTAAGACCAGTCACCGAGCCTTCGAACAGGATATCGTAATGTGCGAATTGCTGATCGATCTCGTTTTTGGCCAGCCACAGAATAAAGCCAAACGCCGCCGCTATCACCGCCAGGGTGAAAGCGCCGATAAGAACGTGATTTGCCCGTGTTTCCATCTGTTGCTACATATTTAGTGCTGCGCGCCCCCTGGGGCCATGGAAATATTCCCGGACCCAGGCATGATCATGTTTCAGCATGACCCCCATATCACCGGTCACGATAACATGTTTTTCCGCCATGACTGCAATTCGATCGCAGATGGCGTTCAGACTGTCCAGATCATGTGTCACCATGAACACGGTCAGGCCCAGCGCCTCGCGCAATTCAAGGATCAGGGCGTCAAACTCCGCCGCGCCGATAGGGTCCAGCCCCGCCGTGGGCTCATCCAGAAAGACAATTTCGGGGTCCAGCGCCAGGGCGCGGGCCAGCCCGGCGCGCTTGCGCATGCCGCCAGACAGTTCGGATGGATATTTGTCCCCGGCATCCTGCGGCAGGCCGACCATGGCAATCTTCATGGCGGCGATTTCCCGCATCAGCGCCTCGGGCAGTTGCAGATGCTCCCGCATTGGCACTTCAATATTCTGCGCGACCGTCAGAGATGAAAACAGCGCGCCGTTCTGAAACAGCACACCCCAGCGGCGTTCCACGGCGCGCCGTTCGGCAATGTTTATTGCCTCAAGATCTTTTCCGAATACCCGTATGCTTCCAGCCAGTTGCCGGTTCAAACCGATGATGGTGCGCAGCAGCACCGATTTGCCAGTGCCGGATCCGCCGACAATGCCCAGCACTTCACCGCGATAGACATCAAGATCAAGCCCGTCATGAATGATGCTGTCGCCAAAACCGGTGCGCAGGCCCCGGATGGCGATGAGGATGTCCTGCGCGGGTTGCGGGCTCAAAACTCTATCACTGCAAAAAATACGGAAAATATGGCGTCCAGAACCAGCACCAGAAATATCGCCTCGACCACCGATTTGGTGGTCAGCCGCCCTACGGATTCTGCGCTTCCCTGCACCTGTAGTCCTTCAAAGCAGCCAATCACGCCAATCGCCATGGCAAAGAAGGGGGCCTTGATCAGGCCGACCCAGAAATGCGATAGCGGAACCCATTGGTTCAGCCGCTCCATAAACAGCGCCGGATTAATATCCAGCACCAGCCAGCACATCATCGCGCCGCCAAACAGGCCCATCATGTCGGCAATAAAGCCCAGCATGGGCAGCGCAATAATCAGCGCCACCACCCGCGGCACGACCAGCAATTCCATAGGATCAAGCGCCAGCGCGCGCATGGCGTCAATTTCCTCGTTCAGTTTCATCGAGCCGATCTGCGCCGTGAAGGCGCTGCCGGATCGCCCGGCCACCATGATCGCTGTCAGCAATATGCCGATTTCACGCAGCACCGAAATGGCCACCAGCTCAACGGTGAAAATTTCCGCGCCGAACTGGCGCAATTGGGTGGCGCCCTGATAGGCCAGCACGATGCCGATCAGAAATGAAATCAGCGACACAATCGGCACCGCGTTAAACCCGATCGCCTCCAGATGATAAATCAGCGAGGTCCAGCGCATGCGGCCGGGATGGGCGATAGTGCGTCCCAATGTCGCCACGGTCAGCCCCAGAAAACCCAGCAAGGCGCGAGATTCGACGAAGGCGCCCGCCACCCCGGCGCCGACCGCGGTCAGTACGGTGCGCACCGCGCCCAAGCGGGGCGCGGCATCCGGGGCGGGGCGGTCGTTCTTTGCGGCGCGGGCCAGAAGGGCCGTATGTTCAGGCTGAACATTGGCGTAATCGGCACGCAGCCCCGCGGCCTGTAAATCCCGGCATGTACGATGCAACAGCCAGGCCCCGGCGGTATCCAGACGCAGCAAGGCGCCAAGGTCGATCACGACAGTGCCGGTTTTCCCGGGTTGCCACTGCCGCAGGGCCTCATCCACCCCGGCCAGTTCTGCAATGGTCCACTGCCCTTCTATAAAGGCAATGGCGTCGTTTCCGGATTGCGCAAAGCGAATGCCGGCAAGCCCCGGGCTTCCGGTTTGTGAAGATAGGGCCCTATCCTTCGCCTGCGTCATCACATTTCCAATAGTCCATATTGCTAGCGGAACACGACGGTCTTGTTGCCGTTCAGAAATACGCGCTGTTCCGCAAGCCAGCGCACGGCCCGGGCCAGAACCTGGCTTTCCACGTCGCGCCCGGCGGCGGCCATCGCCTCGGCTGTATAGCTGTGATCAATGCGCTCCACCATCTGTTCGATGATCGGCCCTTCATCCAGATCGGGGGTAACGAAATGCGCCGTGGCGCCGATCAGTTTGACGCCGCGCTGATGCGCCTGCCGATAGGGCTGGGCGCCCTTGAAGCTGGGCAGGAAAGAATGATGAATATTGATCGCCCGGCCTTCCAGTTCGGCGCATAATTCCTGCGATAAAATCTGCATATAGCGGGCCAGCACGATAAAATCGGCTTTGGTTTCGGCAATGATGTCGCGCAGCCGGGCTTCGGCCTCGGGCTTGTTGTTTTTGGTGACCGGCACATAGAGGAAAGGAATTTTGTGCCATTCGGCCAGCGGCGCCAGATTCATGTGATTGGAGACAATGGCCGGAATATGCACGGGCAGCGATCCGGTGCGATGGCGGTATAGCAGATCGTTCAGGCAATGATCGGATTTCGACACCATGATCAGCGCGGATGGGCGCAGCGTGCAATCGTGCAGGCTCCAGCGCATGGCGAAGCGTTCGGCGATGGGCGCGAACCGGCTGGCGAATGCGGTGCGGTTCAACTGCGGATTAGCCGCCTCAAAGGCGGTGCGCATGAAAAAATTTCGCGTGCCGGGATCGCCGAAATGATGCGAATCCGTGATGAATAGATCGCTGTCGGCCAGCACGCCCGCCACCGCCGCCACAATGCCAACCTTATCGGGGCAGGAAACCGTCAGAATATAGCGGGCGGGGTTAAGGGCCGCGTCAGACATCCAGATTCGATACTTTCAACGCGTTGTCGTAAATGAACTGCCGCCGCGTTTCGACCACATCGCCCATCAATTGGGAAAACAGATCATCGGCGGTGTCAAAATGATCGACCTTGACCTGCAACAGCGACCGCACCTGCGGATCAAGCGTGGTTTCCCACAATTGTTCGGGGTTCATTTCACCCAGACCTTTATAACGCTGGATGGCGATGCCCTGACTGCCGATCTGCTTGATGGTTTCAAACAGCGCGGTGGGCGAGGCGATGGCATATTCGGCATCTTTCCGGCGCAGCGTGGCCGAACGCTGGAAAACCGCCTGCAATTCCGGAACCTCGGCATTCAGCCGCCGCGCCTCGGCGCTGGCCAGCAGCGGCGCGTCAATTTCATAGGCCTCGCGCACACCGCGCACATCGCGGAAAAAACGCAAGCCGCCTGTTTCGGTGGCCTCGCCCTGCCAGCCGCGGTCCTCCAGCGCGAAATTCTGATCAAGCGCAATGGCCACCGCCTCGGCAATGCGGCGCGCCGCGTCGGGATCATCCAGCACATCGGGCTGCAACGCGCCGGCAATCGCCACCTGCTCGATAATAAAATCCGGATATTTGCCGCGCGGCAGATGGTCCAGTATGGCGCGGATGCCGCGCGCATGTTCGACCAAGGCGTGCAGATCTTCACCGGCGCGCTGGCTGCCATCATGCAGATGCAGCACGGCGTCCTTGACGCCGCTGGCCATCAGAAAATCCTGCAAGGCTTTTTCGTCTTTCAGATATTGCCCGGAACTGCCGCGGCTGACCTTGTAGAGCGGCGGCTGCGCAATATAGAGATAGCCCCGCTCAATCAGTTGCGGCATGTGCCGGTAAAAAAATGTCAGCAGCAGGGTGCGTATATGCGCGCCATCGACATCGGCGTCGGTCATGATGACGATCTTGTGATAGCGGGCGTTTTCAATGTTGAAATCATTGCGCCCGATGCCCGCGCCCAGGGCCGTGATAAGGGTGCCGATTTCGTTGGAGGCCAGCATCTTGTCGAAGCGCGCGCGCTCCACATTCAATATCTTGCCGCGCAGCGGCAGCACCGCCTGATTGGAACGGTCGCGCGCCTGCTTGGCGGAACCGCCGGCGCTGTCGCCCTCGACCAGAAACAGTTCCGATTTGGCCGGATCGCGCTCCTGGCAATCGGCCAGTTTGCCGGGAAGATTGGAAATATCCAGCGCGCTTTTGCGCCGGGTCAGTTCGCGCGCCCGGCGGGCGGCCTCGCGCGCCGCCGCGGCCTCGATGATTTTTGAAATAATGGCGCGCGCCTCGCCCGGATGCTCCTCAAGCCATTGCGACAGGCGGTCATTCAGCAGCCCCTCAACGGCGGGGCGCACTTCGGATGAAACCAGCTTGTCCTTGGTCTGGGATGAAAATTTCGGATCCGGCACCTTGACCGACAAAACGCAGGTCAGCCCTTCGCGCGCATCATCCCCCGTGATCGGCACCTTGGATTTTTTCGCCATGCCGGAACTGTTGGCATAGGCATTAACGCAGCGCGTCAATGCGCCGCGAAATCCCGCCAGATGGGTGCCGCCATCGCGCTGCGGAATGTTATTGGTGAAGCACAGCACATTTTCATGCACGCTGTCGTTCCACCACAAGGATGCGTCCACAATAATGCCGTCGCGTTCGCCGGAAATGACGATGGGGCTTTCGATCAGCCTGGATTTATTGCGATCGAGATATTGCACAAAGGCCTCGACCCCGCCGGTATATACCAGATCAACCTCGCGCGCCTCCACGCCGCGCTCGTCGCGCAGAATGATATGCACTCCGGAATTCAAAAACGCCAGTTCGCGCAGGCGGTGCTCAAGGGTTTCGAAATTGAAATCCGTTTTCGTGAATGTGTCCGTGGACGGAAGAAAGGCGATAAATGTCCCGCTTAATCCGGGCGCATCGCCGATCACTTTCAGCGGCGCATCCGGCACCCCATGCTGAAAGCGCATATAATGCTCCTTGCCGCCGCGCCAGATGCGAACCTCCAGCCATTGCGACAGCGCATTGACAACGGAAACGCCCACGCCATGCAGGCCGCCCGACACTTTGTAGGAATTCTGATCGAATTTTCCGCCCGCATGAAGCTGCGTCATGATGACTTCGGCCGCGGAAACGCCTTCTTCACTGTGAATTTCCGTGGGTATGCCGCGTCCATTATCCGACACGCTGACCGACCCGTCGGGATGCATGACAACAACGATGCGGTCACAATAACCGGCCAGCGATTCATCAATGGCGTTATCGACAACTTCATACACCATATGATGCAGGCCGGAACCGTCATCCGTGTCGCCAATATACATGCCCGGGCGTTTGCGCACGGCGTCAAGGCCGCGCAGAACCTTGATCGATTCCGCGCCATATTCGCTTGCGGCCTGTTCGTTACGGGAAACTTCACCACTCATTACTTGCTATCCTATACATCCGTTCCCGCGGGTTTCGAGGCGCCTAACCGGCGGCGTCAGAAACCGCGCCATGCGTTACATTGAAATATTGCGCGCGCGCGCCCATTGCCTCAAACAGGCTGCGGTCCGTGCCGGTCATCCAGGCCTGGGCGCCCAACCGGCAGATGGCGTCATAGAGCGCCGCGCGGCGTCTGGCGTCTAGATGCGCCACAACCTCGTCCAGCAGCAGCAGCGGCGCCGCGCCGCTGTCGGCCAGCAGCCTGGCATTGGCGAGAATGATGGAAATCAGCAGCGCTTTTTGCTGCCCGGTGGAACATTCGCCCGCCGGCATCCGGGTTTCGCCATGCCATGCCAGCAGATCACTGCGATGCGGCCCCTCCAGGGCGCGGCCCGCCTCCCGGTCGCGCCGCCGCGCCGCCGCCAGCACCGCGCGAAAACGGTCTTCGACATCGACGGCGGGGCTGGCCGCCAGCATATCTTCCAGCAGCCCGTCCAGCGCCAGCAGGGCGTGCGGGAACGGGCCCGAATTGCCCTCAAGCGCCTGGGTGATCC
>JAHHGO010000131.1 GCA_023252275.1 Alphaproteobacteria bacterium
CTTGATGAAAAGATCCAGATCGTCCGAGGACAGCAGCCACAGCGTTGCCCTGGTGCCGACCAATGCCGGATTGGCGGCCACCTGTTCGCGCAGGCTGTCCGGCGCGCCACGGCTAAGCAGCGCAAACAGCTGGCGCTGTTCGCGCCGGTCCGTCACGGCGGGAAACATTTCCCGCAGCGAAGCTCTAACGAGCGCCGGATAATCCGCAAGGCGAAGACTGTTCGCATCGGTCTTGCCCCCTGCGGTCAGAATTTGCGGGTCGAAAAATATATCCAGCTTTACAAATGTCTGCCGGAAGGCGCTATGGCCAATCACAATGACGCTGACCAGAATGGCGCCCAAAAATACCAGCGCCATGCCTGTGCCTAAAATACCGTACCAGCGGAAACGGGTCTCGGCCCTGTAACGGCGTTGCAGCAGCCTGTCTGACGCGGCATTTCTGCCGGCCTGATTATTGCCGGAATTGGCTGTTTCAGTCATATTTTTCACGATATTTCTTGACCACCCGCAGCGCAGTAAAGTTGAGGCCAAGCGTCACCACAAACAGCACCAGCCCCAGCGCGAATGCGGCAAGGGTTTTCGGGCTTTCAAATTCCTGATCACCGGTAAGCAGGCCGACAATCTGCACGGTGATGGTGGTGACGGCGGCAAAGGGATTGGCGGTAAGATTGGCGGAAAGTCCCGCCGCCATCACCACAATCATGGTTTCGCCAATGGCGCGCGACGCCGCAAGCAGGAAAGCCGAAACAATTCCGGGCAGCGCCGCGGGCAGCACCACGCTGCGGATGGTTTCCGATTGGGTGGCGCCAAGACTGTAGGACGCTTCGCGCAGTGCGCGGGGAACCGAAGTGATCACGTCATCGGACAAAGACGAGATAATGGGAATGATCATCACGCCCATAACCAGGCCGGCCGCCAGCGCGCTTTCGGATGAAATGGCCACCCCGAAAAAACCGCCGGCGTCGCGCATCAGGGGAGCGACGATCAGAGCGGCAAAGAAACCATAAATGACAGTGGGAACGCCGGCCAGAATTTCCAGCAGCGGCTTGGCCACGTCGCGGATGTTTTTATTGGCGTATTCGGCAAGATACACCGCCGAAAAAAGCCCTATCGGGCCTGCCGTCAGCATGGCGATCAGGCTGATCAGAAGGGTTCCGGTAAACAGCGGCACCGCGCCGAAACTGCCGGAAGAACCAACCTGATCGGAGCGCATCGCGGTTTGCGGATGCCATTCAAGGCCGAATAAAAATTCCGTCACCGGCACTTTGTCAAAAAAACGTATGGATTCAAATATCAATGAAAGAACAATGCCAACAGTTGTCGCAATGGCAATGAGCGAACTAATAATCAGCAGCGCATAAATGGGGCGTTCCCATAAGGAACGCAACCAGCGCCGCCGCGTGAAGGCCGCGTCGGAGAAAACCGAGGGAGCCGGCGCCCAGTCCTTTAACAGGACTGGGGCCGAGCGCATGATCTGGTCAGAGTTTGGCATTCGCCGCTACGTCATTACGGATCTTGGCGCGCTCTTCATCTGGCATCGGAATCAGGCCCTTTTCGGTAAGGTAGCCTTCAGGTCCCCAGGCTTTTTCGCTGGTGAATTCAGCCAGGTAGGGTTTCAGTCCCGGCACCACATCAAGATGCGCCGCTTTCACATAAAAATACAGCGGACGGGAGACCTTATAGGCGCCGCTGGCGATATTATCGAAGCTGGGTTCGGTATTTTCGATAATGCTTCCTTGCACCTTGTCGGTGTTCTGGTCGAGAAAGCTGAAGCCGAAAACGCCCATGGCGTTCGGGTTGGCGGCCAGTTTCTGTATGATCAGATTGTCGTTTTCCCCGGCGTCAATCCAGGCGCCATCCTCGCGGACGCTGTGACAGATTTTGGCGAAGGCGTCCTTATAATCATTCGCCAGCGCTTTCACCCAGGGGAATGACTTGCAGCCAGCTTCCATCGCCAGTTCGACAAAGGCGTCGCGTGTGCCGGAGGTCGGCGGCGGCCCCATGACTTCGATTTTAATATCTGGCAGGCTGGGGTTCACCTGTTTCCAGGTCTTGTAAGGGTTGGGAGTTGTTTTGCCATCATCGCCGGGAACCTCCTTGGCGAGGGCCAGAAAAATATCTTTTAAGGAAAGGTTTATTTGTTGCGCACTGCGGGAATTTGCCAATACGATGCCGTCATAGCCGATCTTAACCTCAATGATGCCGCCTGCCTTATTGCTGGCGCATAGCTCCGCTTCCGAGCTTTTGATGGCGCGCGAAGCGTTCGCTACATCCGGTGTATTGTCGCCGCTGCCTGAACAAAACAGCTTGAAGCCGCCGCCGGTGCCGGTGCTTTCCACGATAGGCGTCTTGCCGCCTGATGTTTTGCCGATCTGTTCAGCAACAGCAGTGGAGAACGGGAAGACCGTCGACGAGCCGACAATTTGCACCTGATCCCGGGCATGGGCCACACCCGCCGTTCCTACTGCGGCCGCAATAGCGGTAAAAATTATAGTCTTGGTATTCATCTCAGAGCCATCTCCCAATATATAAGTGACGGGCCAGAACCTTTTTGTCCCAGCACCTGAGATTAATGTATTTTTAACACACAAAACTTATATGACAAACAGGTTACAGTTTTGTGACATCCGCCATAGTGAAATTGACGGCTGGCTGTTCGGGCTGAAACTCCGACAGGAAAACGCTGAAAATGGTCCCGGTTTCCGCGTTGCTTTCAATCATCAGCCGGCCGCGATGCCGGTTGATTATGTGCTTGACGATGGCCAGCCCCAAACCGGTTCCGCCCATATCGCGTGAACGGGCCTTGTCGGCGCGGTAAAAGCGCTCGGTCAGGCGCGGAATATGTTCGGCTGCGATAGGCTCGCCCTGATTTTGTACGCAAATACGCACCCCCTTGCCGCCAATTTCAGGAATCCGGTCCACCTTCTGAACAGTAATTTTGACGGGTTTGCCGGGCGGTCCGTATTTCAGGGCATTATCCAGCAGATTATGAAACACCTCGGCCAGCTGATCCTGATCGCCCGCAATGGCCGGCAGATGGTCAGGACATGACAGTTCGATTTCCACTTCCCGCTTGGCGGCCCGGTGCTCCAATGTGGCGCATGCCGAAGCCAGTAATTCGCCGATTTTGATCTGGCCTTTGGGGCGGACATGCTCGTTGGCTTCCACACGGGAAAGCGACAACAGATCATCTATCAGCCTGGCCATGCGTTTGGCTTCAACCTCCATAATGTCCAGGAAGCGCTGGCGCGCCACCTCATCATTTTTGGCCGGGCCTTTCAGGGTTTCGACAAATCCTGTAAGTGCTGCCAGCGGCGAGCGTAATTCATGGCTGACATTGGCGACAAAATCGGCGCGCATCTGCTCAACTTGATGCGAGGCCGTCACATCCAGCAACACCAGTACGGCGCGCACCTGCGCCCCCTCGATCTGCTCGACCGGCATGGCGTGCAGTTCATAATGCCGCGCCACGGACGATTGCAGTACGATCTGGGTGCTCATCGCCTTGCCTGCCGACAGCGCCGCGCTGGCGGCGTCCAGCGCCGCCGGATGGCGCAGCGATTGGGCCAGATCATAATTGATCATGCGCGCCCCGAATAATTCATGCGCGGCCCTGTTCGCTTCTATGACGGTGCGCCGGGCATCAAGCAGCAATACGGGGGCGGGAAAGGCGTCCAGAATGGCGCGATGCAAAACGACCTCGCGCGGGGCCGCAGCCTGCAAGGCAATGGGGCGGGTGCGGCGTGGCCAGCCGAACAATCGGCTGAAACGGTGTTTTAGAGCAGCCAGGTCAGGCAAATGCTTTTCCTCAGTGTTACTGGCCATGATAGAATCGTTGCGCTTACAGCTTGGCATACTATCCGAATCGAAAAATTACAAAATGACCCAATCGCAGCAAAAATTGATACCCGTCGCCGGGCCCAGCATTACGGCGCGCGAGGTGGAATATGTGCGCGATGCGGCCCAAAATGCCTGGGGTGAAAACGCCAACATGTATCATGAAAGGTTCGAGGCGGAATTTGCCCGCGCCGTGAACCGCAAATATGCGATGGCGCTGCCCTCCTGCACCGCCGGGCTGCATCTGGCGCTGGCGGGGCTTGGAGTCGGTCCGGGGGATGAGGTGATCGTTCCCGATGTAACCTGGATCGCCACCGTCGCGCCGGTCAGCTATGTGGGCGCCACGCCGGTTTTTGCCGATATGGATGCGACAGACTGGTGCGTTACCGCGGACACCATTGCGGCGTGCATCACGCCGCGCACCCGCGCCATTATTGCGGTTGACCTCTATGGCGGGATGCCGCCGATGAACGAAGTTCTGGCGCTGGCGGCGCAGCGCAACATTCCGCTTATCGAAGACGCGGCCGAGGCGGCGGGATCGGCCTATCGCGAACGCCGCGCGGGAAGTTTTGGTCATGCCAGTGTGTTCAGCTTTCACGGTTCAAAAACCCTGACCACCGGCGAAGGCGGCATGCTGCTGACCGATGACGCGGCATTTTTCGCGCGCTGCCAGTTTTTACGTGATCATGGCCGGGCGCCGGGGGATGTGTCATTCCGCAGCACCGAGGTGGGTTTCAAATATAAAATGTCCGCCATGCAGGCGGCGATGGGGTTGGCGCAGATTGAGCGGCTGGATGAACTGTTTCAGCGCAAGCGGGAAATCTTCGGCTGGTACAGGGAATTTCTGGCGGATGTTCCGGCCATCAGCCTGAATGGTGAAGGCGCGGGGGTGCGCAATTCCTATTGGATGGTGACGGCGATTTTCCCCAGCGGGTTCCGGCTGGATAAACCCGCATTGATGGCGGCGTTCCGGGATTATGGCGTCGCCACGCGGCCCATGTTCGATCCGCTTAGCGATATTCCGGCTTTTTCCGCCACGCCGCAGGCGGCGGCTGCGCGCGCGCGCAACAGGGTTTCTTACGATATTGCGCCGCGTGGCCTGAATCTGCCCAGCGGCTTTAATCTGACCCGCGAAGATGTGATGCGCGTTTGCGCCGCGCTGAAGGAAATTTTGCGCAAGAACGTTTAGCCGGCCTTACGTAACACCGCCAGCCGGATCGGGCTGAAATTCCCCATCATGGGCAGGCGAACCGCCATCTGGTGAATGGGGTGGTCATAATCCGGCTCGACGCCTTGCAGTTTGCACATCGCGGAATAAATCACCCGCGTTGCGTAATAATAGGCGCTTGAAAATTCCTGAAATTCAAGGCTGGCGAAATGCTGCGCCGTTTGCGTGCGGAAATCCGCTTCATGAAAATAATGATTATGCCAGCGCACCGCAATTTCCGGCAGCCCGGCAGCGGCGCGGGTCATGTTCATGGCGTTCTGGCCCTCATGAAAATTTTCGATCGCCAGATAGACGCCGCCCGGCTTTAGACATTTGGCAATACCAGCAATGGCGGCATATTGCGCCGCGCTGGTTTCCAGATTGATCAGGCAGCGGTCCGTCATTGCCACATCCAACTGCCCCGCGCCGGCGCTGGCCACAGGATCATTCACATCCCCCACGCTGAATTTCACCCTGCCAGCAAGCCCGCCAAGTGCCGCCAGTTGCGCCTGTGCGGTTTCGATCATCTGCGGCGCATAGTCAAAGCCCAGAAAATTCAGCTCCGGAAACTGCCGCGCCAATTGCAAAATTGTATTGCCATCGCCGCATCCCATATCGGCAATCTGCGCGCCCGCGGGCAGGTTCAGCCTTTCAATCATGCCGATCAGGCAGGCAACCTCCAGCCGCCGCAACCAGATATCCTGGGTGGTGGCGGTCAGACTGCCGCTGTTTTCCGACGCCCGCTGGTTCCAATAGTCTTTGATGCGCTCGCTCATGGCCCGCCGGTTGCTGATAGCACAGGCTTTGCTTTAGCCTGTAGCGTATACGCAGGCAATGATAAATGGCAGTTTGCGGTATGCGTATAAACCCCGATTCGAAAGCCAGCGCATGATGCCGCGCGCGCATCCAGTTATTTCCATCGGCATGCCGGTTTATAATGGCGCCGCCCATCTGGCGCAGGCGCTGGACTCCCTGCTGGCGCAAAGTTTCACCGATTTTGAAATCATCGTGTCGGATAATTGTTCAACCGATGCGACTCCGCAGATCATTGCCGAATATGCCGCGCGCGATCCGCGCATCCGGGTTTTCAGGCAGCTGGAAAATATTGGCGGCCTGCCAAATTTCCGTTTTGTGCTGCAGGAGGCCAAGGGGGATTATTACATGTGGGCGGCCTATGATGACTGGCATGATCCCAATTATCTCGAAGCGCTGCAGGGCGCGCTGGCGGCGAACCCGGATCTGCAAATGGCGGTACCGCGTATCGTGCGCAAGCGCATGGATGGAACGATTGCGGGAATAGTGGCGACGCCGCCGCTTCGCGACAGGGCCCGCATCCGCCGCATCATCGTGATGCTATCGCTGAGCCGTGGCGGGATGTTTTATGGCCTGTATCGCACTCAGGCGATCCGCGCGGCCTATGACCGGGCGGAACGGGATTTCCCTCATGTCTGGGCGGCGGACCATTTGACCATGCTGCCATTTTTTATCAATGACCGCGCCATTGGCGTGCCGCAAACCAGTTTCTATAATCGCGAAACGGGCCTGTCCGAAGGGCGCTACCGGCCGCTGACGGCGGCGCAATTATGGCCATTCCTGCGCGCTTTCCTGCGCTTTTATATGCGCGAGGTGCGGCACAGCCGCCTGGCCTTGTGGGAAAAAGCCGTTTGCCTTGCCTATCTTCCCGTTTATAGCAATGGCAAGGCGGTGAAGTGGCGGCGTCTGCTGCTGCGCTCATTGGTCAGGGGTGAAAAGGCCGGCTGAATGTCTTTTTTTAAAAAATTTCGCAAAGCCATCGGGTTTCCGCGCCGCCGCGATACGCTGCCGGATCATGTGAGCGTTGGGCGTTATACCTATGGCGTCACGCGAAATATTTTTGTGCGCGCGAGCGCGCTGGCCCCGTGCAGCATCGGCGCCTTCTGCGCCATCGGCCCGGAGGTCATGATCTATGGCCAAGCGGAACATCCGCTGGACAGCCCTTCCGGCTATCCCTTCCGGTCGCACTATTTCATGGCGGATGCGCCGCCCGCCCAGCCGCGCACACGCGGGCCGGTGCGCATCGGTAATGATGTCTGGATCGGCAGCCGCGCGATTATTCTATCAGGTGTCAGCATCGGCGACGGCGCAGTGATTGGCGCGGGCGCGGTGGTGACGCGCGATGTGCCGCCCTATGCGGTTGCGGCGGGCAATCCCGCCCGTGTGGTGCGTCTGCGATTTGCGCCGGAGATCGTGACGCGGCTGCTGCAAATCCGCTGGTGGGATTGGCCGGATGAAAAAATCCGGCGCTATGAACCGCTGCTATATGGCGATATGGCCGCGTTTCTGAGGGCTGCGGGCGATGATAATGGCTAAGCCCCCATGAAACGCCAGGGCCCGGCGCGGCTGCTGTTTGTGATCAATGATGCGCGGTTTTTTGTCACGCATATATTGCCGCTGGCGCGGGCGGCGGTGGCGAACGGCTATGACACCCATGTGGCGCTGCCGTTTCAGGGCGCGGCGCTGGATATGGCGGATGCGCTGGCGGCGATCCGGGGCTGCGGCGCGCAATTGCATGATCTGCCGGTCAGCCGTGGCGGCACCGCCTGGCTTGGCGAACTGGCGGCGCTTGTGGCCATCTGGCGGATGATAGCGCGGCTGCGCCCGGATATTTTGCATTGCATCACCATCAAGCCGGTTCTGTATGGCGGGCTGGCGGCGCGGTTGCTGCGCGTGGGCCGGGTAATCTATTTCATCACCGGTCTGGGGCATGTGTTCATCGCCAAGGGGCCGTGGGCCGCCTTGCGCCGCCGGCTCGTCATGCTGGCCTATCGCATGGTGCTGCGCAGCCGGCGGGGAATGACGGTTTTTGAAAACGCCGACGATCGCAGCCTGTTCGTCGATGCACATCTGGTCCGCAGCGAGCAGACGGTTCTCATTCCCGGCTGCGGGGTTGACAGCGAACTGTTTTATCCCGCCCGCATGACGCCACCGGACCCGCCCATCGTTCTGCTGCCCGCGCGATTACAGCT
>JAHHGO010000132.1 GCA_023252275.1 Alphaproteobacteria bacterium
ACGGATGCTGAGCTTTATGTTTTTCTTTTACTTTGCCTTCGAACGATTGGCCGAGCGCCGCGAGTTTTAAGCCCGTTTGTTTTTCGACACTGTCTTTTAAGCCTTCCGCCAAAATCAGAATTTCGCTGCAGGTGTCATAGAAGTCGTAGGTCAGCGAAGGATTGAGCGCGAGACCGTAATTGGCCGGCAGTGTCCAGGGAGTGGTCGTCCATACGCTTGCGCGTCAGCGGCGGCAGCGCATGATAGGCGCGAAATATATAGCCCGACCCGTCGATCAGATAGAGATGATCGCCCGCGCCGGGCGTCCTGTTGCCGGATGGCAGGCTTGTCTGTGATGGCATGTGTTTGGATGAACTCTCCGTTGACCTGACTTGGCGCGTAATGATACCCATCTTTATGCCTAACACAAAAGCATCCATTGCGGAAAATACGCCCGAGGGCCAAAACGCCATCGAGGCGCGCAATCTGACCAAAATTTATAACGCGCAGGGCGGCGGCGCGCCCAAACATGCGCTTAAGGGCATTGATCTGGATATTCCGCGCGGCTCGATATTTGGCCTGCTCGGCCCCAATGGGGCGGGCAAATCCACCTTTATCAATATTCTGGCCGGGCTGGTGAAAAAGACCAGCGGTACGGCGCGCATCTGGGGCTTTGACATTGACAAAAATCCGCGCAAATCGCGCGTCTCCATCGGAGTGGTGCCGCAGGAGCTGAATATTGATCCATTTTTCACGCCCTATGATCTGCTGGATCTTCATGCCGGCATGTATGGCGTGCCAAAAGCCGAACGCCGCACGGCGGAAATACTGGAAGCGCTCGGCCTGACCGGCAAGGCCCAGGCCTATGCGCGCACTTTGTCTGGCGGCATGCGCCGCCGCCTTCTGGTCGCCAAGGCGATGGTGCACAGCCCGCCCATTCTGGTGCTGGACGAACCCACGGCGGGCGTCGATGTGGAGCTGCGCCAGCAGCTCTGGGATTATGTCCGTACACTGAATACGCACGGCGCCACCATTGTGCTGACCACGCATTATCTGGAAGAAGCCCAGGCCATGTGCGACCGCATCGCCATCATCAATCATGGCGCGGTGATTGCCTGCGAGCCGACGCCGCAATTGCTGGCCCGCATCAGCGACAAGCGGCTGGTCATCCGCCCCGCCCAGCCGCTGAGCGCCGTTCCGGCGGCACTTGCCGGCCTGAATGCGGAACGGCTGCGCGATGGCGCGCTGGCCGTGCAATATAATCCCGCCGACACGCCGGTCATGATGCTGATCGGGCGCATCCGCGACGCCGGCATCGAGATCGCCGACATCTCCACCGAAGAATCCGATCTGGAAGACGTGTTTTTACAGCTTACCGCGAAGTGAGGAATCGCTCATTTCGTCACCCTGTCTGAAAATACAGATATGGCGGCGAGTGACACCTATTTAGTTGACATTATAAACTAAAGAGTTTACATATAGATGATCGTCAGTTTCAGGCATAAGGGGCTGGAGGATCTCTACCAAACCGGCAAAACCCGCCGGATTGGCGCAGAGCATGTCAGAAAATGCATTCGTATCCTGCAGATGCTGGAAACAGCCATTGAGCCTGAACAGATGAACCTTGCCGGATTGCGTTTTCACGGCTTGCAGGGAAGCCCCAAAAGATGGTCGGTTCGCGTTAGCGCCAACTATCGCATCACCTTTGGCTGGTTGGGCGAAAGCGCCACGCATATTGATCTGGAAGACTATCATTAAGGAGGCGCTATTGGCCCTGAAGAACCAGCTTCCCCCCGTGCATCCGGGTGAAATTCTCAAGCAGGACATCCTGCCGGAATCCGGCCTTTCGGTGACGGCTGCGGCAAAAGCGTTGGGGATATCACGGCAAATGCTGCATGACATATTGGCCGAACGCAAACCTCTGTCGGCGGTGATGTGCCTGAAACTGGCGCGGCTGTTTGGCGGTACGCCCGAATTCTGGATGCGGCTGCAATCGGCCTATGATCTGAAAATAGCCGCGCAGGACAAAAAAATCATGGCCACTGTGGCAAAAATCGTTCCAGTGGTTTCGGCATTGGCAGACACATAAAAAAGCCGGGCGCGGGGCCCGGCTTTTGATTTCACGCAATCGCGCAATCGCGATCAGTAAACCTCGAACAGGCCCGCCGCGCCCATGCCGCCGCCGATGCACATGGTGACGATGACATTTTTGGCCTTGCGGCGCTTGCCTTCGATCAGGATGTGGCCGGTCAGGCGCGAGCCTGTCATGCCGAACGGATGGCCGATGGAAATCGCGCCGCCATTGACATTCAGCCTGTCGCCCGGAATGCCGAGCTTGTCCTTGCAATACAGCGCCTGGCTGGCAAAGGCTTCGTTGAGTTCCCACAGATCGATGTCTTCGATCTTGAGGCCGGTGCGTTCCAGCAGCTTGGGAATGGCGAAGACCGGGCCGATGCCCATTTCTTCGGGCGAGCAGCCGCCGACGGCAAAACCGCGGAAGCGGCCCATCGGTTGCAGGCCGCGGCGTTCGGCCTCTTTGGCCTCCATCAGCACGCAGGCGGAGGCGCCATCGGAAAGCTGGCTGGCGTTACCCGCCGTGATGAAATTGCCAGCGCCACGCACCGGCTGCAACGCCGCCAGGCCTTCGGCCTTGGTTTCAGGGCGGTTGCAATCGTCGCGATCAACCACGGTTTCCTTCATGGTGACAGCGCCGGTTTCCTTGTCCTTGACCGCCATCATGACCTTCATCGGCACGATTTCATCATTGAATTTGCCGCCCTGCTGGGCCGCGGCGGTGCGCTTCTGGCTTTCGAGCGAAAATTCATCCTGATATTCGCGCGACACCTTATAGCGCTGCGCCACAATATCGGCGGTTTCGATCATCGGCATCCACAGCGCCGGCCATTCGGCCGCCAGCTTCGGATCCTTGGGGTCCTGTTTGACCTGACCGCCCATGGAAATGGTTTCAACGCCGCCGCCAATGGCGATCTGGGCGCCGTCCACAATAATATGCTGCGCCGCCATGGCGATGGATTGCAGGCCCGACGAGCAATAGCGGTTGACGGTGACGGCGGACACCGATACCGGGCAGCCGGCCCACAGGGCGGAACTGCGCGCCACATTCGCGGTGGAGCCGCCATCCGGGGCGACACAGCCCATATAGACATCATCCACTTCGCCCGGTTCAATCTTGGCGCGCGCAATGGCGTGCTTGACCACATGGCCGCCCAGGGCGCCGGAATGGGTGGCGTTGAATCCGCCCCGGAAGCTTTTGGCCAATCCGGTGCGCGCGGTGGATACGATTACGGCTTCACGCATAGTTTTCTCCCTGCATGGTTGGTTTCTCTTGACTAGCTATGCCCTCAGCATAGAGGGTTTCGAGCCATCTGGCACGTAAAATTCTGATCAAATGGATAGCAGGCATGCGTGAAATTTATGACACATTGGCGCTGGAGCGGCCCGGGCCGGGGCTTTTGCGCGTGACGCTGAACCGGCCGGATTTTCGCAATGCCCTCAACACCCAGATGGGGCTTGATCTGCGCGATCTGTTTCAGAACGGGCTGAACCAGGATCCGGGCGGGGTGCGCTGTGTCGTGTTGACGGGCGCGGGCGACAAGGCGTTTTGCGCCGGCGGTGATCTGAAAGAGCGCGACGGCATGAGCGATGCGGCCTGGCGCGCGCAGCATATTATCTTTGAAGAAGCCATTTACGGCATTATGGATTGCCCGCTGCCGGTGATAGCGGCGGTGAATGGCGCGGCCTTTGGCGGCGGCTGTGAAATTGCGCTGGCCTGCGATTTCGCCTATGCGGCCACAGGCGTACGCTTTGCCCTGACCGAGGTCACGCTGGGCATTCTGCCGGGTTGTGGCGGAACGCAAAATCTGCCGCGCGTGGCGGGCGGCCCAAGGGCCCGGGAAATTCTGATGACCGGGCGGCCCTTTTCGGCGCAGGAAGCGCTCGAATGGGGCATTATCAACCTTGTGTGCGAGCCCGCGCAATTACTGGAGCAGGCGCTGGAAACCGCGCGCGCCATCTGCGCCAATGCGCCGTTATCGGTTAAAAATATCAAGCAGGCGGTAAATGGCGGCCTGCAAACCGATCTTAAATCAGGCCTGAAACTGGAACTGGCCGCCTATGACAAGGTTTATGTTTCGGAGGATCGCCGCGAAGGCGTCCGCGCCTTCAATGAAAAACGCAAGGCGGAATTCAAAGGGATATAGCACCGCCGATCAGGCAGCTTCAACAACCGGGCTCAGATTGATTACGCCCAGCAGCGTCAGATCGCCGCCATTGGCCAGATCGACCTGCAAGCCGCTATCGGCTGCATCCATCGCCAGGCCATTCAGCTGACTTTCTTCCACAAACAGCACATTGCTGGTGAAGGAGAAAATATTCAGCGGCAGATCGTCACTGTCGAAAACCACAATGGTCAGCGCCTTGTCGCCATTCCAATATTGATTCAGCAAATCCGGAAAGCTGTCCGGCGCGGAATATCTGTTGTCCGTGGCGTTGACAAAGTCCGTGATCTGATTAAGCCGCGCCATTGCCACCGGATCGCCGCCGGCAAATACAATATCCGACGCATTCACCCTCATGCGCCCGGCTGCGGGATCGCTTAGCGTAAAGCTTTCAATGTCCATCGCAAGCGGCAGCCCGGCGCTGATGGAAAGCGGCGCGTCGCCGCCAGCGGATGCGTCCGCAGTCCGCACAAAAAAGATTTCAATCGCTTCGCGGCTGATTTCGGTGAAACTGAACCGGTGAAGATCCGCACCGTCGCGGATCACAACCAATGCGACAGCGGCATCCGCCTTGTGATCGGCCACAGCCACGGCGCTGCGCGCCAATTCGGCCTTTGGCGCATCCGCATTTATTTGATCGGGAACCTGTTTCGCCGCTGGCGCGGGAATGCCCGCGTCATGGGCAATCACCTTGTCCGGCAAGGTTTTCTGCGCCATTTGAACGGGGCCTTCATCATCGGATGCGGCGGCGCCAGATTTATCGGGAAGCCCGGGTTTTTCCATCGCGCCTGAAACGGCGGCATCGCGCGCGGGCAGCTTAACCGCAACGCTTTCCCTGTTTTCGGCGGGCTGTTGCAGCGCGCCTGTATCACTATGCGTTCCATTGTCGGGAATTTGCGGCGCGGCCGCAGCCGCAACGATGTTTTTGGTGGATGCATCTGCTTGATCAGCGGGCGCCTGGGCGGCTTCCGCCAACTGGGCTTCATCCAGCAACGGCGAACCCTGAATCACCGAAATGGCAAAAGCCACCACAGACGCCAGGGACAGATTGCCAAGTCCAAGACCCAGCGCCGTGACGCCCGAATGTTCGGCCAGCGCATGTTTGGCATCGGCGGGGCCAGTGAAGCCGCGCAATACAAGGTTCAGCGCGTCAATAAAAGCGGTTTTCAATGTTTCCGCAAAAGTCGCGTCGGAAATATTGTGCGGAGGGCCGCCCGAAACATCTTCCAGGGCCAACGCGCCATCGCCATCCCAGCTTTTCATCTGCGCCAATGTGGTGGCGACAAGCGCCGTCAGAATAACCGACGGATGCAGGAATAATTTCTGGCCCGAACTGGGCGCGGGCAGGATCAGGGGTTGGCGGTTGACCAGCGCCTCGGCCACCCGGCGGAAATTACCGCCCCGGACAACCGTGTCCGTTGCCGCGCTGACCGCGACAAACTGCCCATCGATGCGGGAAAAATGCACAATGACATCGCCAGTATCGGCGCGGCAGAACGAAAACCAGGGTTCGCCCTCATCCGACAGGCCCATATCCGTATCGATCTCGACACCGGCGCGCGCGAGCACATCCACCACCCGGTAGAGCTCAGCCAATTCCTCATTGGTCCAGTTCTGTGGTTTTTGCGGTTGCCGGAATGAAAGGATCGAAGCCATGACAGTAAGGTTTGCGCACCCCAAAAAAGTCTATGCGACCAGAACATCTAAACGAATCAGCCTAACAGCCCCGCCGCCGATTTGCGAGCGCAATTTGCTTTGCGCTATTCGTTCGCAAACAGCAAACGATAGGTTTCCGGATCATAATATTTCATTAATTCCTTCACAAATGCCGTTGTTTCGACATTCAGCGCCTGGGCCCAGCGTTCATAGCGGTCAGGCGGAATACGGCCCCGGCCGGATTCAAGCTGCGATACAAAAGTGTAATATTCGACACCCACCAGCGCCGCCAGCTGGCGTTGCGTCAGATTATTGGCCTCGCGCAAGTCCTTCAGCCATTTTCCGGCCTGCTGGCGAAGTTTCTGAACATCATGTCCGGCGCTGTGTTGAGGATGCGAAGGATGTCGGCGGGATGTCACAACGGGATATTGAGTACAGTTTAGAAAGTGCGCTGGGCCACTTCGTGCTGGGCAAAAGTACGGTCAGCGAGGTAAGTGCGACGTTAAGTGAAGAGTATGAAGCGTGGCGGACGCGGGATCTCAGCAAAGAGACCGTGACCTATCTCTTCATTGATACGGTCTATGAACCGTTACGGCGGTGGGGGCAGAAAACCGGCATCCTCTGTGTCTGGGCGATCTGTGAGGATGGCCGCAAAGTCTTAGTCAGTCTCTCCACCACCAATAGTGAGAGTTATGAGAGTTGTGTGGAGGTGCTGCGGGGGTGGGTGAAGCGTGGGATGCGGACACCGGCGACGATTACGACCGATGGTGCACTGGGATTGACCAAAGCGATTGATATGTAAAAGTCAAGACTTGATCTGACAGTGTTTGATATTTATCTTCGTTGTCAGGTTGCTAATCTGTAAAAGTCAAGACTTGATCTGACAGTGTTTGATATTTATCTTCGTTGTCAGGTTGCTAATCATTGTCCGACCGCCTACGCCGCTAATAACTTCTCCTTCGCTAAGGGAATCGTGTCGATGAACGTTTGCTTCGGCGTGCGCCCAAAGCACCACCGGCCTTGGTGCACCCGCTCTTCATTGGAGGAGCGGAGCCACTCCTCCAAGTCGGTCTGCAACTCAGCCAGACTCGTATAAATCTTCTTGCGAAACGTAATACGATAGACCTCATTGAGCATGGTCTTATGTAAGCGTTCGACGATCCCATTGGTTTGCGGACTCTTCACCTTCGTGCGCGTATGATCAATGTTCTCTATGGCTAAATACAATTCATACTCATGGCTGTCCGGACTCCCACAATACTCCGTGCCCCGATCGGTTAAGATACGACTCAACGGCACCTCATGCTCCTCGAAGAACGGCACAACCTGATCATTAAGCAGATCGGCAGCTGTCAGTGACGTTTTGCGGTCGTAGAGTTTGGCAAACGCCACCTTGCTATAAGTATCAATGAAGGTTTGCTGGTAGATCCGGCCTACGCCCTTTAACGTGCCGACATAGAACGTATCTTGTCCGCCACAATAGCCCGGACATTCGCTCTCAAACTCGCCATGCGCCTCTTTCTCGACTTTCGCCTTCTCTAGGGCAGCTAACTGGGCCTCGGTCAGAATATGACTCTCCCGGGCCACCTTCGCTTCTAACGCCCGCAGGCGTTTGTTGAGATTCTCCAACCCTTGGCGTTTCCACACACAGCGTACGCCCGCGGCCGAGATCGGAATCCCCCGTTGCGCTAATTCATTGGCGGCTCGTAACTGGCCCCACGCTGGTTGTTCTAACGCCAAGGCCTCTACGGCTGCTTCCACCTCCGGCACCACGCGGTTCTTGAAGTTCGGTTTCCGTCGACTCAATTCCTGCAGGGCGACCTCTCCCCCTTCGTCATACAGCTCCTTGAATCGATAGAAACTATCGCGGCTGTAGCCCATCACCTTGCAGGCTTGCGACACATTGCCCAACTGCTTTGCTAACTCCAACAACCCCACCTTTACTTTGATCACTTTCTGCCCCGTGTTCATTGCTTCGCTCCTTTCTCTCTCCTGAGAGGTTCGGACAACGAAGACTTTATCTCGGTGTCAGATAAGATTGTAGCTTCTACATATCAATCGCTTTGGTCAATCCCAGTGCACCATCGGTCGTAATCGTCGCCGGTGTCCGCATCCCACGCTTCACCCACCCCCGCAGCACCTCCACACAACTCTCATAACTCTCAC
>JAHHGO010000133.1 GCA_023252275.1 Alphaproteobacteria bacterium
CAGATATTTCGATCCGGTAACCGTTCCAGCCCCGCCAAGAAAACGCAGGCGCATCCTGGTGGTTGCTTCGCTCGCCTGAGTATGCCTCATATCAGCGTTGTATCGCAAAGCGGCGCAACCGCGCGGCATTCAAAATCACGCTGACCGAGCTTAGCGCCATGGCGGCGGCGGCGACAATCGGGCTTAGCAGGATGCCGAAAACAGGGTACAAAACCCCGGCGGCGACAGGTATTCCAGCCGCGTTATAGGCGAATGCAAAAAACAGGTTCTGCCTGATATTGTTCATCACCGCCCGCGACAGCCGGTGGGCCGCAACAATCCCGAGCAGATCCCCCTTGACCAGGGTGACCCCGGCGCTTTCGATCGCCACGTCGGTTCCGGTGCCCATGGCAATGCCGACATCCGCACTTGCCAGTGCGGGCGCATCGTTGACCCCGTCACCGGCCATCGCCACCACCCGTCCCTCCGACCGCAACCGTTGCACGATGCGCGCCTTGTCGGCGGGAAGCACTTCGGCCTCCACCGCATCGATGCCCAATGTTTTGGCCACGGCGTTTGCGGTCATCTGATTGTCACCGGTCAGCATGACCGTGCGAATACCCAATCCATGCAAGGCGGTAAGCGCTTCTTGTGTCGTGGGTTTGATCGGATCGCTGACCGCGATCAATCCCGCAACCGCGCCCTCTACGGCCAACAGCACAACGGTGGCGCCTTGTCCGCGCAACTGATCGGCGGCTTGCGCCAATGGCGTAACATCGACAGAATTTTCGGTCAGGAATGCCGGGTTTCCCAGCAGTACGCGGCGGCCTTCGATGACGCCCAGCACGCCCTTGCCGGCAGGTGAGTCGAAACCGGTTACTTCGGTAAACGGAATTCCGCGTTTGCCCGCTTCCGTAACGATGGCGGTGGCAATCGGATGTTCGCTGGCGCGTTCCAGACTGGCGGCTAAACGCAAAATCCCGTCCGGCGAGAATTTTTCCGTCTGCTGAATTGATGTTACGCTTGGCTTGCCCTGGGTCAGGGTGCCGGTCTTGTCTATGACCAGCGTATCGACCTTTTCCAGACGCTCCAGCGCTTCCGCATCCCGGATCAATATGCCGCCAAACGCACCGCGCCCGACGCCAACCATAATCGACATCGGGGTCGCCAACCCCAGCGCGCAGGGGCACGCGATGATCAACACCGATACCGCCGATATCATCGCATAGGTGAAGGCCGGCTCCGGGCCCCAAACCATCCAGGCGGTAAAACTTAACACCGCAATGCCAATCACGCCCGGCACAAACCAGCCGGACACCTGATCCGCCAGACGCTGGATCGGCGCGCGCGAACGCTGTGCGTTTGACACCATTTGAACGATACGGGCCAGCACCGTGTCGGCGCCGACATTGCCGGCGCGCATGACAAAACCGCCGGTCTGGTTGATGGTGCCGCCAATGAGTTTGTCGCCGGTCCGTTTCGTTACCGGCATGGATTCGCCGGTGATCATCGATTCATCGACGGCGCTGCGGCCCTCTGTCAGTTCACCGTCCACCGGCACTTTCTCGCCAGGGCGCACACGCAACCGGTCGCCAACCTCGATCACATCAATCGGCACTTCAGAGTCGCTGCCGTCTTCGCCGATGCGCAGCGCCGTGCGCGGCGCCAGATTCAATAACGCCCGGATGGCGCCGCTGGTGGTCTCACGCGCGCGCAACTCCAGCACCTGACCCAGCAGCACCAGCACCACAATCACCGAGGCCGCCTCAAAATATACCGGCACATTGCCATGCCCGTCACGCATGGCGTCGGGAAACAGGCCGGGCGCGAACGTCGCGACAAGGCTGTAGAGCAACGCCGCGCCAGTGCCGATGGCGATCAACGTAAACATGTTCAACGAACCGGTGAGGAGCGATTTTGCGCCGCGCGCAAAAAACGGCCAGCCAGCCCACAATACAACCGGCGTGGCGAGCAGAAATTGCGCCAGAATTGACGTGCGCGCTGAAAACAGCGCCTGCATATCCATAAGATGCGCGCCCATTTCCAGTATGACGACCGGAACCGTAAGCAGCGCGCCAATCCAGAGCCTGCGTTGCATGTCTGCAAGCTCGGGATTTCCGGCAGGCGAGGCCGATACCTGCACCGGCTCCAGCGCCATGCCGCAGATCGGGCAATTGCCAGGACCGGTCTGCCGCACCTCCGGGTGCATCGGGCAGGTATATTCACTGCCCGCGGCGGCGATTTCCGCCGGCGCCTGCGCACCAGACACGTAACGCGCCGGATCAGACTGAAATTTCGTCACGCATTTACGGCTGCAGAAATAATGCATGGTTGCATCATGTTCGAAAGTCTGGCCAGACCCTACGGCGCCAGCTTTGCTGACCATCATGCCGCAGACGGGATCTTTGGCCATGTCGCCCGGAGCCATAGCGGCAGAACCCCCATGATGCGTGTGTGCGTGCGCATGATCCGTCATTGGCGTAATCCTTTTGCTGTTTCATATGGGCCCGCGAATGCCCAAACTGGGTTTTTTGCCGCATATTCAATCGCATGGTCTGACATTTCTGGACGCCCGATATGTTGAGCCAAGTCAAAGCCCTGAGTATCTTTTCATGGTATCAGTGGACTTCAGATGGAATCCATATTGCAACATATACCCATACAGGGTATAATTCAAGCATGGATATGAAAACCAAAAAAAGCTGCCTGAACCGCCTCGCCCGGATCGAGGGGCAGGTGCGCGGCGTGCGCAACATGGTTGAGCAAGATCGTTATTGCATCGACATATTGACCCAGATCAATGCCGCGCGCGCCGCCCTTGATAGGGTTGAACAGGAGGTGCTGCGTGAGCATTTGCAGAGTTGCGTCACCCACGCTTTCCACAACGGATCGCTCAAGGAACGCAGCCAAAAGATCGATGAATTAATCCAGGTCCTGGACAGTCAGCGGCGCTGAACGAACGCTCATGTGGAAATCAAACAGGGAGAAAACACCACGACCGGTTTGTTTCAGAGAAGCCTCGCCCCCTGACCGCGCTTGGCCTTCTTCTGGCAAGTCCGGTAATGGCGTAAACGGTTGCGCCAGCCCCGCACCAACAGAAATATTTCCGGTTAAATTTCCGTCACCCTGTTTGGGATTTCGTCCGGTTCGTCCGGCCGGGCTGGAAAATGCCGCTCAAGAACCAGGGTGCAGCCTTCGATTGCCACAATGAAGCCCTCCGCGATTTTCCCTTTGTGAACTTCCTGAATAAACCCATCGATGATGTTCTGAAACGCCGTTTGCGGAATGCGCTCTGCGACGCCGTTATCCACCAGTATCTCAACATGCCGCTCGGCCAGGGATACGAATAACAGCACGCCAACATCACCGCGGGTCCGCTCATTGACGAGGCTGGCGAATTGCAGCCTTGCCTGCCGGGCGGCATATTCCCGCTGGAGTGAAGGCGGCGCCAGGCGAGGCCGCAATTTTTTAAATTGCAGCAGCAGGCCTGCGGCAATGAAGACGCCCGCCTGAATCGTAAAGCTCATGCCCACGCTCATCATCGGCGCCGCGATGGCAATGACGCCGCCGGTCAATAACGCCAGCAGTCCCGCCCACAGCAAGGGGAACGGCGCATAATCATCGCTAGATTGGGCCACAACCACGGCGAATTCGGCACTGGTGCGGGTTTCGGCTGCGGCGACCGCCGCTTCGATCCGGTTGCGCTCTCCGGCGGACATTCTGCGCATAGGCTTTACCACCGCCCCGTTGCGCCGCCGCCGCCAAACGAGCCGCCTCCCCCGGAAAAGCCGCCGCGTGAACGGGAACCCCACACCCCACGTCCATGGCGCCCGCCAAAAAAACCACTGCGGCCAAAACGAAAAATGACAAACAGGATAATGAAGATCAATAGCGGTATGGGGGGAAGTTCTTGCGCGCTTTGCGGTGCATCGCGCATGACTCCCGGCGTATCACCCTTCCAGCCAAGCACTTTCAGGATCGCCGCGGTTCCGTTGACGATTCCCTGCTCATAATTGCCGTCCTTGAAAGCGGGCAGAATATTCTGCTCAATGATGGCGCGGCTGATCGCGTCAGTCAGTTCCCCTTCAAGGCCATAGCCAACTTCGATGCGCACTGTGCGCTCTTTCGGTGCGACAAGCAGGATTGCGCCGGTATTACGGCCCTTTTCGCCAATGCCCCAGGCGCGGCCAAGGCGGTAGCCGAAATCCTCAATCGGGTAGCCCTGCAAGTCTTTAACCGTCACCACCACGACCTGCCGTTTTGAGGCCCGTTCGAACGCTTCAAGCCATCCGGTGATGCGCTCCTTTGCAGGCGCCGAAAGCAGCGCGGCCTCGTCAACCACCCGGCTCGAAGGCTGGGGAAATTTTGGTTCTGCGGCAAAGCCGGGCTGCCCCGCAACAATATGGATGGCGCACAACATCAGCGCCAGGCTGCGAATGGCCCATATGTAAGCACCCCACACGCGGATATAACGCGCCATCAGAACTTGACCTTCGGGGCCTCTTTCGCCTGCTCGGCGATATCGAAGGTCTGCTTGACCTCCGCCTCGGGATACAGCACGCCTGCAACCCACCGGCCGGGAATGGTGCGCAGTTCGGTGTTATATTTCTGTACGCTAAGAATGTAATCGCGCCGCGCAACGGTTATGCGGTTTTCCGTGCCTTCAAGCTGGGATTGCAGCGATAAAAAATTCTGGTTTGATTTCAGTTCGGGATATTTTTCCACCACCACCAGCAAGCGCGCCAGGGCGCCGCCAAGGGCCGCCTGGTTCTGCTGGAACTGCCTGAACGCCTCAGGATTATTCAGAATATCTGGCGGCAACTGCATCTGCGTCGCCTTGCTTCGCGCCTCCACCACCGCCGTCAGGGTTTCTTTTTCCTGCCGCGCAAAGCCCGCAACCGTCTCGACCAGGTTCGGCACCAGATCAGCGCGCCGCTGATACTGGTTCAGCACTTCGCTCCATGCCGCCTTGGTTTCCTCGTCATAGCGCGGCACTGCGTTGATATCGCATGCCGCCAGGCCCATGGCAAAGAACAGGATTAAAAAAATCTGGCTGGCGCGGGGGAAAAATGTGCGGATCACGGAAATTCTCCTGGCTGATATAAAGCACGCTTGTTGATAGCACCTTAGCCGATTCAAGCCGTTGATCCAAATCAAGCTGCCGGTGTTCTTCAACTGTCCCGTTAGTGTAACTCATTTTGGGCATTATCGAGAAGTGTGCGCCAGCATGTGCTTGCCAACGCCGCCTGCATCTACTAAATAGGACGCAGGGCGTTTTCATGACGCGGTGAGGAGGCAGTTATACCGTGCGGTGGTCTGTAGGCATTATCATTGCCTTTACCGTTTCGCTGGTGGTGAGCGCCCTGATGGGGCCGTCTCCGGTCGCGGCCCATTTGAATACAGATCATATGAAGATAGACGCCGCTCACACGCATCCGGCTGTATTTCATCATCAAACACCCGATCATTCGCAAGATGACGCTAAATCCGACGGGATCTGCTGTATGCTGACCTGTGTGCCGGTCATTATGAATGAGCGTCCCCCGGCTCAGGTAAGGTTACGGGCGACGGAACGCGTTGCGCCTATGTTAGCGCGCATCACGGCCGTGCATCGCGGCGATCCGCCATTTCATCCGCCGCGCCGCGCCTGATCCGCGCACGCCGCTAGACATTCCCAGCCATTCCGGCCCAACCGCCGCGTCCATGCGCGTGTCAGGCCGATCATCTATCAATGCAAAGGACACACCATGAATCCGATCTTTTTACCCCTGGCTGTAGCACTCAGCGTCTCTGTCTCCGGCCTTGCCACTCCGGCGCATGCCGCCGCCGGTCACGGTTATGAATTTGGCGCGCCCGGAAAACCCGCCTCTGCCACCCGCAGTATCGAAGTTAATTTGGCCGACAATTACTATGAACCGGATGCAATTTCGGTGAAACAGGGCGAAACCGTTCGCTTCGTTCTGAAGAACAGCAGCGAATTTCTGCACGAGTTCAGCATCGGCACCTTGGCCGCCCATACGGAACACCGCAAGGAAATGGCGGAGATGATGGAGATGGGCATGCTCACCCGTACTGGCATCAACCCGGAGAGGATGAACATGGACCATTCCAAAATGGATATGAGCGGCATGAGCCATGCCAATAAGGGCAAGGATATGCCCATGCGCCATGACGATCCCAACACCGTCCTGCTGGCGCCCGGTGAAAACAAGGAACTGGTATGGAAATTCACCAAAGCCATGGAAATTGAATTCGCCTGCAACATGCCGGGGCACTACGAGTCCGGCATGTTGGGCCGCATTGATTTTAGTAAATGAAAGGGATGATCATGCGTAGATTTTGGTTTGGGCTTGCAACATTCTTCACGCTGATCACTGGTTCCGGCGCGTTCGCCGGAACCTACAACCTGACTATTGACGAGATGCGCGCCGGGTTCAACGGGCGCGAACGCCAGGCCATGGCGATCAATGGACAGATTCCCGGTCCCACCCTGCGCTTTACCGAGGGCGAGGAGGTGACCATCAACGTCACGAACAGGATGAACACGGACACATCGCTGCACTGGCACGGGGTTCTGGTGCCCTTTACCCAGGACGGGGTGCCGGGCATCAGCTTTCCCGGCATCAAGCCGGGCGAGACCTTTACCTATAATTTCAAAATCAAACAGGCCGGCACCTATTGGTATCACAGCCATTCCGGCCTGCAGGAACAGGAAGGCATATATGGCCCGCTGGTGATCGCGCCAACCAAGCGCGAGCCGTTCAGATATGACCGCGACCATGTGGTGATGCTGTCGGACTGGGCGGGTGAAAAGCCCGAAGCCATCCTTGGCCATCTGAAGAAAAGCAGTGATTATTATCAATATGGCCGGCGCACCGTTGCAACCTTTTTCAGGGATGTTTCGGAAATGGGACTGGGAGCAACCCTGAAAGACCGCGCCGCATGGGGGCAAATGCGCATGACCCCCACGGATATTTCCGATGTCAGCGGCTATACATTTCTGGTCAACGGCAAGAGTGCGGGGCAAAACTGGACCGGCCTGTTCAAACCGGGCGAGCGGGTGCGGCTGCGCCTCATCAACGGTTCGGCGATGAGCTATTTCGACGTGCGCATTCCAGGCCTGAAAATGACACTGGTGCAGGCCGATGGCAATAATGTGCAGCCGGTTCCGGTGGATGAATTGCGCATCGCGGTGGCCGAAACCTATGACGTGATTGTTCAGCCTGAGGAAGAAAAGGCCTTCACGATCTTCGCCGAATCGCTGGACCGCACCGGCTATGCGCGGGCAACGCTGGCCCCCAAAGAGGGCATGAGCGGGGAAATTCCCAGCTTACGCCCGCGCCCGCAACTGACCATGACAGATATGGGCATGGATATGGGCGCCATGGATCATGGGGCGGCGCCGGGCGCGGATAAAGCGGGTAAGGAAGAAACATCAATGCCGGGGATGGACCATGGGTCCATGGCGGGGATGGAGGGAATGGATTACGGCGCAATGCCCGGCATGGATATGGCGGGGATGGACATGTCCGGCATGCAAAGCGGCCTTACGCCCAAGGCGGCAAAGGCGGGCGGCAAGGTTCTGGTCTATGGCGATCTGAAAGCCATGGTTCCGTATGCTTCGTACCGCGCGCCGGACCGCGAGATTGAGATGAAGCTGACCGGCAATATGCAGCGTTATTTCTGGTCGTTCGACGGCAAGAAATTTTCCGAAGCCGATCCCATCCGCCTGAAATATGGCGAGCGGGTGCGCTTCACCTTCGTCAACCAGACCATGATGAACCACCCGATGCATTTGCATGGCATGTGGATGCAACTGGACGTAGGCCAAAAAAAGTTCAATCCGCTCAAACATGTGGTCAATGTGCCGCCTGGACAATCACTGAGCGTCGATGTGCCTGCCGACGCCATGGGCGAATGGGCGTTTCACTGCCATCTGCTCTATCACATGGCTACCGGAATGATGCGCAAGGTGATCGTTGAAGGCCCGGTTGCCGCCAATGCGGAGACGGGTCATGAATAGGCGCGGCGCGGGTTTCATGATT
>JAHHGO010000134.1 GCA_023252275.1 Alphaproteobacteria bacterium
CTGGTGCCGGGCTATGTCGAATATGAACAGTTGCAGCGGCTTGTCGCCGCCGCGCGGAGTGAATGTTTGACCTGCTGACAGGGGGTGCTGAATGGCCATGGCAACATTGCGGCAAATGCTGGATGCAAAACAATTTATCATTGCGCCCGGTGTATTTGATGGATTTTCCGCCATGCTTGCGGACCGGGCGGGGTTTGACGCGCTCTATATGACCGGATATGGCGTATCGGCCTCGCGCTATGGCCTGCCGGATGCGGGGCTGACCACCCTCACCGATATGCTGGCGGCGTTGCAGATCATCCGCTCGCTGACAGACAAGCCCATCATTGCGGATGCGGATACCGGCTATGGCGGCCTGTTGAATGTGCGCCATACCGTGCGCCGGTATGAGGCGGCAGGCGCCAACGCCATTCAGATCGAAGATCAGGAAATACCCAAAAAATGCGGTCACACGCTGGGCCGCCGGGTAATCCCGATGGCCGAGATGGCGGCCAAGGTACGGGTGGCGGTGGAGGCGCGGCTGTCGCGCGATACGCTGATTATTGCCCGCACGGACGCGCGCACCGCGCATGGGCTGGATGAAGCCATTGCCCGCGCCCAGGCCTATGCTGGAGCGGGCGCCGATATATTGTTCGTGGAATCGCCCGAAAGCGAAGCGGAAATCGCCCGTATCGGACGCGAAGTGAACGCGCCGCTGGTGGCCAATATGGTGCCCAAAGGCGCGCGGACGCCGGAACTGCCCGCCGCCCGATTGCGGCAATTGGGGTTCGACATGGCCATCTATCCGGGCGTAGGCTTTGGGGCGGCGCTGGGCGCGATGGAACAGGCATACGCCTATCTCAAACAGCATGGCGCAAGCGATGCGGACGGCCCGGTCTCATTGGCCGGGGCGCATGCCCTGACCGGGTTTCCCGAAGTCTGGGCGCTGGAAAAAGACTGGGATGCACGCTTTGGCAATAAAAAATAAGGGAGGCAAAATCCATGACGGCACAGGAAAAACTACGGCCCATCGCCACGAAAATTCTGTATGAGGATGATGAGGTGCGGGTATGGGATCAGGTGATCGATGCGGGTGAAACGCTGGGCAAGCATCATCACGAACAGGACTATGTCATCGTCAATGTCACCGATGCCGGCCCTTTTGATGTCGAATTTTTTGAGAAGGACGGCTCAGCCAAAAGTCAGCGTTTTGAATTACCCGATTCGAAACGCGGCGGATCGGTGCTGGTCAAAAAAGGTCATATCGAGATTGCGCATAATCGGGGGCCGCGGTTCCGCGCAATTCTGGTGGAACTGAAAGACCCGAAATAAATCTGACTGCCGCGGCGCATTACGGCGCCGGCAGTCATGGCAACAGGAAGTAAACCGGGATAATGTCCTGTTCGCGCAGCATATCCAGAAGTTCGAATATAGGAAACGCCACAAAAAACAGAGACGCATCGCGCAGGGTTTCGCGCAACAGACGTGGTTGGGTGCTGATGAATTCCGGCTCTACCCAGTTACGCCAGCGCGGCAGCCAGCGCGGTGTTTTACGCATATAATCCCTGTACGTATCGCCAAATTTATGCAGCAGGAAGGCTTCTTCGCGCGCCACGACCTTGGGATAGTACAGCATGAAGCCAATGATCAGGAAAATCGGCAATGTCACCATCCCGGACTGCATGCCAATGCCCGTAACGCCAATGAATGAAAAAACATAGAGCGGATTGCGCACGATCGAGAACGGCCCCTCACTAATGAGCTGATCATTCTTGCGCCCGCCAATATAGGCGGAGCAGTAACCACGCCCCAGCACGCATAAAATCACCAGGACATGCCCGGTCCATTCCATGATGGCATGGGCCGCGCCATCTTCCGCCAGCATGCCAAGTGAAAAGAAAACAAAAGGCAATGTGAGAAAAACAAATATGCGGGTGTGCCTGATGCGCGCTTTCAGCAAGGGCAGAATGGGCGCCGGAAGTTCACTGGACTCAGCCATATACTGGATGTCCCTGCCGCATTATTTACATTTTATCTATTGCCCAGGCGAGATCAGGAAGAAGTCAGCGCCGCGCTGTTGGCCGGGCGGAGCTTTGCAGCATCCATCTCCTGTAGCAAATTTGTTTCAATAATACCACGGATTTCGTCAATATATTTCTTGCCCAATACGGAATACCGGTCCAGATATTTGATAAGCTCCACGCCCGACGGAACTTGCCCGCGCTCCTGTACATTGGCCCGCTGGTTGCGGAATTTTGCATAATGCCTATGGGTATTGAGATTATGCAGATAAGCGTTGACGCAGTCTGACAGCGTTGAGAAGCTACGCACTTCGTAATTGGCGTCAGGATCGCGACCCGTCTGAATGAGACCGCTGCCTGGTCTCCAACTCACCTGCCCAAACACCGCATTGCCCTGTTGGGCAAAACGCGACGTGCCCCATCCCGATTCCAGCGCAGCCTGCGCCAGCGCCAGCGACACAGGAACCGTATCCACCCGGCGCAGCAGTTCCTGCCAGTCGCCATCTTTGGGGTCAAAATCATCCAGCCCATATTCCGCCGCCAGGCTGATCACCCAGGACTTGTTCACGGCATAGAGGTTTCCGCCGCCCTGCACCTGCCGGGCGAATTTCTCAACGCGTTGGCGATCAGCCATAATTTTCTCATTCCCGGCCAGAACCAGCGGCAGCATCACGCGGATAAAATCCCGTTTGCGTTCCCAGGTCGAATCGCCCACTGCCAGGTCATGCGGCAGCCTGCGCAGATATAGGCGCGGCACGGTTTTGTCCCCGGCGTCCTGATCTCCGGCCTGCGGCAGGGAATAGTCCAGCGCCGCAAAATGGCTTTGCAGTTGCTGGCGGTCCTGCGGCGCCACCATCAGCACGCCATCCACGGAATGACTGGCATTGGTAAAGATCTGCCCGGACCCCAGCGCAATCCTGTCCCACAGGGTTGGCGCCGCATTGTCCTTCACAGAACTGGAGGGGCCGCTCAACATGGCCAGCCTGCCCAGCGAGGGAACCGTCGAAAGCATGGCCAGCACATAGGCAAGGGCAACGGCCATACCCGATAACGAAACGACAGTGCCGGCAGCGCCAGCAAGGATCCGTTTAGTGATGCTCATGCCTGTATCCTCCCTTGGCGGCCCCGGAGGGAGCCAAATAGTTAACAAACTATGAAGGGAGTGTACCGGCTGGGGGGGGATGGGGCAACCCTGGGGCAAATCAGGGGGCCTAAGCCATTGAAACTATTGATTAACCAAGGATTTTTAAGGTTTTGAATCTGTTAAGACTCTGACATGGAGCCCGATTTTCCTGTTGTTTCAGGTGCTTAACCGGATGGTTAACTGGTCTGGCGAACTTCCAGAACCTCAGGAATATAGTGGCGGAGCATGTTTTCGATGCCATTTTTTAGGGTCAAAGTCGAGCTTGGACAGCCCGCACAGGAGCCCTGCAGGTGCACATAGACAATGCCCTCGGAAAAGCTGCGGAAGACGATATCGCCGCCATCCTGGGCCACCGCAGGCCGCACCTTGGTGTCGAGCAGTTCGATGATCTGCTCGACGATTTCCGCATCCTCGCCGCCCGCGCCCTGCGCATGGCCACCAGCCGCCGCGCCCCCGCCCGCTCCAGTGGCCAGCATGACCGGCCTGCCGGAGGTGAAATGCTCCATAATGGCGCCCAGGATCATGGGTTTCAGATGGTGCCATTCGCCATCGGATTTGGTGACGGTGATAAAGTCCGCACCCAGAAAAATGCCGGTTACGCCGGTAATTTCAAACAGCCGCAGCGCAAGCGGCGAAGCCGCCGCCGAAGCCGCATTGGGAAAATCCGCCGCGCCCTCGGCCAGCACCGCGCAGCCCGGGATGAATTTCAGGGTTGCCGGATTTGGGGTTGATTCGGTCTGGATAAACATGGGCCGCTCCCGAGAAGCTGATTAAACTGCATGGCTATCATTCATAAATGGCCGATGCGGATCGACATATCAACCCCAGTCAAATTAAGGTTATGCAACGGGTCCAGTGCGCCTATTTCAGAATATCCTCGGCGGACACATAGGGCGCATTCAGCGCCAAAGCTACAGCCTGATAGGTCAGCTTGCCCCCATGCACATTCAGGCCCGCCCGCAAATGCGGATAACGCCGCAGCGCCTCCGCCACGCCATGATCCGCCAGCGCCAGTATGAATGGCAGCGTCGCATTGTTCAGCGCGAAGGTCGAAGTGCGCGCCACCGCGCCGGGCATGTTGGTCACGCAATAATGCACCACATCATGCAGTTTATAGGTTGGCGCGGCATGGGTTGTCGGGCGCGATGTTTCCGAAGTTCCGCCCTGGTCTATCGACACATCGACGAACACGGAACCGCGTTTCATGCTGCGCACCATTTTATCGGTGATAAGCCGGGGGGTGGCTGCGCCCGGCACCAGCACGGCCCCCACCAGCAGATCGGCGTCCAGCACATAGTTTTCCAGCGCATCGACAGTGGCGAAAATCGTATTCAGGGTTGGCCCGAACTGCATGTCGAGCTGTTGCAGCCGGTGCAGGCTTTTGTCCAGAACGGTCACCGCCGCTTCCAGCCCCATGGCCATGCGCGCCGCATTGGTGCCAACCACGCCGCCCCCGATTATGACCACCTTGCCGGCCTGCACGCCCGGCACGCCACCCAGCAGCATGCCGCGCCCGCCCTGCTCCATTTCAAGGCAATGCGCGCCCGCCTGTATGGCCATGCGCCCGGCCACCTCACTCATCGGCGCCAGCAAAGGCAGGCCGCCATTCGCATCGGTCACCGTTTCATAGGCGATGGCGGTGCAGCCCGATGCGATCAGGGCGTGGGTCTGGGCGGCGTCGGCGGCGAGATGCAGATAGGTGAACAGGGTCTGCCCCGGGCGCAACATGGCGCATTCGGACGGTTGCGGCTCCTTGACCTTGACGATCATATTGGCGCGCGCAAACACATCCGCCGCCGATCCCGCAATTTCCGCCCCCGCGGCGCGGTAATTCTCATCACTCAGGCCGATGGCCTCGCCCGCGCCGGATTGCACCAGCACGCCATGGCCATGATGCGTCAGTTCGCGCACGCTGGAAGGCGTCATGCCAACGCGATATTCATGCACCTTGATTTCTTTCGGCACACCCAGCAGCATATAAATCTCCCGTGTTTGCCGTTACGCCAGCTTTGTCAGCGCCGCGCGGAACCGGCTGGCAATCGCGCCGATTTCAGTTTCGCTGATAATCAGCGGCGGCGAAAGCGCAATCGTGTCGCCGGAAACCCGCACCATCATATCCAGCTCGTGGAAACATTGCCGCATCATCTCAAAGCCGCGTTTGCCGGGCGCATCCGCGATGGGCGCAAGATCAATACCGGCCGCCATGCCGATGGTGCGGATATCCTCGACGAATGGCGCATCGCGCAAATCATGAATGGCTTTGGCCAAGACCGGCTCCAGCGCCAGGGCGCGGGCGAACAGACCTTCTTCCGCATACAGATCAAGCGCGGCGTGCGCCGCCGCCACGCCCATCGGATGCGCGCTATAGGTATAGCCATGCATCAACTCTATCACATGTTCCGGCCCCTGCATGAAGGCGTTGTAAACGCCCGCGCGCGCCAGCACGCCGCCCAACGGCGCCGCCGCATTGCTGACCCCCTTGGCGAAGCACAGCAGATCAGGCGTCACACCAAAGCGTTCCGCGGCAAATGCCGCGCCAAGCCGGCCAAAGCCGGTAATGACCTCATCAAAGATCAGCAGAATGCCGTGCCGGTCGCAAATCCGGCGCAGGCGCTGCAAATAGCCGGCGGGCGGCGGCAGCACGCCGGTGGACCCCGCCATGGGTTCGACAATGACAGCGGCAATGGTGCTGGCGTCATGCAGCGCCACCAGGCGTTCCAGATCCTCGGCCAGATGCGCGCCCCAGGCGGGCTCGCCATTGGCATAGCGCTGATGTTCGCGCGAATAGGTATGCGGCAGATGATCCACGCCCGCCAGCATCGGCCCGAAATGCTTGCGGTTATTGACCATGCCGCCGACGGAAATGCCGCCAAACCCGACGCCGTGATAGGCGCGCTCGCGCCCGATCAGCCGGGTTCGCGCGCCCTCGCCGCGCATCCGGTGAAAGGCGATGGCCACTTTCAGCGCCGTATCCACGGCCTCGGATCCGGAATTGCAGAAGAACACATGATCGAGATCGCCGGGCGCCAGCGCCGCCAGACGCCCGGCCAAAGTGAAGGCGGCGGGATGCGCGAACTGGAATGGCGGGGCGTAATCCAGCACAGCCGCCTGCGCCTGAATGGCGGCGGTGATGGAAGGGCGGCAATGGCCGGCATTGACGCACCACAGCCCGGCGGTGGCGTCCAGCACCCTTCGGCCATCCGGCGTGGTGTAATACATGCCCGATGCGCCATCGATCAGGCGCGGCGCAAGCCTGAACTGCCGGTTCGGGGTGAACGGCATCCAGAAGGCGGAAAGATCATTCGCCACGGCAGAGCCGGCCTTTACGGGCGGATCGTCAGACATGCATTTCAGATCCCGGAATCATACCGTACACGGACTATTCAGCCGCCGCCTTTTTTTGTGATCTCAGTTGCAGGCGTTGCAGCTGTTCCCAGCCAAGATAGCCGGTGAAGGCGTCATCATTGAAATACAGCACCGGCCCGTCGCAGATGAACAGATAGATGGTGTCCTCGAGCGCGGTGGTGGCGCCATGCACCATGCCGTTCGGCTCATAGGTGTAATCGCCGGTTTCCAGGGTGCCGTCGCGCACCTGCAATTTACCCGACAGAATGAAGGCGTGGGCCGCGGAAAGATGCTTGTGCGCCGGGGCCACATAGCCCTTTTTCCATTTCAGCAGCACGGCCCAGCGGCCGGTTTCCGGCCCGGTCCACAGCACCTTCATCCAGGCCTGACCGGGATCGGTTTCGATCCACTCCATTTGTGATGAACGCGCAAGGCTGTCCATCAATTCACTGTTTACGGGTCTGATATCCTGCGGCAGCGGCATAGGGTTTCCTTCCTGTGTTTAGTTAGCTCAATTTTTTATCCGATCAATCCGGACCCCCGCGCATTTTCTGTTGACCCCCTCCCAGCCTCCCCCTTTCAGGGGGAGGAGGCGCTCGCTACAAGGCTCCCTCCCCTTGTAAAGGGGAGGGACAGGGCCCGCTGCGCCAGCGCCTGCGCGGCGAGAGGGGATCAGCGGTATGCAAGAAAGCCATGCGGACCTAAACCTGATCACAAATTACCCGGATTTAAGGCTAACGCCGGAAGGCGCCGCAAGGCCAGCGGATTTTTACGGGACGGGGATTCATATTTCTTTGTCATCTGAGGGAGCGCAGCGACCGAAGAATCCCCCTCGGCGGAATTCGGGGAGGGAGATGCTCTCGCCTTGGCGAAGCCGAAGCGGCTTCGCTTCGGCGTAGCCAGGTCACTTCGTTCAGGATGACAGTTTGGCAGCCATTCAGTCTGACATTGTCAGGCGTCGGACAGATTGAGCCGCTTTTCGATGCGTTCCAGGCGATGGTCCATCTGGGCCTGCAGAACTTCGCGGCGGATATCGTCGCCGCGCAGGCCATTCAGCTCCTCGCGGATACGGATTTGCCCCGCCTGAAGGTCTTTCAGGATTCGCTCGTGCCGATCTAACTTTTCCTGAATGGCTTTCAGAATTTCGAAGATCAGTTCGTTGGTAACATTTTCGGCCATTATCCACCTCTTCAGGCGCCTGATTTATAGCTGAATTACAACATCCTCGCCGTCATTGCGCCTGAAGATGCAGGTACCAATAAACGAAGTGAAGCAATCCAGAGCCGTACGGGTAAGCTTCAGTTTGCAGCTCTGGATTGCCACGCCGCTTCGCTCCTCGCAATGCCCCTGAGGGGGGATTCAACCCAAAATCATCTTGCTCCGGAATAATATAGCGCAGGGCTTAAGGAAATCCATAAGAAACCTTGCGGGGAAATGGCGCGCAAACGATCAGCCCGGTACCTTTGAGAACTTCGGCGCAACAAAAAACGGCGGCCCGCCAATTTTGGGAGCCGCCGTTTTCCCTGATTTTCT
>JAHHGO010000135.1 GCA_023252275.1 Alphaproteobacteria bacterium
TCGGCAGCGGCCCGTGGTTCGCGATAGTGGCGGATCAGCTTCTCGGCCTCCGCGCGGTCTTTGGTTTGCCCCAGCATCATCACCAGTTTGATTTCGCCGCCCGCCGGAACTTCCACCTCACCCAGAAATAGCGCGATACGGTGGCCATCATCCGCCTGTGCGGCGTCGGCATGGCCGTTGGCCAGCATGAAAGGCGCGGTCAAATCACCGCCGAGGCCGCCCACAAATCGCGAACGGACGGTTTCGGTCACCGGCGCTGTCAGGCTGCAGGCGGCAAATGCCCAGCCCTGATGAAAATCATTGCGCGGATTGCGGAAAAACAACGCGCCCAGAGATGAATTTTCCGCAGTTTCGATTTTGTCCAGAGAATCGCGCGGCAATTCCGCCAGCGTTATTTCCGTATAGGGCGCAATGCGCAATCGCGCGGGCTGTGGCGCATGATTACGGATGGTCAGTATGCGCAGATCCACCCGCTGATCCGGCGGCAGGAAAATCTCCAGTCTGTAGTCGCGTTCGCTTGCGGCCTTGTGAAATTCGGCATAACCCAGCCCATAGATGGCGTGATGGGTTGCGTCCTTGCGCCGGTACGGCACATAGCACGGCGTATCGATCTGGCCTGTGCCGAGATCCTGCACATAGATCATCTGGGCAGGCGACTGTGCCGGGATAGTGTCAAGACAGAATGGGCTGATTCCGTTCTGCTGCGCATTTCCCGCAAAGGAAAACATCGCCCCGTCATTGCCGATGATCGTTCCATGCCCCAGCGGGTTGGCCAGAACATGCGCCATGGGGCGCCGGGTATCGCATGCAAGCTGCAATTCGCGGCCGTCGGCGGAAAAGCTGAACGGCAGCGGCCTGGCCTGATAGGGTGTGTGCGGCTGCGTCAGTTGCCGGTTGCGCGCAAACACCGCGTCAATTTCACCAGCAAGGGGCGGTGTCTGTCCCGCATAGCGGCTGATAAGGGCGGCGGCCTCATATTCATCGCGCGCATACCCATCCGTGAACGGAATTTCGATCATGCCGCCCGGCGGAATTTCCACCCGCAACTGAAGACTGGCGGCAGGATCAAAACTGTACAGCGATCCTTCATCATCGATGGCGCGGTGCTGGCCGCCATTCAGTATGTCTGGCGCCTTCAATGTGCCTGTGCCGATAAAGTGTGGACGGCAATCCTCATAGCCCAGCAATTGCACAGGCCCCAATCGGCTGGCGCCGGCATGTACGGCGTGAAAGGCGACCTCGCGCGACATGCGCTTTTTCAGCGATCCCTCATGCCCATTATGCAGCAGCCGGTTGCGCGCCATTATGGCGCCCAGTCTGCGCACGAAAACCGTGCCGACATGAATAGAGTTGTAATCAGTATGGCGGCTATAGCCGTCCAGGCCGTTCATCGCCCATTCCTGATAGCTGGTCAGGATCACAACACGCGCATGGATGCTCATGTTGAACAGCCGGATGCGCCAATGCTCGATGGCGGCGTCCGGCGCGAGTTCAACCAGCGCTTCCGCCCTGATATCCCCATGACTGTTGAGCCAGCGGGCCGAAGTGGGGCTGGGGCGCTCCAGCGCGCAATCCGGGCCGCTAACGCCCGCGGGCTGACGGCCAATTGACCATAATTCGCCATCCGTTTTGCCGCCTCCACCCAATTCACGCAGATAGAAAAACTTTCCCCTGATATCGAGCGGGTCCTGCGGCCGCCGTGTCAGATCAATTTCCTGCCCCTTGCGCAGCGTGCTGAAGCTGCGCGAATAGCTGCGCCCGCTAGTATCCGCTTCGAACGCGTGAATGCCATTGCCAAGGGTGAAGATGCGGGGCGCATGTTTGATGTCGCCCGTGGCGTCGCCCGTTCTGGCGCGGCGCGCCACGCGCGTAACCATGGTTCCGATTATTATGGCGGCGATCGCCGCCACGCCATATCCGGCCAGCACGCCGGTTACCGCGGGTAGTATGGGCCCCGTGTCATTCGCCAGCCGTTCCGCGCCGCCCCAGGCATAGTCCCAGTCCCGCCCGCGTGGAATGTAAAACGGAATTAGCAGCGGCGCCCAGGTGGCGAAACGGCGAATGCCTTCGGGCAGGCTACGGGTGCGCGCGCGGTGGCCAACAAAGCGCGCCGCCCATTCATCGAATCGGTCGCCCCCCACAAAAGACAGATTGACCAGACTGGCGACGCGCAGGCCCATATGATCAAACCAGATGATCACGCGCAGCCATTCATAGGCCAGCAGGCCCAAAAACACATCCAGGCTCCATTGCCGGAACGCGTCCCCCGTCATGGACAGGCTGGCAAGGCTGGCCACAACAGTGCGCACCGCGCCATCCTGATTGTACCAGTTCGGGTCGGGCGCCATGCGCAGGAAGGTCTGAATGATCGGGGCCATCCACAGGCCCCAGCGCAGAACGCGCACGGTTTGCTCCATCACGCCGGTCAGTCCATTCACGCTGAACAGCCGGCGCAGCGGATTAAGGCTGCGCTCGAACAGCGCGGTCAGAACAACCAGATTGAAGCTGAACAGCGGTGCGGCAATCGACCAGTTGATGACGCCGGACAGGCTGTCATTATACAGCAGCCTTGCGCCGCCCTGAACAATGCCAAGGTCCAGTTCGCCCCAGCGGCTGAACAGCGGATAGATGATATAATCGGCCTGGCTTTTTCCCGCGCCCGCGAAATACAGGGTTGCATAGGCGTTAAGCCGTTGCGTGATAATGGCGATTTGCGCCGCGTCGAAATACCAGGCAATGCCGCCGCCGATAATGCCGCCCAGCGCCGCATGCAGCAGATAGACGCGCCCGGTTTGCAGATATTGATAGTGCTTGCTGAGCACGGCATAGCTATCGCGCAGCAGATCGCTGCCCGCATAAATCAATGCGCCCAATAATAATCCGCAGACAAATCTATATCCCACCGCTGTGTGCTGAATATCCAGCAGGATGATTCCAGCCAGTCCAAGGCCCAGCAGAATACCGCGCAGATGGTTCATTGGCTGACGCAGATTTTCCAGCAGGCGGTTCAGAAAGGGCGGGCTTTCGTCAAAACTTTCGATGATCGTCCGCGCGAGGCAGAATAATATGGCCCCGCCAAGCGCGGTGGCCATTGCGGGCCAGGCGGTCACCAGATTGACCAGTCCGGGCAGATGCGTTGCGTGTCCGAAAGCCTGCAGCAACAGCATGAACAGCACGCCATACATGGCGCCCTTGCCAAGCCCCCCGCGCCAGTGAATATGCGCGGCATAAAAGGTCGGACGCCGCCGGTGCAGCGCATCGATCAGCATGCCGGTCACCAGAAACGTCTCGGCCCACAGGCCGGCCTGCGCCAGGCCGGTTCCCGCCGCAACGCCGATTATCTGCAAGGGCAATGGCAGCCCGGCAATGTCTGCGCCGGAGACCATATTCGCAAATAGCGGGCTGAACGCCGCATGCGCGGCGCTCAATAGTAAAAGTCCATGCACCCGCCAGTCGCGCGTCCAGCGGCGGTCCATCACCAGCCCGACACCGGCGAACAGGACAAGGTTGAATACAAACAGCATGCCGGTTCTGCCCAGCGCGATCTGTATATCCTGACCAAGTCCTGAATTCAGCGCGCCGCCCAGTTGCGCCAGTAGCGGGGCGGAGCCCAGCCCCAACAGCATGTTGAACAGGATGGGGACGAGCAGATAAAATACGCCGCTGCCCGCTGGCGGATGCTGTCCGCGCCGCGCCAGCCCCCAGATGACCACCGCGAAATAAATACAGACCGCCGTTCCCGCGCCCGCATGAGACAGCATAAAAAATTCATGCCAGGCGGCGGGCGGCTGCCAGACCTGCATGCCCGGATCAACGGCGATGACCAGCAGCATAATGACCAGCGCATCGCGCAGCAGGGCGCCGGGCGGTGATGCCGCGCCGGTCAGGATGCGTCCCATTAACGCCAGGGCCAGGCTGCCGGAAAATCCCGCAATCAGCGGGGCAAGTATCATGGCCCTGTCCCCGGCCGCGGCCAGCCCCATAGGCGAGAAGGCATATAGACAGATCAGCGCGGCGCTCAGGGAAACCAGACCAGAGGCAATCACTGCGCCGCGGCTCAGGTCCTTCAAGTCTTCACCCCGCGCAAAAGCATTACGCCCAGCAGGGATAGCGCCGCAAACGCCGCGCCGGCGTAAAATGTCACGCTGGCGCCAAATCCCTGCCACAATATGCCGGCAATGACGCTGGCGGCGAGCATCATAATCCCGGTGATCAGATTGAACAGACCAAAGCCGGTGCCGCGCAGATGCTCCGGCGTGGTGTCAGCCACAAGCGCAGACAACAGGCCCTGGGTCAGCCCCATATGCAATCCCCACAGAATGACGCCGAGGGCGAGCATGAGAAGATTATCGCTGTTTGCCATCAACAGATCGCCAATGATCAATGCAACCAATCCAGCAGCTATCAGATGCAGGCGATTCCGCCCATCGGAAAATCGGCCGGCGGGATAGGCGCTGGCTGAATACACTATATTCATGACCACAAGAACCAGCGGCGCCAGCGCCAGCGCCAGCCCCAGTTCCTGCGCCCGCAGAATCAGAAAGGCTTCGCTGAAACGCGCCAGGGTCAGCGCCGAACCAATCAGCACAACCGCCCAATAGGCCCCCTTGAAACTGCGCCATTCCCGCCAATTGACCCGGGCTTCGGGTTTTCCGGCATCAACCACGCGCGCAGGGGGTTCGCGCACGCCAAACAGGACCAGCGCAAAAGCCGCAAATGCCGGGATGACCGCGATCCAGAACACCAGCCCGAAATCATTGCCGCTCAGTGCCATCAGGGCGATCGCCAGCAATGGGCCGGCAATAGCGCCGGCCGTATCCATAGACTGACGCAGACCATAGGCCGCGCCATGTTGCGCCCGCGGGGTGATGTCGGCGATCAGCGCATCGCGCGGCGCGCCGCGAATGCCCTTGCCGATACGGTCGATGAATCGCGCCGCGACGATCCATTCAATTACGCTGGCCAGTGGAAAGATTGGTTTGGTCAGCGCCGCCATGCCATAGCCGATGCCGACCAGCAATTTACGTTTGCGGATATAATCGCTCACCACGCCCGAAAAAATTTTGACAATGGCGCTGGTCGCATCGGCGACGCCTTCAATGATGCCGATGGTCAACATGCTGGCGCCCAGACCAACGGCCAGATAGACCGGCAGCAGGCCGTGGATCATTTCCGAGGAAATATCCATCAGCATGGACACAAAGCCCAATATGAGGACCCCGCGCGGCAGCGATTTCGGGGCAGGTCCGGGGAGGTTTTCTGTCAATTTCATGCGTGTTGCGATTGCGTCCGGTTAGCGGCTGGCCCGGCATCAGTTTGAACCAGACAGGTTGCAGATTTTTTAGGCTTGAGCCATCGCCCGCTGTGGTACATTATGCGCCGACTCGGGAAGCATCAAATGTCACACATGGAGGGGATACTTATGCAGATTAAACAATGGATTGTCATCGCTGGCTTGATGGTTGCGGCCCCCTTGCTGGCGGCATGCGGCGAAGAAAAGGCCTCAGACGAAGCCGCGCCGGCTACAGCGCCCGCTGGCGAAGCCGCGCCCGCCGATGCAGCGCCGCCAGAAGCCGCGCCCACCGAAGAAAAAGCCGAATAGCTCTTTTTACTGCGAATACAAAACCCCCGGGCTGTATTCAGGCCGGGGGTTTTTGCTGTGGGGCCTTTATAATCAGGCCCTGAAAGTGGCGGCATAATCAGGCCCTGAAAGTGGCGGCGGCCTGTGACAGAACCACATTGCCCTTCTGGGTCACGGCTTGAACAATGGCCTGGCCGGGGCCGGTGCGCCAGATCTGGGTGATCACTTTATCACCGAAAAACACCTGATCGGCAAAACGTCCGGTCATGCTTATGAAATTTTCCGGATCGCCGCCGCACAGCGTATGCAAAATCGCCCGTCCTGCAAAACCATAGGTGCACAGCCCATGCATGAAGGCGTCGGGATATCCGGCCTTACGGGCAAATTCAGGGTCGATATGCAGCGCCACCCGGTCGCCAGACAGGCGGTAAATCGCGCCCTGATCCGGGCGGGTCTGATATTCCACCACATGGTCTGGTTTGCGGTCCGGCGGCAGATTGATCTGTGAGGTCGAAGGTCCTCGTTCGCCGCCAAAACCACCGCCGCCAATAAAGAACAGGGTCGAATGGGTTTTGAACAAGGGTCCGTCTTTATCCGATGCGACACATTCTGCGCCGAATACGGCGGCCTTGCCCGGCCCCTTGTCCCAGATTTCGGTCAAGCGGCCCTTCATGGTGATGTCGGCATTGGCGGGCAGGGGGCGGAACAATTCCACCGACTGTTCGCCATGCAGCATGCGCGCGATAGGCATTTTGATATATTTACCGATGCAGCCCATGGCCCACATGCCCGGAATCACCGCATAGGTCGGCAGCACTTTTGGCCCGCGCCCCTCATACAGAAAATCCAGTTCCGTGTCCGGCATGGCGCCCACGCCCACCGCATACAGCATGGTCTGGTTATCGTTCCAGGACCGGGTGGTTTCGCCAAAATCCTGGCCCACCAGGCTGGGTGAAATTTTATCGCTGGTCATTGTCTTCTCCCTGTCTGTATCTGTTATAATAATTATAATGCAGTCCATTGGTAATTGCACATAACAAAGGAAACAGCGGACATGAAAGTTCTGGAATTTTTACGCGGCACACCCGCGGGTAATGGGGAATGGCATTATGATCTGGGCCGAGAATTGCATGGCGCGTTCGGCGGCGCCAATGGCGGCGTGGTGGGCGCCACCTGTGTCAGTGCGGCGCGTTCGCTGTCGCCGGGCCGCGCTCCCGCCAGCCTGGATGTGCGCTTCATCCGTGGACTGACCGAAGGCACGGCGCGTGTCGTGCCGGTGATGCTGCATGAAGGGCGTACTCTGTCCATTGTCAGCGTGGATATTTTTGATGCAAAGGGCAAGCTGTGCACCCGCGCCACGGTCAGCCTGGCCAATCTGGAGGCGCTGGAGCCGTTTGAACATGCGGGTTTTGCCGGCGCGCCGCAGGGCTGGACCTCTTATGATCAGGGAAAGCCCTGGGCGAAACCCGGCAGCGGCGTGGAAGTGCCGCTGATCGGCACTTTTGATCCGCGTCTGGTTGGCAATGATGATCGCGGCTATGCGACCGAAGTGAAAGTGCATTGGGATGAACCCGGCACCTGCGCCGAAGCCGCCTGCATCGCCGCGGATATTTCGGTCGGCCCGCCGGTGGGCAGCGCGCTGGGCGGCAAGCCGATTCCCATCCCCAATCCGGATCTGATCTTCTTAGGAGCTTCATGCTCCTTCATCATCTTGTCCATCGCTTTCTTCTTCATGGGCATCTCTTCTTTCTTCTTTGAAGATTTCTTCTTCTTTCCTGCATAACCAACATATTGTGGCATCGTCTTCTCCTTAAATTTTAACGTGGTCTTTAATCCACACAATTGCTGCTACAATTGGAGCTGTAATATAGAAGAACATTTTAACAGCTTTCCAAGCTCCTTGGCTCTGCTCCCAAATCTTCAGGAGTGTCTCAATCTTAGCATCTAATGCTTGCATCTTGTCTTCTAGTTGGTTTAATCGGTACTCTAGGTTGGCATCAGACACTCTTCTTGTTTCCCCATTCCAATTCATTTTTTGGGCTTCCTTCCGCCCGTTCCAAGGTTCTTAGCTCTGTTCTTAGAGCGGTCCATCACTCGTAGGTTAGAACGATCGTTATTCAGCTTCCCTTTAGCCTTATGGCTCTTATGGTCCACATCCTTCCCATCCCCCTTCCTCACCTTCCCTTCCTTCTCCATCTCCCGCCTAGCAGCATTCCTCTGAGCCCGACGCTTCTTCTGGGCTGCTGAAG
>JAHHGO010000136.1 GCA_023252275.1 Alphaproteobacteria bacterium
ACGGCATGCTGTCCAGCCGGGCGCAGTGGACGCGCAATCTGGCCGCGCTTTCACAGGTGGCCCGCCCGGTGCTGCTGGAATTATGGGGACATGGGCGCTCTCCCAGCCCCGGCGACCCCGCCCTTTTCGCGCCCGAGGCGATGGCCGAACAGCTTGACCGGGTGCGGCGCGAGCTGGGCGCGGAACAATGGTTTGTGTGCGGACAATCATTTGGCGCGACGGTCACCCTGCGCTATTCCCTGCTCTATCCCGAGCGCGTTCAGGGGCAGGTTTTCACCAATTCCAGTTCCGCGCTGGCCACCCGCGACAAGGCGAAAGAGCTTTACGCCGATGTGCATAAACTGGCCGCAAATCTGGAAAAGCACGGCCAGGCCGGGCTGGAGCGCATGCGCATTCACCCCATTCACGCCAAGCGCCTGCCCCCCGGCGCGCAGGCGGAATTAATGGCGGATGCGCCGCTGCTGAATCCGGCGGGAATTTCCAAACTGTTTCAGATCACCTCGCCCGCCGCATCCGTCGCCGAAGTGGTGCAGGGCACGAAAGTGCCGACGCTATTGGTTGCCGGCGAGCAGGAGGAGCGCTTCATCCCGCACCGCAAATATGCCGAGGCCAACATTCCCGGCCTGAAAGTGGTGGGCGTCGATGGCGGCCATGCCTGCAACATCGAAGCGGCCGGAGAATTCAACGCAGCCGTGCAGGAATTTATCCGCCAGCACAACTGAGCGGGCGGTTCCGGCGCTATAATCATCCACACCAGCTTCTCCTGGCGCCATCCCAGCGCCGGGCCAGACCTTCCGCAATCAGGGTATCCCCTACGGAGCGTCCGTTGATCTTAACGATTCGCAGCTTGCGCCCATAACGGTCTTCGTCACGCCCATCCGAATTTTCCAGCGACAAAGACCCGGAATTTATCAGTTCAACGAGTCTTTGCGTCGCTTCCTCCGCCAGCGCTGCTTCAGACGCACATTTTGGAGTTCTCGTCTCGGGTGTATCGATATCTGAGAATCTCACCCTCACGCCTTGATAACGGATGGTGTCGCCATCAACCACGCAATTCGACTGACTTGAATTGAAACATCGTCCGAATTTTGCCGCACGGCGGTCAGTTTTCTGATTCTTGTCAATCAGTGAAACTGATGGCAAAGTAATATTGCTTCCGGCAGTTTCAATCTTGAAATTTTCGGCAACTGCAATACCAACGAATGCCAGTGTCAAAAGCCATATACCGTTTGGCGCACGCCACCGCTTACGACGACGACTCACTTTGGCGTTTGATTTACGCCGGCGTCTAAACGGGGCAACAACGCCCATTACCGCATCTCCATTCCAAAGAGGTTATGGAGCGTCAGAGTAAAATTTGAGGCGTTTAAATCAGGTTAAAGCCGGGTAATACCACACGTAAATCAGCAGGCTGATTAAGTGATAATTTACCATGTCAGATCATGTGATCGCGGTCAGAGCGGTATGCTATCTGCTTTGTCCTTATCCGCACCCGCTTTGTCATTGCCCGGCTTGGCCGGGCAATCCAGATACCATATCAGGGCCCATCCATGAGGCATGGATTACCCGCCAGCACAGTTGAACATTGACCCGTTATTTTTTGATGCTGTCGATCTGCATTTCCGCAACCGACGCCCGCACCGGCGGAATCTGATCATCCGGCGGCACCTGCATCCATTTTTTGCGCTTCAGCGCCGCGGCGATATAGGGGGCCAGTTCCGCCTCCTTTTTCGCCAGACGCGCGGCGGCGTCTTTTTTGAATTCCGGCATCACCTCTTTGGCGAACAGTTCCAGCGACTCACAAATATGCGCATGCTTGTTGCGCCCGGCCTGCTGCATGAAAATCACCTGATCAATGCCCACCGCCTGAAAGGTGCGCAGATGTTTTTTCATATCGTCCGGCGTGCCGATGCCGCTTTTCCGGAAACTCGGCTCCTTGGCCTCGGCGACAATGCGCTCCGTGCGGTCGCCGCGCTGCGCCAGATATTCGCCCCACAGATTGGTGCGGCCCGGAATTGTGTCATGCGCCACCAGCGCGTTCATGGCATAGGAGAAAAACTCAAACCCCTCATGCCCGCGCCGGATCGCCTCGCTGCGGTCATGATGCAGCGAGAAATTCGACACCAGCGCGATATTGGCGTTGACCCGATGCCCGATGGGCACGCATTCCTCGGATTTGATGATGTTGTAATAAATGTCGGACCAGGCCTTGGCCTCTTCGGGATCAATGAACGAAAAGGCCAGCGCGCCAAGGCCGTTGCGCGCCGCAACCTTGATCGTGTCCCGATTGGTGCAGGCGATCCACATTGGCGGGTGCGGCTGCTGCATCGGCTTTGGCACCACATTGCGGCACGGCATGGAGAAATATTGCCCTTCGAAACCGGGATAGGGATCCAGCACCAGCATATTGGCGATCTGCTCCGCCGCCTCCAGGCACATGCGGCGTTTTTCCTTGGCGGCGATGCCAAAGCCGCCCAGCTCCAGCCGGGTGGCGCTTTCGCCGATGCCAAACTCGACGCGGCCATTCGACAACAGGTCCATGGTCGCAATCACTTCGGCTGTGCGCGCCGGGTGATTATATTTCGGGATCACCTGACGGATTCCCTGTCCAATGCGGATATTTTTGGTTTGGGCGGCTGCGAAGGACAGAAAAATTTCCGGGGCCGAGGCGTGGGAATATTCCTCCAGAAAATGATGCTCCACCTCCCAGGCGTGATCAAAGCCCAGCCGGTCGGCCAGCACCACCTGCTCCAGCGCTTCGTGAAACAGTTTGTGCTCGTCGCCCTTGTTCCATGGCTTGGGTAATTGCAGCTCGTAAAAGACACCGAATTTCATCTTTCGTTCTCCCCGTTCAAATTATGATGCCGCAAGAGTGCGGCGGCGGGCGCGGCTTGTCAAATGCTGTGACGCGGCCCTTATATCGCCTTGCGAAACGTCAGATTGATGCGCCGTTCCCCTGCAAGCACGTGCGCGCCCGGCTTCAGCGGCGCAATGCCATGAAAAGCCATGCGGGACGCAGCGCCCCATACGGCCACATCGCCATGGCTGAGCCGGAAACGCGCCGCCCGATCCGTGCGCCGGAGGCCGCCAAATAAAAAAGTGGCCGGCAGGCCCAGCGAGACAGACACAATCGGCGCGGAAAAATCGCGTTCATTTTTGTCCTGATGCAGCGACACCCGCGCGCCGGGAACATAGCAATTGATCAGGCAGGCATCAGGAACAAAGCCGCCATAACCGGCGGCGTCCGCGGCGCGCAAGGCCAGATCCAGGAAACAGGCGGGCAAAGATGGCCAAGGCCTGCCGCTATCGGGATCGATCCGATCATAACGATAGCCCTTGCGGTCGCTGACCCATCCGGCGCTGCCGCAATTGGTGATGGCGACCGACATGCTATGCCCGCTGGGCACCAGCATATGACGAAACGGGGCCTGCGCCGCGATCGCGTCCACCGCCGCAAGCAATTCCGCCGCCACATCCAGCGCAAAGCCATGCAGAATGACGGCGCCATCGGCGATTGTTTCGGCGATTATTTCTGAGTGATCGCTACGGATGGCGTCAAACAGATCAGGCATGCTGCTTCACTCTTTACGGGGGCTCCGTTTCCCGGCGCAGCAATTCCCGCTTGCGCGCGATGCCCCAATAATAGCCGGCCAGATCGCCGCCCTTGCGCACCACGCGGTGACAGGGAATGGCGATAGCGATATGGTTGGCGGCACAGGCCCCGGCCACAGCCCGCACCGATTTGGGCGAGCCGAGACGCTCGGCGATGTCCGTATAGCTGACCGTGCAACCTGCGGGAATATCGCGCAGCGCCTGCCATACGCGCTGCTGAAACGCCGTGCCGCGAATGTCCAGCGGCAGATCAATGCCGCGTGAGGGCGTCTCGATCATGCCAAGCACTCTTGCCACCAGAAGTTCGAAATCTCTGTCGCCGCCAAGCAGGTTTGCATGCGGAAACCGGTCCTGCAATTCGCGCAGCAGCGCGTCCGGATCATCCCCCAGCAGGACTGCGCAAACGCCTTTGTCCGTCGCCGCCGTCAGAAACGATCCAAGCGAGCATTCCCCCACCGCAAAACGGATATCGGCGCCGCCGCCACCGGCGCGAAATTTGCCGGGGGTCATGCCCAGCACCCCATTGGATTTCGCATAGAACCGCCCGCTGGAATTATAGCCTGCATCATAGATCGCCTCGGTAACAGAGCCACTGTGTTTAAGTTGCGCCTGAACCCTGTTGATGCGATGCGCATCCGCATAGGCTTTTGGGGTGACTCCGGTTACCGATTTGAAGACCCGGTGAAAGTGATAGCGGCTGAGCCCCACCCACGCCGCCAGTTCACCAAGATGTGGCGTCTCGTCTGCGGTCTCGATCAGACGGCAGACGGCGACCACTTTGGCGCACTGTTCGTCCGCCATGGATTGCTGATCGGGCTTGCAGCGTTTGCAGGGGCGGAAACCGGCACGCTCGGCATCGGCGCATGTTGCGTGAAAGCCGACATTCTCACGCCGCGCCAGTCGCGCGGCACAGGATGGACGGCAATACACGCCGGTGGTTTTAACCGAATAAAAGAACTGGCCATCGACTGTATGGTCGCGGGCCTCAACCTGACGCCAGCGGGCTTCGTCATCGAGAGTTGAAGTTCGCATTTCCGTGATCCTTATCTGATTGGCTCGTAGATCACTTGATACTAATAGTGTGATTTAGACTTGCACTCCGGCTCTTGCTGTTGAATTCCGGCCCTCTCCCGCGGGGGGAGAGGGAGAAGAAGATACAGTTACGCCACCGTAAACATCGGCATCGCGCTGCCTTCGCCGGTGTCATAGAACACAAGCTTGACCTTCTGGCCGATGGCCAGCTTGGCGAAATCGCATTCGACAATATTGGTCAGGATGGTCGGACCTTCATCCAGTGTCACATAGGCGATGGTGTAAGGTTCCTTGCCCATCGTGACGCTGTAGGTATAGATCACGCCCTTGCCGGTGCATTCCAACAGCCGCGTTTTGTCGCTGAAACAGAACGGGCATAGCGGGCGCGGATAGTAATAATTCTGCCCGCAATCATCGCATTTACCGACATTCAGTTTGCCCTGCGCGGTGGCGTCCCAAAAGGCTTTGGTTTCAAAATTGACCTTGGGGGCGCGGATTTTTGCTTTCGGTTTTGCTTCACTCATGAGTCTTGATTCCCCAGAATAACGGTTGCACTTCCCATCCGCGCGCCCAGCAGCCCGCCGGTGCCATGCGCCAATGCGATATCGCAATTTGGCACCTGCACCTTGGGATGCGCTTCGCCGCGGATTTGGCGGACGGCTTCCAATACCTTGGTCATGCCGCCGCGATTACCCGGATGATTGCTGCACAGGCCGCCGCCATCGGTGTTGAAGGGCAGCTTGCCGACGCCGGAAATCAGATTGCCGTCGGAAACAAACTTGCCGCCCTTGCCTTTTTCGCAAAAGCCCAGATCTTCCAGCGTTTCCAGAACCGTTATGGTAAAGCTGTCATAGATGGACGCGTATTTGATGTCCTTCTGGGTGACGCCGGCTTCTTCAAAAGCCTTCGGCCCGGACCAGCGCGCGCCGGAATAGGTCAGATCCACCTTACCGGCCATGAGATGCTTGGGCGCTTCGCCCGCGCCCAGAATTTTCACGGCGGGGCGTTTCAGCTTTTTCATGATTTCAGGCGCCACGACAATCACCGCGCCGCCGCCATCGGTGATGACGCAGCAATCATAGCGGTGCAGGGGCGAGGCGACGATCGGCGAATTGACCACATCCTCGACCGTCACAACCTCACGGCGCAGCGCATGCTCATTGTGTTGCGCGTGATGCGACGCCGCGACCTTGATCCAGGCCAGTTGCTCGCTGGTGGTGCCATATTCATACATGTGACGCTGGGCGCACATGGCGTACATATTGACAATGGTTGGCCTGAAGGGCTGCTCAAAACCGGAGGCTGAAGGGGTTTCACCGCCCATCCGGAACATCATCCCTTCCTTGGCGTCCGCCGCGGGGCGGCCCGCCAGCGTAATCAGCGCCACCTTGCAATGGCCCGCCGCAATCGCCTGGGCCGCATGATTGACGTGCAGCACATAGCTGGAACCACCGGTTTCCGTGCTGTCGATCTGGCGCACATTATTGAGGCCCATATATTCGATCATGTCGATGCCGCCCATGCCGGGGGCGTCGCCAGCGCAATAATAGGCGTCGATATCATCCTTGCTGAGGCCCGCATCCGCCAGCGCGCCCTTGGCCAGTTCCGCATGCAGTTGCGGCAATGTCTTGCCAAGCGCTAATCGCGTGGGATGTTCATAAATTCCGGCTATATAAGCCTTACCCTTGATACTCATCCAAGGCTCCCCTGTTGTTGTCGTTGTTACAGATATCTGTGGGCACTTTATGGCGCAAATTGGCTGTAAGAGTCCATGCTCCTTTAGCCCGCGCCCCCTGAAACCGCCCGGACGGCGGCAATAAAAGCGTCCACCTCGTCCGGCGTGGTGTCAAACCCCGTCACCAGACGGATAACGCCTTCGTCCTCGCGCCCCCAGACGTGAAAGCCGAAGCCCTGATCGCGCAGCGGCTGGATCATGGCGGGCGGGATGCGGACAAAAATCTCATTGGCCTGAACCGGGTGCAAAATCTCCACCTTGGGGATGGCGCGCAGCCCGCCATCCAGCCGCGCCGCCTGGGCATTGGCATTGGCCGCCAGTTGCAGCCACAGGCCATTTTCCAGATAGGCTTCCAGTTGCGCGGAAAGAAAACGCATTTTGGAAACCAGATGCCCGGCCCGTTTGCGCCGGAACACAAAATTTTCCGACAATGCCGGATTAAAAAACAGAACTGCTTCCGCCGCCAGGGCGCCATTCTTGGTCGCGCCAAATGAAAGCACATCAACGCCCGCGCGCCATGTCATGTCTGCGGGCGAACAATTCAACGACACAATGGCATTGGCGATCCGCGCTCCGTCCATATGCACATACAGCCGGTGCTGTCTGGCGATTGCCGTCAGGGCGGCGATCTCGGCAGGCGTATAAATTGTGCCCGCTTCGGTCACCTGACTCAGGCTGAGCACCGCGGGCTGGGTCTGATGCTGATCGCCGGGATTAGTGTCCCGAAGGCGGCGCGACAAGATTTCCGGCGTCAGTCTGCCATGTTCCCCGGCCAGCAGATGCAACTTCGCCCCCGATGTAAAAAATTCCGGCGCGCCACATTCATCCGTCGCGATATGCGCTTCGTGATGACAGAAAATCGTCCCCCAGGGCGGCGACAGCATGGCCAGCGCCAGCGCATTGGCGGCGGTGCCCGTTGTCACCGGAAACACAAGCAGCTCTTTTTCAAACACTGCGGAAAATTGCGATTGCAGACGCTGGGTGATGGCGTCGGCGCCATAGGATGGGGATTTGCCGCTATTGGCCCGGATAATCGCATCCAATATTTGCGGCGCAATCGGGGACTGATTATCACTGGTGAAAATCGCACTCATGGGGTGGTTTCCGTAATGCGCAGCCTGACGGGGGCAAAGCCCGTTTCCTGCCGAAGCCAGGCGCGGGTTTCGGCACGGTCCTTCTCAAGCCCGGTAATGAGCCATATCATGCCGGTCTGCCAGGCCGCCGCCAGATCGGTTGGCGAAGGCTCCGCTCCGCCACCCGGATGCGAATGATAGACGCCGATCATGCGCGCCCCGCCCGCCCGCGCCGATTTCTGAATCCGTAACAACAGCGCCGGGTCCACTTCAAATCGGTCATGACGATCCGGCGGCGCTATGTTGCGGCTTTCTTCGATGCCCGTCACGCGCCCGCCCTCCTGCACGGGCTCACCCAGCAACAG
>JAHHGO010000137.1 GCA_023252275.1 Alphaproteobacteria bacterium
AGTAGGCGCTTAGCGAGCGTCACGTGAAGGTAGTCGTGCGCGACCAGCCTGAAGTCGCCCTTCCAAGTAGCCGGATCGAAGTCCTCGCGAACGAACAACCCCGCGGCCGTTTCGAGCCATTCGCGCAACGGTTGCCGTAGCCGCTGCGCGAACGGTGTCGGCACCAGGCCCTTGGAGGCGCGCAGGAACAACGGATCGTTGAATTGCGCTCGGAGCCGGCCGAGCGCCTTGCGGCAAGGTGCTGGGCGGGTCATCCTCGATCAACGGGTTGCTCTATGTGCGCGGGCAGACACAGGATTATGACCGCTGGGCGCAACTGGGCAATCGCGGCTGGGCCTGGGATGATGTCGAACCTTATTTCCGCAAATCGGTGGATCATGCGGAACCGGGCGCCTTGCATGGCAGGGGCGGGGCGCTGGCGGTTTCCGCGGCGCCGGACCGGCATCCATCAGCGACGCATTTATCGCAGCGGGTGAGCAGCTTGGCATTCCGCGCCGCGATGATCTGAACGGGCTGGATCAGGAAGGCATCGGCTATTACCACATGACGGCGCGCAATGGGTTACGCATGAGTACGGCCAAGGCCTTTCTCAAACCCATCCGCACACGGAAAAATCTGAATATCGTCACCGGCGCGCTGGCGTTCCGGATTTTTTTTGAAGGGACACGGGCCGAAGGCGTGGCCTATAGCCAGGTCGGGCGGCAATGCTACGCCAGTGCGCGGCGCGAAGTTCTGGTGTGCGGGGGTGCTGTAAATTCACCGCAATTGCTGCAACTTTCGGGCATCGGGCCGGCTGCGCTGCTGCGCGAACATGGCATTGACGTCGTGGCCGATCTGCCGGGCGTTGGTGAAAATCTGCAGGATCATTATGTTATCGGCTGTGCCTATCGCTGCACCCGGCCGGTAACGGTGAATGAACAGTCACGCGGGCTGGCGCTGATGCGCGAGGCCGTGAAATGGGCCGTGTCGCGGCGCGGTTTGCTGGCCATGAGCGCTGCGCATATTGGCGCATTCGTAAAGACACGGCCGGAACTGGACAGCCCGGATGTGCAATATCATATTCTGCCCGCCAGCATGACGCAGAATATTGCGCCGGGAAAAATGGAGCTTGATAGCTTTCCCGGCATGACCTGCGCGCCCTGCCAGTTGCGTCCGCAAAGCCGCGGCTCGATCCATATCAAATCTTCGATTCCAACCACGCCTCCCGCGATCCGCCCCAACTATCTGACGGCGCGGCTGGATCAGGAAACGGTCGTGCAAAGCCTGAAAATCGCGCGGCGTCTGTTTAACGCCGCGCCGCTCGATCCCTGGCGGGGCGCGGAGCTGGAACCGGGCGCGGATGTGCAAAGCGATGATGAATTGCTGGCCTTCGCGCGCGAACGCGGCAACACGATTTACCATCCGGTTGGCACCTGCAAAATGGGCAGTGATCCGATGGCGGTGACAGATGCGCAATTGCGGGTGCACGGTGTGCAAAATTTGCGGGTCATTGACGCCTCGGTCATGCCCAATCTGGTGTCCGGCAATACCAATGCGCCGGTTATCATGATTGCCGAAAAGGCCGCCGACATGATCAAGGCCGCGGCGCGGGCGGCCTGACAGGCGCTAAAGTCTTGCTATTGCCGCATTGGCCTTTTACGCTTCCGGCTAAGATATCCCGGAAACAAAAGGGGGGCGGGCAACATGAAATTCGGCATTCTCTATAATACGGATTATTACCCCGAGGCGCATGGAACGGCCGCGCAATATTACGAGGATATTCTAACCCAGGTGGAACTGGAGGAAGCGCTCGGATTTGATGCCGTGTGGTTTGGCGAGCATCATTATTCCGGTTACTCGTTCGGCTCGCCGCCGGTGATTGCGATGGCGGCGGCGGCGCGCACCAAACGCATCCGCCTCGGCACCGGCGTGTCGCTGATCCCGCTTAATCATCCGATCCGGCTGGCGGAAGAATATGCGATGCTCGATGTGCTCAGCGGCGGGCGGCTGGAATATGGCGTCGGGCGCGGCTTTCTGAAATATTCGCACGAGGTGATGGGCATTAATGAAGACGAAAATCTGGCCCGCTATCATGAAGGCATGGAGGTCATTCTCAAGGCCTGGACGGCCAACGGCCCTTTCAATCATAATGGAAAATTCTGGAAGCTGAAGGATTATGCCTTCTTTCCCAAACCCGTGCAGCAGCCTTATCCGCCAATTTACGCATCAGCCGTGATCACGCCTGAAAGCGCGGAATGGGCCGGCCGGCATGGCTTTCATCTGTCCACGGCGTTTTTTGTGCCGCAACAGGGCAGGGTCCGGGATATCATAAATTTATACCGCCAGACATTGCGCGCCAACGGCTTCAATCCCGAAGAGCGGGAGGTTTCCGGCGTATTTCAAATGTATTGCGCCCCCACCCAGGAGCAGGCGGTGCGCGAAGGCACCCAATATGCGCTGAATTATTTCAAATTCTTTGGCGGGCTTGACGCCCGCGCGGCGCATAATTCGAAAGATTTTGAAAAGCATGGCAAGGGCATATCGCGCTCTTTCGTCGCCGAGGCGAAAGGCGAAACGAACCCCGCGCGCCAGTTCATGATCGGCGATCCGGCCTTTTGCATTGACCAGATCCAGTGGGCGAAGGAATATTACGGAACCAATTACCTGATATTCGAGGTGGCGCAGGGCGGCGAGCCGCATGATCTGGTCATGAAGTCGCTGAAACTGTTTGGCGAAAAAGTGCTGCCCGCCTTCAAATAATCTATTGGAGAACAACATGTTAAGTGTGGCCTATAATGATCTGTCCAGCCTGGCGGGCCGCGAAATTGGCGTTTCCGGCTGGGTGATGCTGGATCAGGCCAAGGTCAATCTGTTCGCCGATGCAACCGGCGATCATCAATGGATCCATGTCGATGTCGAACGCGCCAAACGCGAAATGGCCACCGGCGGCACCATTGTGCATGGCTATCTCACTTTGTCGCTGATCCCGAAATTCATGTATGAATTGCTGGAAATCACTGGCATCAGCCAGATGATCAATTATGGCGCCAACAAGGTGCGCTTTACCAATATGGTGCCGACAGGCTCCAGGGTGCGGGGCCGGCTGAAGGTTATTTCCGCCGAAAAAAAGGGCGCTGGCACCACCATGAATTATGAAATGGTGCTGGAAATTGAGGGTCAGGAACGCCCCGCCTGCATCGCAGAAGTAATCATGATGGCGTTTCCTTGAAATTATCCGGCGGTTAGCCTTATATTCGGAATAACTGCGCATTTGAGAGAAAGGCTAAGAACATGGCGGATGGCGGACAGGAAAAAAAACCCAAAGTGGTCAAGACCGACGCGGAATGGAAACAGCAGCTCAACCCGCTGCAATATAATGTAACGCGCAAGGCGGGCACCGAACGCGCCTTCAGCGATAATGGGCATAATAATAAGGATCCCGGCCAGTATCGCTGCGTCTGTTGCGACACGCTGCTGTTTTCGTCCGAAACGAAATATGATTCCGGCACTGGCTGGCCCAGCTTTTTCGCGCCAGCGGACAAGGATGCCGTGGATTTTCGCGATGATCGCGGCCTGTTTTCGCGGCGCACCGAGGTGGTCTGCGCCACCTGCGAGGCGCATCTGGGCCATGTTTTCGAAGACGGGCCAAAGCCCACCGGCCTGCGCTTCTGTATGAATGGCGCGGCGCTGAAATTCGAGAAGCAATAGCCCCCGGGCGGACTGTCTTCATGTGCTGATGGCTCTGACACATGCAGCCATGTGTCAGAACGCCAGTGTCAAACGCCCGACCACAATCACGGCATGGTTCTGCGCCGGAACGGCTTCATCGAAGCCCGGGCGTCAATCAATGTGCCGTCCACGGAAAAATGCTCCCTGCTCAAAAGCCGCCGCACACGCGGATGCGCGATAACACGCCCGCAGCAGCTTCACCGCGGCATTCACCACTCCACGGATCAGGCGCAGCTGGTGTTTCGCATGAATGCGCCTTTCCATATCAATATAGCTGAAAAGCGGGCCGTTCGAACGATCCTCTCCACGCATGTGCCGATCCCCTCTCGCTTGCACATAAGCAAAGAGAATCATAAGATAAACAATGACGCGAGGGTTTTTTCAGCAGCCTGCTGGAAATTAATGTGTTAGAGCGGCATGCGATTAGCCTGGATCACCCGGTGTTCAAGCTGATCGCATGCCGCTCTAGGGCGAATGGTTCTGAAAATTTACCAATAAAATCCGTTAACGGATGACTATGTCAGGAGGGGAACGATCATGAAAGTTGGTTTTATCGGCATCGGCAATATGGGCGGCCCGATGTGCCGCAATATCATCAAGGGCGGCCATGATGTGACGGTGTTCGATCTGAACGCCGCCGCCGTCAAGACCTGCACCGATCTGGGCGCAAAGGCCGCAGGCTCGCCAAAAGAGGTGGCGTCACAGGTGGATGTGGTGATGACCTCGCTGCCCATGCCGAAGGATGTCGAGGCCGTGGCGCTGGGGCCAAACGGCATTATCGAAGGCATTCGTCAGGGTACGGTCTATATAGACCTGTCGACCAATTCGCCGACCATGATCCGCAAAATTGCCGCCGTGCTGGCGCCCAAAGGCGTCACCATGCTGGACGCGCCGGTATCGGGCGGCGCGATCGGCGCGGAAAAGAAAACCATCGCCATCATGGTGGGCGGCGACAAAGCGGCCTATGACCGTTGCATGCCGATTTTTGAAAGTTTCGGCCAGAATATTTCCCATCTGGGCGATCTGGGCAGCGGCGCCATCGCCAAGATCGTCAATAATATGCTGGCCTTCAGCAATATGGCCTCGGCGGCCGAAGGGCTGATGCTGGGCGCCGCGGCGGGCATCGATCCGGAAGCCCTCAACGAAGTGATCCGCAACAGTTCCGGCAACAGCATGGCCTATCGCGGCGTGGCGCATAAAACCCTGAATGGCGACTGGTCGGCCACCTTCACCATCGATTTGGCCTATAAGGATCTGCACCTGGCGCTGGAACTGGGCGATGAGCTGGGCATTCCCTTGCCGCTGGGCGCGCAGACCCATAATCTGATGCGCATGGCGCGCGGCATGGGCTTTGGCGGCGATGACGCCACGGCTATCATGCGCGTTTACGAAACTACGCTGGGACGAGAAGTGCGCAAGAAAAAGAAATAGCGGGGAAATAGGTGGATAATAATAACGGGCCGGAATCAACCGGTCTGATGGATGCAGCGCCGCCCGTGATCTACAGCACAGATTATGTGCGCTATGTCGTCGGCATTCTGACGGTCGTGTACATATTCAATTTCATGGACCGGCAAATTCTGTCGATCCTGATGGAGCCGATCCGCCGGGAGATGCACCTCTCCGATACGCAGCTCGGCTTTCTGGGCGGCGTGGCCTTTGCGCTGTTTTATGCAACGCTTGGCATTCCCATTGCGCGGCTGGCGGATCAATATTCGCGGGTCAATCTCATTACCATCTGCCTGGCCATCTGGAGCTTTATGACGCTGCTGTGCGGCATGGCGGCCAATTTCATGCAATTGCTGGCGGCGCGCATCGGCGTGGGCATTGGCGAGGCGGGCGGCGGCCCTTCGTCGCATTCACTGATTGCCGATTATGTGCCGGTGCAGAACCGCGCCACGGCGCTGGGCATATTTTCGCTGGGGGTTCCCATCGGCCTGATGGCGGGGTTTCTGGCGGGCGGCTGGCTGGAACAACATTATGGCTGGCGCGCGGCCTTTCTGGCGGCGGGCATTCCGGGCCTGATCCTGGCGGTCATTTTCCGTTTGACGGTGAAGGAGCCAAAGCGCGGCCATTCCCAGATCGAGGCGCAGATTGTCCATGCGGATCAGCCGTCAATCGGGCAGGTGCTGCATCATATGCGCGCGATCCGCACCTTTCGCTTTCTTGCCGCCGCCGCGGCCATGCAGGCCTTTGCGGGCTATAGTCTTATTCAATGGCTGCCAAGTTTTCTCGCGCGCAGCCATCAGATGAGCAGCGGCGATATTGGCTTCTGGCTGGCCATGACCATCGGCGCGGGCGGCGGTATTGGCACGCTGGGCGGGGGATATTTTGCCGACCGGTTTTCCAGACAGAATATGGGATGGCAATTATGGCTGCCGGGAATTGGCAGTCTTGCCGGCGCGCTGCTTTCCTTTGGCGTAATGCTTGCCGGCCGGCCCGAGGCGGTGCTGGTTTTTGTGTTTGCGCATGCCATAGCGGTCAATGCCTATCTGGGGCCGTCTTTTGCGGCGACGCAAACCCTGTCGCCGGTGCGGATGCGCGCGCTGGCCAGCGCGCTGCTGCTGTTTGTGATCAATATTGTCGGGCTTGGACTTGGCCCGCAATTTGTGGGCATACTCAGCGATCTTCTGCGGCCTGCGCTTGGCGAGGAATCCCTGCGCTACGCCATTCTGACCGGATGCATGACCTATTTTGCAGCGGCGCTGCTTTTTGCAATTGCCGGGCGCGCTGCGCGCGAAGATTTCAGGCATGCCGCCAAACTGGCGGCGCAGCAATAAGCGGAGTTGATACACGGATAAAAGAGTACCGGACTAGCGCAATCCAATAATAATAATCATCGGGGGATGAGGTGCCAGGTTCTGAACTGTCTGCAAAGCCGGAAGCCGCGCCGGAAATTCCGCCAGTAGTGTATAGCGCAAGCTATGTGCGCTATGCGGTTGGCATTCTGTCGGTGGTCTATCTTGTCAATCTGACAGATCGTCAGATTCTGGCAATTCTGATGCAGCCGATCAAGCAGGAGATGCGGCTTTCCGATACCGAGCTTGGTTTTCTGGGCGGCATCGCCTTTGCGATTTTTTATTCGGTGCTGGGGTTGCCGATCGCGCGTCTGGCGGACAAATATTCGCGCGTCAATATTCTGGTTATCTGTCTGGGATTATGGAGCCTGATGACCGCCTTTTGCGGGCTGGCGCAAAATTTCTGGCAATTGCTGGCGGCGCGCATCGGCGTGGGGGTCGGCGAAGCGGGCGGCAGTCCGCCGTCGCATTCGCTGATCGCTGATTATGTGCCGGTGGAAAGCCGCTCCACGGCGCTGGGTATTTTCGCCATTGGCGTACCGTTGGGCCTGTTGAGCGGCTATCTGCTTGGCGGCTGGATTGAACAATTATATGGCTGGCGCATGGCCTTTCTGAGCATCGGATTACCCGGTGTTATGCTGGCGGCCATTGTTTATTTCACCCTGGAAGAGCCGCCGCGCGGCCATTCGCAAGGCGGGGTGAAAGAAAAGGCGTCAACTCCGCCGATTATGGAAGTGGTGCGGCATATGTGGGCCGTGCCGAGCTTCCTGCATCTGTCGCTGGGCACCGCCTTGCAGGCCTTTGCCACCTATTCCATCTATCAATGGATACCCAGTTTTTTATCCCGCAGCTATCAGATGCAAAGCGGCGAAATCGGCATGTGGCTGGCGCTGGTCATTGGGGTTGGCGGCGTCATCGGGACATTTTCGGGCGGCTATCTGGCCGATCTGCTGTCTAAACGCGATATGCGCTGGCAGATGTGGCTGCCAGCCATCTGCATTTTACTGACGGCGCCATTTTGCGCAGGCATCTATCTTTCGGATACGGCGTTTTCGTCGCTTATTTTTCTGTTTTTCCCCATGATCCTGGTGAATATCTGGCTTGGTCCCGGATTTTCCGTCACCCAGACTTTGGCGCCGGTGCGGATGCGCGCCATGGCCAGCGCGCTGCTGCTGTTTGTGCTCAATATTATCGGGCTGGGCATGGGGCCGCAGGCGGTGG
>JAHHGO010000138.1 GCA_023252275.1 Alphaproteobacteria bacterium
ATGACGCCAAAGCCGCTTCCACAGGCGGCATAGGCCGGCGGCCCCAACTTAACCCGTTCCACAAAACCAAAAACATACTCCCAAAACAAAACCCCGCCGAAAATCAACGGGGTTTGTCAGCAGTCTGGGGCGGCGTAAAAACGCCGCCCTTTTTTATGCCGTGATAACCATCATTATGCCGCATTTACCATCGATGTTCACAGGCATGTATAATATTTCCTGTGGGGCTCTGATTCGCAGAGCTCACAGGGCCTATGCGCTGTCGGCGTTTGAAGTAATGTGCAGCCATGTCAGATATTCGCAACGCACCCATCATCGCGCTGGCCGCTAACCCGGCCAGTAATGTATCAAACCTGCCCGGCGCCCTTGCCTACCGGTCGCCGCCCGCCAATGTGGAAGCCGAACAGGCGCTGCTGGGCGCGGTTCTGGTCAATAATGACTGCTTCCATCAACTGTCTAATTTTCTGGAGCCGCTGCATTTTTATGATCCGGTGCATGCACGGATTTTTGACGCCATCAGCAAACTGATTCATCGCGGGTTGCTGGCCAGCCCCGTGACTTTGAAAAACTTTTTCGAACGCGACGAAGGATTGGCGGAAATTGGCGGCACGCATTATCTGGCGCGGCTGGCGGGTTCCGCGACCACCATCATCAATGCGGAATTTTATGGCCGGCTCATCCACGATCTTGCCGTCCGCCGCGGATTGATCCGGCTTGGCGAAGATGTCGTCAACCGGTCTTATGACGCGCCCGTTGAGCAAAGCGCCTCCAGCCAGATCGAGGAAGCCGAGGCGCATCTGTTTAATCTGGCCGAACGCGGCCGCTATGAAGGCGGATTGCAACCGTTCAAAACCGCGCTGATTCAGTCCATCGATGTCGCCGCCAAGGCCTATGAACGCGATGGCGGGCTTAGCGGCCTTGCCACCGGTTTTATTGATCTCGACCGGCTGATGGGGGGCATGCACAATTCCGATCTGATCATTCTGGCGGGACGCCCGTCGATGGGGAAAACCGCGCTGGCCACAAATATCGCCTTTTACGCGGCGCGCGAGCTGATGCAGGAAAAAGCGCTGGCGCAGACGCCGGAAGACAAGAGCCGTCAGGGTGTGGTGGCGTTTTTTTCTCTGGAAATGTCATCGGAACAATTGGCGACACGTATCCTGTCGGAACAATCCGGCATTACCTCAGAAAAAATTCGCCGCGGGCAGATTGATGATACGCAATTCAAGAGCCTTGTGGCGGTCAGCCAGGAATTGCAGGAACTGCCGCTTTATATTGATGATACCGGCGCGCTTCAGATCAGCGCCCTGACGGCGCGTGCGCGCCGCATCAAGCGCCAGCAGGGATTGCGCCTAGTGGTGGTGGATTATCTGCAGCTGGTGCGCGGCAGCGGCACTTCCGCGCAGGAAAACCGGGTACAGGAAATTTCCGCCATCACCCAGGGCCTGAAAGCGATGGCAAAGGAGCTGAACGTGCCTGTGCTGGCGCTATCCCAGCTATCGCGTCAGGTTGAGCAGCGCGAGGACAAACGCCCGCAACTTTCGGATTTGCGCGAATCCGGCTCCATCGAGCAGGATGCCGATGTGGTGATGTTTGTGTTCCGCGAGGAATATTATCTGCAAAAAAACGAACCCCGTGAAGACAAGCCCGAATATGCCAAATGGATTGAGGAAATGGACAAGGTGCATGGTCTTGCCGAAATCATCATTGGCAAACAGCGCCATGGTCCGACCGGAACGGTAAGGCTCGCGTTCCATGGCAAATTGACCAAGTTCGACAATCTCGCCGCGGAAGGCTATTAAAGTTGCATTAAACAGGCTGTAATAGTTTGTGATTCCGTCGCCGGGTAAGACCCTATCCAGCCGACGCCTCGGGACAAAGATCCGGCATGGGAAAACTACATTCGCTGCAAACCGACGCCGCCTTGCATGGCGCAAGGCTTGTCATAGATCTTGACGCGATTGCAGCCAATTACCGCAAGCTTGCCGCAACGGCGGCCCCCGCCAGAACCGCCGCCGTTGTCAAGGCCGACGCTTATGGGCTGGGGATGGCGCCTGTGGCGCGCTGTCTGTCCCGGGCCGGATGCGAAATTTTCTTTGTCGCGCATTATTCAGAAGGCGTGGCGTTACGCGCCATCTTAAAGAAGGCTCGCATCTATGTATTGCATGGCCTGCCCGAAGATGCGGCTTTGTCCTATATGGCCCATGCCCTGCGTCCGGTTATCAACAGCCTGTCCGAACTGGAATCCTGGCGGAAAATCAATGGATTGCAATGCGGAGTCATTCTGAATTTTGACACCGGCATGTCGCGCCTGGGCATGAGCATGAAGGATGCGGCGCTATTGGCGGCCAACCCCGGCCTGCTGGACACTGTGCAGGTGGATTTTCTGATGTCGCATCTGTCCTGCGCGGATGAGCCATCGCATCCGCTGAATGCGCGCCAGTCAGCCGCCTTCAACGCATTGCGTGGTCTGTTTCCTGGCGTGCCTGCCAGTCTGGCCAATACGGCTGGAATATTTCTCGGCCCGGACTATCGCCATGATCTGGTGCGGCCGGGAATCGGCCTGTTCGGGGGAAGCCCGGCGGGGACCGGCGACAGCCCGTTTCAGGGGACGGTTGCGCTTTTTGCTAAAATCCTGCAAACCCGTGACGTGAACAGCGAGGATTATGTGGGCTATGGCGCGACCTACCGTCCCGGCGGCCCGTCGCGCCTCGCAGTAGCGGGAATTGGTTATGCGGATGGCTATATGCGCGCCTTGGGAAATTCAGGTTTTGGTTCTATCAGCGGATATCGGGTGCCCTGCGTCGGGCGCGTATCCATGGATCTGTGCGCCTTTGACATATCCGATGTGCCACCCGGACTGGGCGCGCCCGGCAGTGAAATTGAACTGATCGGCCCGAATGTAAGCATGGAAAATATTGCCGCAGGCGCCAGCACGATCAATTATGAAATTCTGACGCGGCTGGGCAGCCGCTTTGCCCGCTCCTATCTTGGAGAAGGCGTGGCAAGATCATGAACCGCTGGAATTTTCTGGCGGCGATCGGCCGGATCTTTATCGTCTTTCTTAACACGACCGGCCATCTGATTTTGTTCACGGCTACGGCGTTGCGCCATGTCGTACTGCCGCCATTTTTTCTGCGCATTACCTTTCAGCAGATGTTGCGCATCGGTTATTTTTCACTGCCGGTCGTTGGCCTGACCGCAATATTCACGGGCGCGGTATTGGCGTTGCAGATTTATATTGGCGGCTCGCGTTTTAACGCCGAAGGTTTCGTAGGCCAGGTCGTGGTGATTTCGATGGTGCGCGAACTGGGCCCGGTTCTGGCTGCGCTGATGCTGGCCGGCCGCGTATCCTCCGCCATCGCCGCTGAAATCGGCACCATGCGGGTGACGGAACAGATCGACGCCCTGACCACACTTGCCACCAATCCATTCAAATATCTGGTTGCGCCGCGCCTGATCGCCGCCACATTGACCCTGCCCCTGCTGGTTCTGGTCGCGGACATTATCGGCGTGATGGGCGGCTTTCTCGCCGCCACGCAGCGGCTTGGCATGAATGCCGGCATTTATATGAAAAGCACCATGGATGTTCTGGAAGTGGAAGACGTCACTTCCGGTCTGACCAAGGCGGCGGTGTTCGGATTTCTGATCGCCCTGATGGGCTGCTATCACGGCTATAATTCCAGGGGCGGCGCGCAGGGCGTGGGGGCTGCCACCACGGACGCCGTGGTATCCGCGTCCATCCTGATTTTGCTGTTCAATTATATTCTGACCGATTTTTTCTTTTCCTGAGATGGCAGACCAGACCCAGGATACGCCCAAAATCGCCGTCAGCGGACTGCATAAGCGCTTTGGCGCCAATCAGGTGCTGGCCGGCATAGATCTTGAAGTCGGGCGCGGCAAATCGCTGGCGATTATTGGCGGTTCGGGTTCGGGTAAATCCGTAACCCTGAAATGTATTCTCGGGCTGATCAAACCCGACAGCGGCAGCATCCGCATTGATGGGCGTGAAACCACGGGCCTGACCGGCACGGCGCGCGAACAGGTTCTGGCCAGGGTCGGCATGCTGTTTCAGGGCGCGGCCTTGTTTGACTCGCTGAATGTCTGGCAGAATGTCGCGTTCGGCCTTATGCAGGCGCATGGCATGGCCGCAAAACCGGCGCGCGAAAAAGCCCTTGCGGCAATGGCCAAAGTGGGGCTGGAGGCCGATCTGGCCGAGGTCAATCCGGCTGAACTTTCCGGAGGCATGCAGAAGCGCGTCGGACTGGCGCGCGCCATTGCGCCCGAGCCCGAAATTCTGTTTTTCGATGAACCGACAACCGGCCTTGATCCGATCATGTCCGGCATCATCAATGAACTGATCATCGAACGGGTGCGCGAACTGGGCGCAACCGCGCTGACCATTACGCATGATATGAAAAGCGCGCGGCGAATAGCCGACACCATCGCCATGATCTATCAGGGAAAGATCATCTGGTGCGGACCTGCGGGCGACATTGATCATTGCGGCGAACCGCATGTCGAACAGTTCATTCGGGCGCGATCCGAAGGTCCGATCGCGCTTGATGTTGTTCGCGCGTAGCAGGGCCAGATCATAATGGCGCGCGCGCAACAAAATTTCATCTGTCAGTCCTGCGGCGCGGTCAGCACCAAATGGGCCGGAAAATGCGAAGCCTGCGGCGCCTGGAACAGCATTGCCGAGGAGGCCTCGGGCGGCATCGCGCCGGTGCTGGAAGGCAAACGCGGACGGCGCGTCAAGCTGTTGCCTCTCTCCGGCGATGAACCCGATGCGCCGCGCATTCAAACCGGCATTGGCGAGTTTGACCGGGTGTGCGGCGGCGGCATCGTGCCGGGTTCCGCCCTTCTGGTGGGCGGCGATCCCGGCATCGGTAAATCCACATTGTTGCTGCAGGTGGCGGCGGCGCTGGCCCGGCGGGGCTGCCGCGCCGTCTATATTTCCGGCGAGGAATCAATTGCGCAAATCCGACTGCGCGCCCGGCGTATGGAGTTAAGCGAATCGCCGGTCGAACTGGGCGTTGAAACCCGGCTGGGCAATATATTGGCCACGATGGAATCGGGCGACGCCAAGGCCCCCTCGGTGATTATTGTCGATTCAATTCAAACTGTGATGACCGATGCGCTTGACGCCGCGCCCGGCACGGTGACGCAATTGCGCGCCACCACGCAGGAGCTTGTCCGCGCGGCCAAACGCAGCGGTTGCGCGGTCATCATGGTGGGGCATGTCACCAAGGATGGTCAGATCGCCGGACCGCGCGTGATCGAACATATGGTCGATACGGTGCTGTATTTCGAAGGCGATCGCGGGCACCAGTTCCGTATCCTGCGCGGTGTGAAAAACCGCTTCGGCCCGACCGATGAAATCGGCGTGTTTGAAATGACCGGTGCGGGACTTCAGCAGGTTGAAAACCCCTCAGCGCTGTTTCTGGCCGGACGGCAGGAAGATGTCTCCGGCTCGGCCGTATTTGCCGGGATCGAAGGCACCCGCCCGGTGCTTGTTGAAATACAGGCGCTGGTGGCTCCCTCAAGCCTCGGCACACCACGCCGCGCCGTGGTGGGCTGGGACAGCGGGCGGCTGGCGATGGTTCTGGCGGTGCTGGATGCGCGCTGCGGCCTGACGCTGGGGGCCAGCGATGTCTATCTGAACGTGGCGGGGGGGCTGCGGATCAGCGAACCGGCGGCGGATCTGGCCGTGGCGGCGGCGCTGGTTTCGTCCTTTACCGGCGTTCCGGTTCGCGCCAATTCGGTGGTGTTTGGCGAGATCAGCCTGTCGGGTGAAATCCGCCAGGTGACACAATCCGAAGCCCGGCTGAAGGAGGCCGCCAAGCTGGGCTTTACCCGCGCCCTGACGCCCGCCGGGATTACCGCCCGCCCCGCCGCAATTAGCCTTGACGAAATACCCCTGTTGGCCCAACTGGTAGAGGACTTTCAGGATCAGGCCGAATCGCGCAACTATTGAGCGGATAAATGGACAATTGGCCAATCAACCCCTTCGACACGGCGGTTATCGTTATTATCCTGCTGTCGGGCGGACTTGCCTTTCTGCGCGGTTTTACGCGCGAAGTGCTGTCGCTGCTGGCATGGGTCGGGGCGGCGGCGGCAACCTGGTTTCTGTTTCCGTTTGTCCGGCCCATTGGACAGGGGCTTGTCTCGCCAGGCTGGCTCGCCGATGGGGCCAGCGCGCTTGGCGTTTTTATTCCATCGCTGATTATCCTGTGGTTGCTCAGCCATAATCTGTCCCAGCAGGTCAAAAGCTCCCGCGTTGGCGCATTGGACCATACGCTTGGGTTTATTTTTGGTCTGGGCAGGGGGGCGGTGCTGGTGTCCATCCTGTTTCTCGGGCTGGGCTGGCTGGTGCCCATGCAGCCAACGCCGCCCGATTGGGTTGGCAATGCGCGCACCCTGCCCCTTGTCAGCTATGGCGCGTCACTGTTTTTGAACCTTAAAATACCACCAGCCGAAGCTGAAGCGCAGGACGCCGCTTTACCGTCATCCGCGTCTCAGGCCAGCAAACATCCAACTGACAGCGCGGCTGAAATAGGCTATAAGACGCAGCAACGGCAAACCCTTGAACAACTGATCGAGGGCGGCAATGCGTCCCCATAATTTTTTACTCCGGCTATGAGAGACAGCATTCGATCATGAGCAAAGCAGGCTTCACGCCTTTTACGCCGGACATGGATGACGACAAGCCGCATGAGGAATGCGGTGTTTTCGGCATTTTTGGCCATGAAGACGCAGCCGAACTGGTGGCGCTCGGCCTGCATGCGCTCCAGCATCGCGGGCAGGAAGCCGCTGGCATCGTCTCATTTGACGGCAAGCGCTTCAATTCTGAACGCCGGCTCGGTCTGGTGGGCGATAATTTTTCACAGGAAAATATTATCAGCCGTTTGCGCGGCCATGCCGCCATTGGCCATAACCGCTATTCAACCACTGGTGATACGATTTTACGCAATGTGCAGCCGCTATTTGCCGATCTTGCGGGCGGCGGTCTGGCGATTGCACATAATGGCAATCTGACCAACGCCACAACCCTGCGCCGGCATCTGGTTGGCAATGGCGCCATCTTTCAATCCACTTCCGACACAGAGGTGCTGGTGCATCTGGTGGCGACCAGCCGCGAGGTGCGTCTGGTGGATCGCCTGATCGACGCTTTGCGCCAGGTGGAAGGGGCCTATTCGCTGGTGATCCTGTCCAACAAGAAAATGATCGGCGTGCGCGACCCGCTAGGGGTGCGCCCGCTGGTGCTGGGTCAGTTTGATGGCTGCTATGTGCTGGCTTCGGAAACCTGCGCGCTGGATATTATCGGCGCGAAATTCGTGCGCGACGTCAAAGCCGGCGAGATGGTGGTGATCACCCATGAAGGCATCGAATCGCTGTTTCCCTTCCCGGTGGTTCCGAACCGCTTCTGCGTGTTCGAATATATTTATTTCGCCCGGCCCGACAGCCTGGCCGAGGGCAAAAGCGTTTATGAATCGCGCCGCCGCATTGGCGAGGAGCTGGCCAGAGAAGCGCCGGTAAAAGCCGATCTGGTGGTGCCGATACCCGATTCCGGTACCCCCGCCGCCATTGGTTTCGCGCATCAGGCGGGCATTCCATTCGAGCTGGGTATTATCCGCAATCATTATGTCGGACGCACCTTCAT
>JAHHGO010000139.1 GCA_023252275.1 Alphaproteobacteria bacterium
CGTCGCTGATGGGATGCCGGTCCGGCGCCGCGGAAACCGCCAGCGCGCCGCCCCTGCCATGCAAGGCGCCCGGTTCCGCATGATCCACCGATTTGCGGAAATAAGGTTCGACATCATCCCAGGCCCAGCCGCGATTGCCCAGTTGCGCCCAATGATCATAATCCTGTGCCTGCCCGCGCACATAGAGCAACCCGTTGATCGAGGATGACCCGCCCAGCACCTTGCCGCGCGGCCACTCGATGGCGCGATTATTCGTGCCGGGTTCCGGTTCGGTTTCATACAGCCAGTTGACCTTCGGGTCTTTCAGCGTGCTGGCAAAGCCCGCGGGCAGATGGATCATCGGATTGCTGTCTTTGGGGCCCGCCTCCAATAGCAGCACAGTGACTTTCGGATCTTCGCTCAGCCGGTTGGCCAGCACACAGCCCGCCGATCCCGCGCCGGTAATCACATAATCAAATTCCTGCATTGAATCTTTTTCCTGGCGGCAAATAATCTAAATGTCATCCTGAGCGCAGCGAAGGATCTCCCGCCCGGAACTCCGCCGATGGGGATCCTTCGCTGCGCTCAGGATGACAACATATAACTCTGATTGGCCTTCACGCGCGCTGCACAAACTCGACCACATTGCCGTCCGGATCGCGCACCATGGCGATAATCACGCCGGGACGCAATTCCTGTTTCTTCATTTCAAACACTGCGCCTGCTTTTTCACAGGCCGCGCAGATCTCGTCAATATTGGATATCTGAAAGGTGAGATAGCGGAACCCCAGCTGCGCCGTCATGCCGGCGGGGCCCGCCTCCGGCACTTTTTTTGGATCAATCAGCTTCACAAAGCTGTCGCCAAATGCGAGCCGGTGCAATTTTCCAAAGCCGGTCGGCAGCGTCTCGATATTTTTCAGCCCCAGAACATCCACATAGAATGCGAGGCTCGCCGTAATATCTTTTACAATTATGCCAAGATCGAGACTGTTTTTCGCCGCTTGCATGCCCATGATGTGCGTCCTTTTCATTCTGGAAGTATGGCTCTGGCCGAGCGTATAGAGACTGCGGCCCGCTTTCAAGCCAGGTCCGTTCAGGCAATGAATTTGCGCAATATGGCGTTTGTTTCTTCAGCGGCCTCATATTGCACCCAATGCCCGGCGCCGGGAACAATATGAAATTCCGCTTCGGGATGAACGCTGGCGATAGTTTCGCGCCGGTGCTGTAAATGCGGCGCTGAAATATCAAATTCTCCCCAGATGCTGCATACGCGCGCCGGAATTTCGCGCAGCGCATTCAGAAGTTTCTCGCTCAAGGCGTGTTCCGGGCTGAGAATGCGGGTGCGCGGCGCATTTGTGGCCTGCATATGCATGGCGGCATCATCTATTTTTGCCGGATCATGCAGCATGATTGCCGCCAGATTATGCCGGTGCGCCGCCGCTAGCTGTTCGGGCGTGCCGCTGAGCGGCAATTTTACCGGCGGCTTTATATTGCCGAATTGACCGCCCAGCCCGCTTGGCCCCATCAATGTCAGACTGCGCGCCTGCGTGCGCAGCAGCCGGGCCATCAGCCCGCTGATCATGCCGCCAAAAGAAAATCCCGCCATGTCAAACTGCGCGCCCGGCGGCAGCACCTGACGCAGGCCATTGGCGGCAATTTCAGCAATGCTTTCCGGCGTATAGGGTTTGGGCGGCGAGGCGGAATCGCCCAGGCCCGGCAGATCCGGCGCGATCACCATGCGGCTGCCTTCGAACGCCGGGATGGTGCGTATCCAGTGCGACCAGGCCCCAGCGCCGCCATGAATGAGCACCAGCGGCGCGCCTTCGCCCCAGATACGCCACACCATGCTGCCTTCCCCGCAAGGGGTTGCCATACGGCGGCTGCGGGCTTCGATGCTGTTAAAAAGCGCCTCTGCCTGCATTATTTTTTGAAACCCTTAAGGCCCGGGTCCAGTTGCACGCCGAAAGTATTCAGCGCCATCGACACCAGATTATATTGGCCCACAGCGAACACCAGATCCATGCATTGCGCTTCATTATAGCGCCCGGACAAAATTTTCCAGGTCGCATCGCTGACGATTTTGTCTTTGTGCAATTCATCCGCCGTGCGCACGATCGCCGCGTCAAAGGCGCTCCAGCCCTTTGCCTCCGGCCCTTCGGCAATGCGGTCAATTTCCGCGTCGCTAATGCCCGCGGCCTTGCCGATGATCACATGCTGCGCCCATTCATATTCCGCCTTGCACAACCAGCCAATGCGCAAAATGGCGATTTCGCGGTCGCGCGCTGAAATACTGCTGCGCTTGCTCAGCACATAATTTGCAAAAGTCAGCCAGCTTTTGAACAGCACCGGATGATGGATCATGCTCCGGAATATATTGAACACAGCGCCATTGCGCGCCAGCGGCTTCATGATTTCCCGCTGTTCCTCGCTCAGCTCATTGTCCTGTAACGGTTTGACGCGTGGTGTGGTAAGGCGCATTTTCCTGTTCCCCCCTATATTATCTGTCTGGCCAGCATGGCACAATTTCAACGCCCGATCCATGCCAGGCGATAGATGTGGCCGGCAAAATCATCCGAGACATAAAATGCCCCGTCCGGCCCCTCGGCGACATCCACCGGGCGTCCCCGGACTTTGCCATTTTCAAGAAAACCCCAGAGAAAATCACGCTGGATGATGCTGCCATCCGGCTGCCAGTGCAGGGATACAACCTTATAGCCATCCTTTTCCCTGCGGTTCCAGGAGCCATGCAGCGCCACCAGCGCCGTGCCGCGCAGACCTTCCGGCGCGCCCGGGTTTCGCACGAAACTAATGCCCAGCGGCGCATTATGGGCGCGAAATTCAAATACGGGCGGTACCGCGCGCGCAATTTTATCCGCCGCGCCCGCGCCAAATTCCGGGTCGGGAATATTCCGGCCATTGGCGTAAGGCCAGCCATAATGGCCGCCCTGCTCTATCCGGTTCAATTCGCAGGGCGGAAAATCATCGCCCAGCCAGTCACGGCCATTATCGGTGGCGTAAAGCGCGCCGTCCGCCGGGCGCCAATCAAACCCGACCGGGTTGCGCAGACCCTGCGCAAAAATTTCAGCATTGCCGCCATCCAGATCATAGCGCAGCATCGCGGCGCGGCGCGGATCATCCTCAAGGCACACATTACAGGATGAGCCGACGGACACATAAAGTTTGCCATCAGGCCCCACGCGCAATGTCCGGCTGGAATGACCGCCGCCCTGCGGCAGTCCGGTAATAATGCGCTGATAGGCGCCCTCGATGGTATTTGTGGCGTCATTAAATTTGATGCGGCCTATCGCATCCTCTTCCGCCACATAAAGCATGCCCGCATGCAGATCGACGCCATGCGGCCCGTTTAACCCATCCAGCAGCACACGCCGCGCATCGGACAGGCCATCGCCATCCGTGTCACGCGATAAAATTATTACACGGCCGGACGGCGTCTGGGAGGCGATTAAATCCCCTGTAGGTGTGAAACGCAGCATGCGGACACCGGCAAGCTCCGTGGCATACAATGTGATGCGGAATTCAGACTGGGATTTTAATATTTGATTCACCATACCGGCGCTCGCAGCCGGAACGGGCCGCAGGCCGGAAAACAACATTATCAGGCACAGCAGCGCCTTGAAAAACCCTGTCAATCCGATTCCAGGGCTGGTCTGGCAAAATGTCATTATTGGGCCGCCTTTACACAGAATGACAAAAGTTTACCTGACTTTAACGCCGATGAAATTACTCTCAGGGATATGATTGTTGCAGGGGCAAACAACCAGTAACCCAGAGGCGTGAAATGTCTAGCGGCAAGGTTCATTACGAAATATATATCAAACCACCTAAGGGTAAATGGCAGTTTTGCGGCGCGCTCGAATCGCGCGACAAAGCGCTGAAACAGGCTGCCGAACTTGCGGGTGGCGGCGCCTCGGTGCAGGTGATGAAAGAAACGCTGACCGAGGATGGCGTTTATCTTTCCGTCCGTATTTTTCAGGAAGGCGATACCAGCAGCCCGCGCCCCAAATCCGGCAAGGAAGAGGCGGAAGAAAGTCTTCCCTGTTTCAAACCACAGGATCTTTATTCCTACGAGTCCAGAAAAACCATTGTGCGGCTGTTACAGGACAGTCTGAACCGGTGGAAAATCACCTCTCTGGAACTGCTGCACAGCCCAACCAATCTGGAACGGCTGGAAAGCACCGGCACCGTTTTGCAGGCGGCGATACAGAAAATTGCCATCGCGCAATCCCAGGCGGGCGAGGGCACCATCGGCGAGCGGGTAAAAACCCTGCACAAGCTTGTTAGTGACGCCATGGTCTCGGTCTATGTCGACCGCAATAAAAACCGGCTGCCCACACTACAGAAAAAAACTATAGCCGAACTGGCTACCCAGCTCGCGACCGACACGCGGCGCGATTATCTGTTCAACGCCGCCATCACGGCGCATCTTGAGGATTGTGAAGACTGGGACAGCAAGCTGGAGCGCATTCTGGAATTGATCAAGGATGTTCCGGCTGATAATCAGCTTATCCGCGATTACTGCCTGAATATCATTGATGGCTATGTCTCGGAAATTCTGACCGCTCCTTCGGCCATTAAGGATATTGTGGGCGATCAGAACGATCTGGGCGGCGTTCTGCAACGGCTGATCGAACTGGCCAGCGGGCAGATCAAGGAAGAAGATATTGCCTCGCCGGGCATTGCTGCGCTCAACCTGCATTTCGGGGCTGGCGCTCTGCCGGACGCCCGCACAGCCATTATCCGCCGCGTGCTGAATGATCTGAAAGGCCCGAAACGGATATTACAGGATTCGCTTGGCGCCGAGGTTAAATTCCTGCGCCGCCTGGGATCAAAGGTCGCCATGGCCAGCGGCAATCTTATTCCAAGCGATGAGGTGCTGGCGGCATTCCGCGCGCGTTCCGAACGCCTGATCGCGCCCAGCACACTGGACGCTTATCTGGGCGAAGCGGAAAATCCGGCGGCCCGGGTGGAGCGGGTGCTCTATATCTCTGACAATATCGTCGGCGAAGCCAATAAGCGCAAACTGGCGGGTATTCTGCAGGCCATGCTGGAATCCGTGGAGTTCAACCAGTTTTTTTCATCCTCCGATGTGGCCGTTTCCAAAAGGCTGGCGCTGCTGCACGAATTGCAGGACAAGGTCCTGCAATCGGAACTGGAAGACACCCGCAAGCAGGTCATTTCAGAACGGCTGGACACAATATGTTTCGGGATAGCCGAATCCGCCAGGCTGTTTGACAAGGTCGCCAATAGTCATAATGATCCGCTTGCCAAATGCATGGCCCTGCTGAAGCTTGCGGCGTCGAATTTGCTGACACGCGGCAAAACGCGCGACAATGCGCAACGCATGGCTCTTGGCTATATACGTGAACCCGGCGTGCTGAAAAAACATCTTGGCGACGGCGCCGGCGCCGAAAGCGCCGCCAAAATCGAAGAGCTTACTGCTATGTTGCGCGATGCCGGTGTTGATCCGCAATCCGTGATGGCCCGCCACGCCGCCTGAACCCGGCTCTGATAATCACAGGCTGCTTTAATGCGCCTGGCCCCAATTATCGCCCGCCCTGGCATCCACCGTTAGCGGCACCGATATCGCCACCGCAGGCAATGCGGCCTGTTCCATCACCTGGCTGACAAGTTTTTTTACCGCTTCGACCTCGCTGTCCGGCGCTTCAAACACCAGTTCATCATGCACCTGCAGCAGCATGCGCGCCGTGAGCTTTGCGGCCCGCAGCGCATCGGGAATGCGGATCATGGCGCGGCGGATAATATCTGCGGCGGTTCCCTGTATCGGCGCATTGATCGCCGCGCGTTCGGAAAAGGCGCGGTGCGCCGGATTTTTCTGGTTGATGCCCGGAAAGTGAATCTTGCGCCCGAACAATGTGGTGACAAAGCCATTATCCCGGCAGGTTTTTTTTGTGGCGTCCATATAGGCGCGAATTCCCGGAAATTTATCGAAATAGGCGGCGATATAGCGCTGCGCCTCGCCCTGCGGAATGCGCAATTGATTGGCCAGGCCAAAGGCGGAAATGCCGTAAATAATGCCGAAATTGATCGCCTTGGCGCGGCGGCGGATCGCCGGGTCCATATCCTTCACAGGCACATCAAACATTTCGCTGGCGGTGATGGCGTGAATATCCTCGCCACGCGCAAAGGCCTGCTTCAGCGCATCAATATTGGCGATCTCGGCCAGAATGCGCAGCTCGATCTGGCTGTAATCGGCGCTGATCAATTTATGGCCGGGCGCCGCGATAAAGGCTTCGCGCAGCTTGCGCCCTTCTTCGGTGCGAATGGGAATATTCTGCAAATTCGGATCGTTCGACGACAGCCGCCCGGTTGAAGTCGAGGCCATCGAATAGGAAGTATGCACCCGCCCCGTCTCCGGATTGATATGGCCCTGCAAAGCTTCGGTATAGGTTCCGCGGAGTTTGGACAATTGCCGCCAGTCAATGACCCGCGCCGGCAGATCATGGCCCTGCGCCGCCAGTATTTCCAGCACATCCGCGCCGGTCGATTGATCGCCGCCCCTGGTTTTTTTATCGCCCGCCATGCCCAGCTTGCCGAACAGGATTTCGCCCAACTGTTTGGGCGAGGCGATATTGAATTTCTCGCCGGCCAGCGCATAAATCTGATCCTCATATTCGGCCATGCGTTGCGCAAATTCCGACGAGAGGCGCGCCAGAAACGGCGCGTCCACCATAATCCCCGCGCGTTCCATGTCCACCAGCACCGGCGCCAGGGGCCGTTCCAGAGTCTCATACATGGCGGTCATCTGTTCGGCCACCAGCCGGGGCTTCAGCACATGAAACAGACGCCCCGTCACATCGGCGTCTTCGGCGGCATATTCGGTTGCCTTGTCCAGCGGCACGCGGTCAAAGGTGCGTTTTTCCTTGCCGCTGCCGGTCACTTCCTTAAATGAAATCGGCGTATGGCCCAGATGCAGTTTGGATAATTCATCCATGCCATGACCATGCAGGCCCGCATCCAGCGCATAGGAGAGCAGCATCGTGTCATCCAGGGGCGTAATGCGCACGCCATAGCGTGACAGCACCAGCATGTCATATTTCAGATTTTGCCCAACTTTCAGAACGCCCGCATCTTCCAACAGCGGGCGCAGCCGCGCCAGAACCTCGGCCCGCGCCAGTTGCTGCGGCGCACCACCGCCCAGCGACAAGGCGCCTTCGCCATCCGGCCCGGTATGCCCGACCGGAATGTAACAGGCGCGCCCCGGCGCAGTGCTGAGCGAAACCCCGACCAGAGTGGCGCGCATCGCATCCAGTGAATCGGTTTCAGTGTCGACAGCGACCGTACCGGCCTTATAGGCGTCGGCGATCCAGCGATCCAGCGCCTCCAGGCTCACAATTGTTTCATAGGCCGCCGGATTGATGGGCGCATCAAGCCCCGGCATAATGGCGCCCGGCGCGCCGCGATCCAGCGGCGACGCCGCAAGGGAAAGTGCCGCCGGTTGCGCGGATGCCGCCAGCCCGGCTGATGGCGTGGATGGAACCTCCACCCGCATTTCCGCCGCCACGCGCCGCGCCAGCGTGTTAAATTC
>JAHHGO010000013.1 GCA_023252275.1 Alphaproteobacteria bacterium
CTTCATAAACGATCTTGCGCATCTGCGCGATTTCGTCCGCCGTGGCTTCGCGCTCGGTGGATTCCTCGCCCATAACATAAAGCCGAACGGCGGTGTGGCCAACCAGCGCGGTGACATTGATGGCGGTGCCGCTTTTTTCGATGGCGTCGAGATATTCCGGGAACGTCTCGAAGGGCCATTTCTCGCCAAGCCCTTCCTGCAATGCCGCGACGCTCATGCCTTCGACATTTTCCAGTGTGCGCATGATCAGATCGCGGTGATCCGGACGGGTGGGCGCAACGCTGAAGCCGCAATTGCCCATCACGACCGTCGTCACCCCATGCCAGGGCGAGATCGTCAGCATACGGTCCCAGATGATTTGCGCATCATAATGCGTATGAATATCAACAAAGCCCGGGCAAACAACCTTGCCATCGGCATTGATGGTTTTGGTGGCCTGGCCGGGCGCCTTGCCAAGAGCGACAACCTTGCCGTCCCTGATCCCGACATCGCCGTGATAGCCCTTGGCGCCGGTGCCATCAACGATCAGGCCGCCGGTGATTTTAATATCATAGTCCATGTTTTTATTCCTTATTGCGGGACCAAAAACGAATTTGCGGGACCAAAAACGAAACAGCCGGCGCAGCGGTTAAACCGCGCCGGCTGCGAGAATGCGAAGTCAGCGCGGTTCAGGCTGCGACTTTAAGCTTGTACAGCTCCGCCACATTATTGTGGCAGATGTCATTGCGCTGCTGCTCGGTCAGATGTTTGGAGTGCTCGGTCAGCACTTCCTGCGACCACGGCCAGGTGGCGTCGGAATGCGGGAAATCATTCGCCCACATCAGACGCTTGGTATTGACCATGTCCGCCATCTGGAACGCCACCCAGTCATCCTGGAAGGTCATATAGATGTTTTCCATGAAATATTCGCTGGGCAGCTTTTTCAGCTCCTGGCCTTTCATCCAGAAACGATGGCGCTTATAGGCGTGATCCATCCGGTACATGAAGTGCGGCGCCCAGCCGGCGTCGGCTTCGACGCACACGATCTTGAGCTGCGGATTGCGCTCGAACACGCCGGAGAACACGAGCATGCCCATAATGTCCTGGCAGCCGCGGATAATGGCCTGGAAGCCATTGATGCGCGGTCCGCGCAGCTTGCCGCCCAGCACGCCGCCGGCATCGCCAGCGGTCAGAATGTGGAAGGACAGCGGCAGTTCCAGATCAATGGCGGTCTGCCAGAATTTGTCATAATCCGGGTGATCATAGTCGAGCTCGGCCGGAATGCCGTTCATCATGACGCCGTCAAAGCCCTGCTTCTTGATCTCTTTCAGATCTTCGATGCCTTCGGCAATGGAGCCCATGGAGATCTGCGCCAGCGGAATGATGCGCTTGCGGTCTTCGGAGGCATAGTCCAGCAGCCAGCGGTTATAGGCCTTCATGCAGGCGCGCTTGTAAACAAAGTCGGTATGGTTGCACAGCACCATGCCCACGCTGGGATAGATGATTTCCGCAGCCACACCATCGCGTTCCTGGTCAGCAACGCGATATTTCGAATCCCAGCCGCCCTTGTGCAGGGTTTCAAAACGCGCGCCGTCTATGCTCAGTTCTTCCGGCGCCTTGCCCGCAGCAGCAACAAGCGCCATCGGGATCGGGTTAGTCATTCCATCAATAACGTAAATATCGCCGACACCTTCCATGAAGGTGACATGGGGGGCCGTCGCTTTGTATTTCTGCTCGATATAATCGATATAACAATTTGGCGGTTCGGTGATGTGACTGTCAGCCGAGATGGGTTTCTTGATCATAGGCGTTCTCCTCCGAGTATAACATTGTTTGGCTTGCTGAATCTCTTATAAGATATTACGCAAAAATACTCCTTCCCGCAACCAATTTAGGCCACGGGCGGCGATATTTGCAATATCATGCGGTATAAGTCACTTTTCCCTGCGACAGGACCACATTGCCCTTTTGGGTTTCGGCCTGGATAACGGCCTCACCGGGGGCTGTTTTCCATATTTTGGTGATGATCGTGTCGCCAAACTCCACCCGGTCGGCGAAACGCCCGGTCATGGAGGTGAATTTCGACGGGTCATCGCCGCACAGGGCCTTCAGCGCCGCGCGGCCCACAAACCCATAGGTGCACAGGCCATGCATGAAGGGGGCGTCAAAGCCCCCCATTTTGGCGAATTCCGGGTCGATATGAATGGGATTCCAGTCGCCGGACAGGCGGTAAATCGCGCCTTGTTCCAGTAGCGGCGTTTCCGAAACAATCGCGTCCGGCGCGCGATACGGGGGTGCGTTCCTGCCCTCGGTCGAGGGCCCGCGTTCGCCGCCAAATCCGCCCGCGCCACGTACGAACAGGCTGGCATAAGTGGTCAGCAATACGCCATCCTTGTCTTCCAGCGTGCTTTCAATGCCAATGACCGCCGCCTTTCCCTTGTCCCAGACCTCGACGATTTTGCCATACACCTTGGCCTTGGCGCGCGGCGGTATCGGGCGCTTCAGGGTGAATGACTGTTCACCATGCAGCAGCATTTCCAGCCGCAGATCGACATTCTCGATAGCGCCCGCCATGCCGCGCCCGCCAGGAATCACAGCGAAGGTCGGCAGCACTTTCGGCCCCTTGCCTTCATAAACAAAGGCAAGCTGATCTGCGGGTTTCGCCCCCACGCCCAGCGCATACAATATCGTGTCCTTGTGATCCCAGCTTACCTCGACCGCTTCGAACACATGGCCCAGCAGTTTGCCATTCAAGGGAAGTTTTGCCATTTTCGTTGCCTCTTCAATAATCCGCAGGCGCATTGGCGGGTTTTTCACCCAGCGGCGGCCAGGACATCACACCTTCCTCCAGCGGCACCTGCAAGGATAGCAGGATTTGCGAAATCATCCGCCAATTGCCGATAGATGCCACAATTTCAAGCTGCGCGGCCTCGTTTGGAACATGCTTGACGCATTCCTTCCAGGCCGCATCGGAAATGGCGCCATGCTGCAAAATATCATCGGTGGCCTGCAACACGGCCTTGTCGGCATCGGTGAGAATTTTTGAATTCTTCCAGTCCTTCACCGCCAGAATCACATCTTCGGGAATTTTCATGCCCACGGCCACGCGCCAATGCTGGGTCCATTCATAGTTGGAGCCGGTGGCCCAGCCCAGACGCATGATGATCAGTTCGCGCAACCGCCCATCCAATTGGTTGCCCTTGAATAGCAGCATGTTCAGCGTATTGCCTACCTCGCGCGCCAGCGGCGGGTTTTTCAGCAGAATGCGGAAAATGCTGAGCGGCGCCATGGCTTCGGGAATGCCTTCGGCAATCGCGGCCTTTTTGGCGTCTTCAATGGACAACATGGCGATGCGGGGCTTATGCCCGGATGATGATTTCATGGAGGTCTCCCTTGCTGCTTTGTGTTTGTTATGCGCGTAATCTATTATAAGCTTCCGCCAAACTGCTAACAAAAAAGGATCAGGGAATGCCTCCGAAGAAATCTCTTGCCATGGTGCTGACGGGCGCGAAAAAAATTGAACGCATGGACCTGCCGGTTCCCGCCGTCACCGCCGACACCGCCATCATGCGGGTAGAAGCCTGCGGCATCTGCGGCAGCGATTATGAGCAATATGAAGGCTTTCTGAATATGCCGATGAACGTGATCCCCGGTCACGAGCCGATCGGCTTTATCGAAGCCATTGGCGACAATGCGGCCCGGCGATGGGGCGTGAATGTCGGCGACCGGGTGGCGGTCGAGACCATGATTTCCTGCCGCTTCTGCCCGCCCTGTCTTGGGGGCAGCTATCATCTGTGTGACAATCGCCGCATTTATTCCTATATTCCCATCAATGATGGCGGCGGGTTGTGGGGCGGCTATGCGGAATATATGTATCTCGATCCCAACACCATTCTGCACAAGCTCGACAAAAGCCTGCCCACCGAACTGGCGGTGATGTTCAATCCGCTGGGCGCGGGCTTCCGCTGGGCGGTGGAAATTCCCAAAACCAAGCCGGGTGACACTGTCGTGATCATGGGGCCGGGCCAGCGCGGCCTGTCCAGCGTCGCCGCCGTGAAAGCAGCAGGCGCCGCAAAGGTCATCGTCACCGGGCTGGAAGCCGACCGTCCGAAAATGGAAATCGCCAAACTGTTTGGCGCTGATCACACCATTGATGTACAGAATGAAAAGGCCAAGGAAAAGGTCAGGGAATACACCAATGGCAAGGGTGCGGATGTGGTGGTGGACGTATCCGCCTATGCAACCGAACCGGTGACCGACGCGCTCAATTTCGTGCGCCCCGGTGGCACCATCGTGCTGGCCGGCGTCAAGGGCTACAAACCGGTGCCCGCATTCATTTCCGATATCATTGTGATGAAGGAAATCACCATCAAGGGCGCCATGGGCGTGACCTGGTCGGGCTATGCCAGCGCCATTGAACTGCTGGAAAGCCGCAAGGTGCCGTTCGAGAAAATGCACACGCATGATTTTGATCTGCTAGACGCGGAAGTGGCGATCAAAACGCTGGCGCGTCAGGTGCCGGGAGATGAATCGATCCATACCTGCCTCATCCCGAATATGAAATAGAGCAAGAGAAAAGCAAAGCATATGGATTTTGTACGAGACTGGGTGGAGAAGTCACCCTATGCGGCGGCGCTTGGCGTCAAGCTGACCAGCCTGAGTGAAGAAAGCGCGGCGTTCCTGTTGCCGTTCAGCGAAACCAACGCCAATCCCGGCGGCGCGCTGCATGGCGGCGTTTACGCCTCGCTCTCGTCCATTGGCGGGCACACGCTGGCGCGCGCGGCGCTGGGCGAGGCAAGCGGCCCCTGGCACACGATCGGCTTTCAGATCAACTATCTGGCCGCCGCCATCAATGAAGATGTGCTTGGCGAAGCCAGATTGCTGCGCCGTGGCAAGGAACTGTGCTTTGTCGAAGTCACCACCCATACCAAAGATGGCAAACCCACCGGGCACGCCACCCTGGCCATGCGCGGCCGCATGGGAATGCCACCGGCCGCAATGGTGAAATCGCCGGTGGATGATGGCGCCACGGAAGTCAGCCCCATGGGCAAGATGATGGGCGGGGTCAATTTCATCGCTTCGCGCGGATTAAAAGCCGTGCAGATGGCGGATAGCCGCGCACGGATGATCATGCCGGACATCGAGGCCAACCGCGATCTGAAGGGCGGGCATCATGAGGGCGCGGTGCTGGCGCTGCTCGACACCTGCGGCGCCATGGCCGCCTGGGCGGAAACCGGCCCCGGCCCCTATAAGGCCTCGACCGCCGCCATTCAGGCGCAACTGCACAAGCCGCAGCCCGTGGGAGAACTGGTCGCCTATGCCAAGGTCGTCAACCGCGACACGGAGATTTTCTGGTCGCATGTGGATGTGGCGGAAAAGCAAAGCGGCGATCTGATCGCGCAGGGCACGGTGCTGTACCGGATTGTAAGGTAGGGGATTGTGCACCTGCATTTTGAATGGGATACTAAAAAAGCCGCCAGCAATCTGCGAAAACACAAAGTCAGTTTTACTGAGGCTGTTGAAGTGTTCCGTGATCCGCTGGCATTGACTATATTCGACGAAGACCACAGCGAAGGCGAAGATCGCTGGGTCACATTGGGTCAGATCAGGGGCCGTCGGCTGGTTGTCGTTATCAATACTTGGCACGAAGAAAATAGTAATTTTATCCGTATTAGGATTATATCGGCACGGCTGGCTACAGCGCACGAACTCAAACAATATGAAGGGTGAATGCAATGCGTGATGAATATGATTTTAGCAAGGGTCAGCGCGGCAAATTTCACCGCAAGGGCGCAGAACTGCATCTGCCCGTGTATCTTGACGCCGATGTTCAGACGGCGCTCAGCGCGCTTGCCAACGCCAAAGGCGTTGACATTTCCGCGCTTGCCAATGATCTGCTGAAGAAAGATATAGAACTTATCCAGATCGCGCGTTAGGCAACCGCGTGAAAACAACCTACAAAGGTTCTTGTCATTGCGGCAAAATACGGTTCGAGGTCGATGCCGATCTCGACCATGTCCGGGTATGTGACTGTACGATTTGCCGGCGCCGGGGGGCGCTTATTCATCGGGTTGAGGAAAATTGCCTGCGTCTGATGACACCGATTGAGGATCTATCCCTATATCAATGGCACACCAAAACAGCGCGCGATTATTTTTGCCCCATCTGTGGCATCTTGCCCTTCCGCCGTCCGCGCACGGCCCCTGACAAATGGGGCGTCAACGTGCGCTGCCGGGAAGGCGTTAATCTCAGCACCATCCCCATCAAATATGTGCATGGCGGCCACCTTGACTAACCAGGATTATTGCCTGACGGCAAGTTCTTCCGGCCTGCACCCGCGCCCGCGTTACAGCGGCGCGGTCAGGCTAAAGAAGAATCGCGGCGATTTGCCTTCGGTACCACGCGCGGGCACACTGGTGGTCAGGGGTTTGGCGATCTCAATATAGCCGATCAGCCTGTCCTTCAGGGTGAACCGCGCGCCGCCGCCCAGCGAGGCGGCGGATTCCTTCCAGGGCCGGGCATTATTGTCGATATGCCAGACCGAGCCAATATCATAAAAAGCATATAGCTCGCTCGCGCGCAAAAAATCATCCTGATAGGGCAGCGTGTACTGGCCTTCGGCGCGCGCCGATACGCCATGATCGCCGGTCAGTTGCGATGGGTCATAGGCGCGGCCAAACGGCAGCCCGCCATATCCAAATTCTTCCGAGGAAAATAATTGCGACAATGCATACTGGCCATTCATGGCAAACACGGCGCGCATGCTTTCGCTCAGCGTCTGAATGCGCATGGCGTTGCCGGTGAATTTGGTGAAATCCTCGCGCCCGCTGAAACGCGTGCGGCTGGCGTCGCCGCTATTGGTTGCATGCAGGATGTCTAGCCCCTGGCTGACATCCATGCCAAGCAGGTTGACGCCGCCCAGGCTATCGGTGAAATCAGCCGCCGCGCCGGCGCGCACCACGCGCAACCGGTCTTCGGTCAGCAGCGAGCTGCGCAGATCGGTACGGGAATTTTTGGCCGTGAAACTTCCCTGAAAAGTAATGTTCTGGCGGCGGGAACGCACCCAGGGGTGGCTGATGCTGGCCGTGATGGAACGGTTCTGCCCTTCAATATCAAACGGCTTCAGCGTCGCGCCGGGATTGGAATAGCTGATATTTGCCGAAATTCCGGCAATGGTTCCCTCGGTTCCCACCGGCTGGGCATAGCCAAAATCAAAGAAGCGCAATTCATTGGTATTCTGGGTGACCACGGTTTGCGCGCTGATGCGTTCATACATTCCCAACAGATTGTTTACGCCGCCCTGCCCGCGAAACTGTAGCGAGCCGATAAATTCGGTGCCGCGATTATCCACGCTGAGCGCAGCGTCCCAGCGATCTTCGGTGATCTGCATGACCAGATCGGACGCGCCTTCGGTTTCAAAGGACGGCACCAGAACCGCTTTGGCGGCAACCCCCGGCAGATCGTTCATCAGCAGCACATAGCGTTCCAGCACTTCGGCTGTGAGCGGCGCGGCGTCCGTGATCTTTTTCAGATAAGCGTCGAGCAGCTTGCTTTTGCCGGGAGGCCGGCCTTCGAACGAGGCCTTGCCGATCCGCCCCTCAAAAATGACTATCTGGACTATGCCGTTTTCAACGCGCTGCGCGGGCGCCGTGGCGCGGGCCAGCACATAACCCGCACTGCGATAGTGCGCGGTAATGGCGTCGGCAATCTGGTAAATGGTCCCGAGGGTAACGTCCTTGCCCAGATGCTGGCGGTAAAGCTCACTTAATTCCGCTTCTGAAAAAATAGTGTTGCCGCGCAAGGTGATGGCCGACAGGGTAAAGCGGATTTTCTCCGCTTCCTCCGGCGCCAGTTGCTTGTCGGCGTCCGGCAGAAGCGGTTCCTGCACGGCGCGCGGCGCCTTGGGCGCCTCGAAGCGTTCCTGCAAGCGCCCCGGATCCACCGTCCCGGGAATATTGGGTGGCGTCACCTGCGCCAATACCGGCGAGGCGGTGATCGCCAGCGCCAGGCATAGCAGAAAAGCAGGAAACAGTTTGCGCATGATGGATTTCTACTTTTTTACGAAGCTGGCGAAGGCGTCATCAATCCGGGGCCGCCACTCCTCACCCCAGCGCTTGAACTTGTTCATGACCACCTTTTTACGGGGTTCTTTAGCCACCTCCTCAGCCGTCCAATCCTGAAAGCGCCATACCTTGATCTCTTTTGGCGCTTTGACGATCAGATCCGGCGTCCAGCCATATGAGGCCTGCAACAGCACATCAGCGCTGGCCCGGTGAAAACGCGGACCCACAATAGTTAGCGGCAGAAACAGACTATGCGATTTTGCAAATGCCAGGATCGCCTTTTGGCGGTCGGAGGCCTCATCCGGCGCCAAAGTCTCGGCCTGAACGTGCCAGCAATCCTGCTTCCCCCCGATCTGGTTCATGGCGGTTTCGCCAAAAAAATAATGCGGCTGGCTGCATTGTTCATAAGGCTTGAAGCCGCCGCCGGTTTTTGAGCGCGACACCCGGAAATAAGCGGACTGCTTAACGGCCTTGCCGCTGATCTGAACCAGACCCAACTTGGAGGTTTTGAATTTCGCATCATCATCCTCCACCGCGTAGTAGACGGACCATTCGCCCCCCGGCAGAGGAATATTCATGCCGCCCACCTGCACACTGCCTGTTGCTGTCTGCCCTGCCTCCAGTGCCCTGGCAGGCATGGACTGCGGCAAAATCAGGCAGGCAAACATGAACAGGCCCCTCAAAGCCAAACTTCCGGGTAACGCCCGCTTCAGCCGCAATAATACCATCTTATCCCCGTCCCGCACCGCCGGCAGCTATCGTCAATTATCAACAGCCGCAACCCGCACTGCGTGTTTGCTCGACCTCTTCGATAAGCCCGCTCAGCTCTTCATCGTTTACAGCGTCATTATCTCCCTGCGGCCCGCCGTCAAGCAGCAGGGTAATGTCCATATCCGCGGTATCCGCTTCGACGCCGGGATCAGGCGGCGCGGGATCCGACGGTTCCTCGCCCGGTTCGGTGGTCGTCGAAAGGCCTTCACCCACCTCAACCGGCTCACCGCTTTCCCCCTGGACGACAATCGCGCCGTCTTCGACAACCGCGTGGGTTGTGCCATCTTCTTCGACCGATACTGTCAATGTGGTGCCGCGCACACCAATTGTCGTGGTCGGGGTTTTGATCTGATAGGCGGCGCTGCCCATCTTGCCCGTCACGAACCGCGCCACGCCAAGTGTCGCGTTGACGATCATTTTCGAGTTTTTGGAATTGGGATCATAAACAAAGGCGTCAATCGTGACTTTGGAATCAGGACCAATCGTCAGATATGTATCGTCCGGAAAATGGATTTTTGTGGCGCTATCGGTTTTGGTGGCGATGACTTCATTAAAAAACACATTGTCCGAAATCTTGAGCGTGCGTACGTCCTGATTCTGAATGCCCTCGACCTGACGGACCACGGCTGCGGCGGCCCCGACAATTTCGGCCTGCGCCAGGGCGGCTGCCGGCGTCAGCGCAACAAAGACCAGACCAAACCCGCAGAGCCGTATTTTAATGCCCATTCCGATCCCATAACCATAAAGTTCTAAATCGATTGTGATCTTCAGGGGGCCGCCCCCGAGAGCCGTTCATTATTAGTATAAGTCACTTACATAATACGGATAGAAGATAAAATAGCAAATTGGCGGAGAATTGCAATTTTAGTGACAGGGGGCACAATTGCCGCAGGCGGAGATCGAACATATATCGCCGCCAAACCAGATTTGCAGCCCAATTACCGTTTATGTTAGCAGTACCGGATCAGCCATCACACAGGCGTAAGTCAATTGCAACAAATGCCACAGGCGCCTGAAAGACCTGGCGATCGCGGCGGCCAGCCGGTATTTTTTGTGCCTGCAAGCATTCTTGCCATGCTTTCGCTTCTGCTGGCGCTGCATCTCACGCGGACCCTGCTGCAGCCGGACGTGGATCAGTTTACGCTTGTCATGCTTGGCGTCGTGCCCGGCAAATATATGTCTGGCGTCATTTCCGCATTTCCTGGTGGTTATTGGGCGGCTCTACCGGCATTGATCAGCTACGCGTTTCTGCATGCGAATTTCACGCATCTGGCCATTAACAGCGCATGGCTGCTGGCGTTTGGCAGCATGGTCGTGCGCAAGATCGGCGCGGTGCGTTTTATGATGCTCTATCTGCTATGTGCGCTGCTTGCCGCCATCGTGCATATTCTGGCCGATTTTGCCTCGCTGACGCCCATGGTCGGGGCGTCAGGCGCCATATCCGGCCTGATGGGGGCGGGATTTAGAATTGTTCTTCCCGGCATGATGGAAGGCCGGGGCCTGTATGCGGACCAAGGCGCAATCCCGGGGGGCGGGGCCCCCATCCGCCTGGCGCCGCTGACAGACCGCCGTTTTCTGACCATGAGTGGCATCTGGATGGGAATGAACATCGTATTCGGATTAACCGGCATCCGTGTGTCCGAGCAGCTGCTTCTCATTGCGTGGGACGCCCATATTGCAGGTTTCATTGCCGGCGCGCTGCTGATTGGAATATTTACCCGAAAAAAAAATGTGTCCGGGGTCACGCAGAGTTAAGATTTATTATACTAATAAATATTAATATCTATATAGAGCGGTGTGTAGTTCCTGATCCGGAGTTTTTTCAAAATGAGTTATGTGCAGAAAGCCGCCCTTCGTGGAGAAACCGGCAACAGTCTGGCGGGCAAACCGCTGAGAGTCAGATTGCTCTATGCGCTGGCCATGGCGTTGCTGGGCTATTTCACGTTCAACGCGCTGTTGCTTCTGGCGGTCGCGCAATTTGCGCATCTGGCCATTACCCGGTCAAAAAATGTAGAAATTATCAGCTTTTGCGGTAATCTGCTGACCTATCTTGGCGAAGTAATCGGGTTTATCGTGTTTCATACGGATACACCGCCCTTCCCGTTTGCGCCGTTTCCCGGCAACAAACCCAATCCCGGCTGACCAGCCCAGGCCTTCCCCGCAACCGGCAGGCCTTAAAGCAGCTATTTCCCCCCGATCCGTGCTGGACCGCCATGACATTCTGGCGGCATTAGGCTATTAACAAGACCGCAATTCAGCTGACACCATCATGCGGGGGGACCGGTTCATCCATGACTGCCATTATCGATATTAAAGGCCGCGAAATTCTCGACAGCCGCGGCAACCCGACCGTTGAGGTCGATGTCATTCTTGAATCGGGCGCCATGGGCCGCGCGGCGGTGCCTTCGGGCGCATCCACCGGCGCGCATGAAGCCGTCGAATTGCGCGATGGCGGCGCGCGCTACAAGGGCAAGGGCGTACAAAAGGCGGTAGCCGCCGTTAATGGCGAACTGTTTGACCTGCTCTCGGGCATGGAATCCGAGGAACAGGTCGTGCTGGACCGCATGATGTGCGATCTGGACGGCACCCCCAACAAGTCGCGGCTGGGGGCCAACGCCATATTGGGCGTCTCGCTGGCGCTGGCGAAAGCGACCGCCAACGAGCTGGAGCTGCCGCTGTTTCGCTATGTGGGCGGGCCGCTGGCGCGGACCCTGCCGGTGCCGATGATGAACATCATCAATGGCGGCGCGCATGCCGACAATCCCATCGACATTCAGGAATTTATGATCATGCCAGTGGCGGCGGCCAGCATTGCGGACGCGGTGCGTATGGGCGCGGAAGTGTTCCACACGCTGAAAGCCGGGCTGAAAGATGCGGGCCATAACACCAATGTAGGCGACGAAGGCGGCTTTGCCCCGGCGCTCGGCTCGGCCACCGAGGCGCTGGATTTCATCATGAAGGCGATCGAGAAAGCGGGCTACCGGCCCGGCGAGGATATTTATCTGGCGCTGGATGCCGCATCGACGGAATTTTACAAAGACGGCAAATATCATCTGGAAGGCGAAGGCAAGACCCTCGATGCCGCGCAAATGGTGGCCTATTATGCCGATCTGGTGAAGCGTTACCCCATCATCTCCATCGAAGACGGCATGGCCGAGGATGACTGGGCCGGCTGGAAGGCGCTGACCGATGCGCTGGGCGCCAAAGTGCAATTGGTGGGCGATGATCTGTTCGTCACCAATTCGGCCCGCCTGAAAGACGGCGTCAAGCGCGGCACGGCCAATTCCATTCTGGTCAAGGTCAATCAGATCGGCAGCCTGACCGAAACCCTGGAGGCTGTGGAACTGGCGCATAAATCCGCCTATACCGCCGTGATGTCGCACCGCTCCGGCGAGACCGAGGATGCGACCATCGCCGATCTGGCGGTCGCCACCAATTGCGGGCAGATCAAAACGGGCTCACTGGCGCGTTCCGACCGGGTTGCGAAATATAATCAGCTCATCCGCATTGAAGAAATTCTGGGCGGCGCAGCGAAATATGCCGGCCGATCAATCCTGAAAGGCTGATCGTCAAAACAGGATGGGCGCAATTAGTTATCTGATCGAATCGGACCCCCTCCCAACCTCCCCCTTACAGGGGGAGGAGGCGCGCGCCTCAAGGTTCCCTCCCCCTGCAAGGGGGAGGGATAGGGTGGGGGTTTACGATTTGCAGGACTGTCATGCGGGTTTCAATCTGATAACAAGATACGACAGCCGGTGAACATGGAAACCACAAAGACGCCGCGTATCCATAAAAAGCTGGCGCAGAGCGACAGCGCGCTCAATCGCGTGGGCGCGATGGTGCTGCGCTATACCTATCTGATACAGGGGTCCTGGCCGCGCGTGCTGGACCTGTGGTACTGGCCGACGCTGCAAATGGTGATGTGGGGCTTCATCACATCGTTCCTGCACGAGAATAGCAGCTTTTTCGCGCAGGCCTTTGGCGTGCTGCTCGGCGCGGTCATGCTGTGGGACGTGATGTTCCGTGGACAGATGGGTTTTGCGCTGTCCTTCTTCGAGGAAATCTGGTCGCGCAATCTGGGGCATTTACTGGTCAGCCCGCTGCGCCCGCGTGAATTCATCTATGCGCTGCTGAGCATGAGCGTGCTGCGCACGGTGTTCGGCATTTTTCCCGCCACGCTGCTGGCGATCTGGTTTTTCGGCTTCAATGTTTACAGTCTCGGCCTGATGCTGGCGGCGTTTTTTGTCTGCCTGATCATGTCCGGCTGGTCGATGGGCCTGCTGGTTTCGGGGCTGGTGCTGCGCTATGGCATGGGCGCGGAAAGCCTGGCCTGGGCGCTGATTTTCGGCCTCGCGCCGTTATGCGCGGTGTATTATCCGGTGGCGATTTTACCGCAATGGGTGCAGATGCTTTCCTGGAGCCTGCCGCCCTCTTATGTGTTCGAGGGCATGCGCGCCATCATGATCGATCATAAAATCCGCTACGATCTGCTGTTCATGGCGCTGGCGCTGAACGGGGCCTATCTGGCCGCCGCCTCCTGGTGGTTTCTTTCCTGCCTCAAATCCGCGCGCCGCACCGGAAAATTATTGCAGGTGGGGGAGTAGGCTATTTTTCTATTTCTTCTTCCTGACCCGTTTGGCCTTGCGGGTTTTTTTGCCCTTGGCGGTTTTGGGCGGGGGACCGCCCGCCGGGCCGGGCAGTTTGCGCGGCGCGCCGGATCGTGTGGCGGGTTTTTTGCCGCGCGGCCCCGCGCCCTCCGGGCGGCGGCGCAGGGTTTTTGCCTCCGCCGCGTCATAACCGGCCAATTCAAACCGCAGGCCGCCGCTGACGGGCGCCGCCTCCATCAGGCGTACGCGCACGGCATCGCCCAGCCGGAACGTCAGGCCGGTGCGGTCGCCCACCAGCGCGTGCTGCGCCTCGACATGGCTGAAATATTCCGTGCCCAGATTACGAATGGGAATCAGGCCATCGGCGCCGCTGTCACGCAGCCGCACAAACAGGCCAAAGCGCGTGACGCCGGAAATGGTTCCGTCAAATTCCGCGCCGATCTGATCGGCCAGCCAGGCCGCAAGGTAGCGGTCCGAGCTATCGCGTTCCGCCGCCATGGAGCGCCGCTCATGCGCCGATATTTCCTCGCCGATCGAGATGAATTCCGCATAGCCCTGTTTTTCCGGCAGGCCGCCATCGCCCAGATTGCAGGCGCGGATCAGCGCCCGGTGCACCAGCACATCCGCATAGCGCCGGATGGGCGAGGTGAAATGCGCATAGCGCGGCAGCGAAAGGCCGAAATGGCCGATATTTTCCGGGCTATAGGCGGCCTGGCTTTGGGCGCGCAAAATCACCTCATTGATCACCGGCGCATGTTCGGTGCCGCGCGCTTTTTCCAGAATGCGGTTGAACAATTCTGGTTTCAGCACCTGCCCGCGCGCCAGCGTGTAATCCAGCGATTTCAGAAAATCGCGCAGGTTTTCCAGTTTCGCCAGCGCCGGTTCGGCATGGATGCGGTACATGCAGGGCGCCTGTTTCTGTTCCAGCGTTTCGGCGGCGCAGACATTGGCGGCGATCATAAACTCCTCGATCAGCCGGTGCGCATCAAGCCGTTCGGCAATGCGTATGGATTTCACCTGCCCGTCCTCGCCCAGTTCGATGCGGCGTTCGGGCATTTCCAGCGCCAGCGGCTGACGGGCGTCGCGCGCCCTGGCCAGCGCCGCATAGGCCCCGTAAAGCGGGCGGATCACCGCATCCAGAAGCCGCGCTGAAATTGCGTCCGGCGCGCCATCCATTGCCGCCTGCGCCTGGGCATAGGTCAGGCTGGCGCGCGAATTCATCAGGCCCCGGATAAATTCATGGCCCAGTTTTTTGCCATTTCCATCCACGCGCATCCGCACCGCCAGCACCGCGCGGTCTTCATCATGCACCAGCGAGCAAAGCCCCGCCGACAGCGCCTCCGGCAGCATCGGCACCACGCGATCCGGGAAATAGCTGGAATTGCCGCGCCGCAGCGCCTCGCGATCCAGCGCGGAACCCGGCCGCACAAAATGCGCGACATCGGCAATCGCCACAATCACCACCCAGCCGCCCGGATTTTTCGGATCATTATCCGCCGCCGCCCACACCGCATCATCATGATCGCGCGCATCGGGCGGATCGATGGTGACCAGCGGCAGATCGCGCAGATCGGTTGCGCGTCCAATATGCGGCGCCTTTGCCGCCTCAGCCTCCGCAATGGCGGCGGGCGGAAATTCAACCGGAATGCCATGCTGGTAAATGGCGATCAGGCTGACCGAGCGCGCCTCATTGACAAGGCCCAGCCGGGCCACCACCTTGCCCAGCGGCGGGCCATAGCGGCGGCCCGTTTCCATTTCCAGCTGCACCAGTTCGCCGGTTTGCGCGCCCATGGTGTGATCGCGGCTGATCATAATTTCATCGCGGCCTTTTTCGACAGGGCGCGCGCGGGCCTGTGCGGGATCCGCCTGAAACACACCCAGCACCCGTTTGGCGTCCGGCTCCGCCATGCGGCCCAGATGGCGTATCACGCGGGCCTCATAGCCCTCATCGGCGGGGGTCAGGCGCGCCAGCACCTTGTCGCCGATACCGGCGGCTTTCGCCCCCTCGCCCTCGCCAGGCACAATCAGAATGCGCGGTGCGGGCGTCGCGCCCCGCCATTCAAACGGTTGCGCCAGCAATTCGCCGTCAATATCGCGCCCGGTGATTTCCAGAACCAGAACCTTGGGCAGGCTGCGCACGCCGCCAATGGCGCGCGCGGCGTTCTGGTTCAGCCCTTCGTCGCGCATCTCGTGCAGCAGGCGTTTAAGCTCCACGCGCCCGCCGGCCGTGATGTTAAAGGCGCGGGCAATTTCGCGCGCGCCCACACGCCCCGGATTTTCATTCATATATTCGGTAATTTCCGCCTTGCTGGGCAGCCCGCCGGGCCTTTCCGGGCGGGCGCTGCGCTTGACGATTGCACCGGCGGCGCGGTCAGCGCCAGGCCGCTTCTTTTTCATGCAACAGTTTCCGCAAGCGGTGGTTTTTTCGCGGGTGATTTTTTGGGGGCTGCTTTTTTGGCGGCGGATTTTTTCGCAGCGGACTTTTTCGCAGCCGGTTTTTTGGCGGCCGTCTTTTCAGCCGCGGTTTTTTCAGCCGGGGATTTTTTCGCGCCGGCCTTGGTCTTTTTCACCGAAGGGCCGCGCGCCGCCCGGGCGTTGACAAGTTCAATCGCTTCTTCCAGAGAAATGGTCTGCGGATCATAGCTTTTGGGAATGGTGGCGAAGACCTTGTTCCATTTGATATAGGGGCCAAAACGGCCGCTCATCACCGACAGGGGCGCTTCGTCCAGCGGATGCACGCCCAGTTCCTTCAGCGCCGCATTGCCCCGGCGCGGCGGTTTGTTTTTGGCGTCGGCAATCACCGACACGGCATGATTAACGCCGATGGTGAACACTTCATCCGTAGACGTCAGATTGGCGTATTTGCCATCATGCCGCAGATAGGGGCCATAGGGGCCGATGGCCGCCTCGATTGGCTTGCCGGTTTCGGGATGCAATCCGACCGGACGCGGCAGCGACAATAATTGCAGCGCGCGCTCCAGATCGATCGCCTCGGGCGGCATATCCTTGGGCACCGGGCCGCGTTTCGGCTTGTCGCCTTTCGCAGCCGCCTCGCCCAGTTGCAGGAACAGGCCAAAACGGCCCTTGCGCAGGGTTACCGGCAGGCCGCTGACCGGATCAATACCCAGCAGTTTCGGCCCGGCATCCGCCGGCGACGCATCGGCATTCGCCGTCATCTGGCGGGTGAAGGCGCATTCGGGATAGTTGGAGCAGCCGACAAAGGCGCCAAATTTTCCGACCTTCAGGCTTAATTGACCAGCAGAGCAGGCCGGGCATTGACGCCCCGCAACCCCATCTTCGCGCGCCGGGAAAACATGCGGCCCCAGCACCTCATTCAGCGCATCCAGCACCTGGGTCACGCGCAGATCGGTCATACCCTGGATGGAAATATCGAAGTCCTTCCAGAATTCGCGCAGCACCTGTTTCCAGTTGATCCTGCCAGCCGAAATTTCATCCAGCTGTTCCTCCAGATCGGCGGTAAAATCATATTGCACATAGCGCGTGAAGAAACTTTCCAGAAACGCCGTCACCAGCCGCCCCTTGTCGGACGGGATGAAGCGGTTCTTGTCCATTGTGACATATTCACGATCGCGCAACACCGACAGAACGCTGGCATAGGTTGACGGACGGCCAATGCCCAGCTCTTCCATTTTCTTGACCAGACTGGCTTCGGAATAACGCGGCGGCGGTTCGGTGAAATGCTGTCCGGGACGCACCTCTTTCAGCGACAGCGGATCTTTCGCCGATACTTTCGGCAGGCGTCCGCCATCTTCCTCCTCGGCCTCGTCATCCGCGCCTTCCTGATAGAGGCGCAAAAAGCCGTCAAACTGCAACACTGTTCCGGTGGCGCGAAAGCCCGCCAGGCCATCCGCGGATTCGATTTCGACCGTGGTGCGTTCCAGCGCCGCGCTTTCCATCTGGCTGGCGGCGGCGCGTTTCCAGATCAGCTCATAGAGGCGGAACTGATCTTTATCGAGCACCTTGCCAAGCGTGGCGGGCAGGCGCGCCATATCGGTGGGGCGGATGGCCTCGTGTCCTTCCTGCGCGTTCTTCACCTTCGATGTATAGATGCGCGGCGCATCGGGCACATATTCCCTGCCATATTCCTGCGCGATCATTTTGCGCGCGCCGGCAATGGCCTCGTTCGCCATGGTGACGCCATCGGTCCGCATATAAGTGATCAGGCCGGTGGTTTCGCCATCTATATCCAGCCCTTCATACAGGCGCTGCGCGATCTGCATGGTGCGCGCGCTGCTGAAGCCCAGCTTGCGGGCGGCTTCCTGCTGCAGGGTCGAGGTAATGAAAGGCGGCGGCGGATTGCGTTTGGCCGGCTTGCTTTCGACACTCTTTATACTATAGCTGCGCGTCAGAATGCGGGCGCGCGCCGCCTCGGCCGACGCGGCCGTTGCGATGCTGAATTTTTCAATCTTTTCGCCATCCAGCTTGACCAGCCGCGTGGTCAGGGACTGACCGCTGGCAAGGCCGAAATCCGCCTCGATGGTCCAGAATTCGCGGGCGGTGAAGCTTTCAATCTCCAGTTCCCGCGCACAGATCAGACGCAGCGCCACCGATTGCACCCGGCCCGCGGAACGCGCCCCCGGCAGCTTGCGCCACAGCACCGGCGACAGGCTGAAGCCGACCAGATAATCCAGCGCCCGGCGCGCCAGATAGGCATCGACCAGATCGGCGTCTATTTCGCGCGGATGCTTCATCGCCTCCAGAATTGCCGGTTTGGTGATTTCGTTGAACACCACCCGATGCACGGGTTTTGAACCCAGCGCCTTTTTGTCTTTCAATACCTGCAGAACATGCCAGGAAATGGCCTCGCCTTCGCGGTCGGGGTCGGTGGCCAGAATCAGGCTATCGGCGCTTTTGGCGGCCTGGATAATGTCGTTAAGCTGCTTTTTGGAGCGCTCGCCCACTTCCCAGATCATCGAGAAATCATCATCCGGCAGCACCGAGCCATTTTTGGCGGGCAGGTCGCGGACATGGCCAAAACTGGCCAGGACCTGATAGTCCTGACCCAGATATTTATTGATCGTCTTGGCCTTTGAGGGCGATTCTACAATAACCAGTTTCATTCTGACCGTTCACATTCCGGGCGGGTTCCACCGCCAGATGTGCCAAAGGGGATTGCAAATAGGTCAATAAACCGTGAAGAGTCAAATTTATGAATTTGGCCGCTTCCGCCGGAGAGCTTCGGAGCGGCTAAAACAAGAAGCCGGCTTCGTTCTAAAACTATCAATGAGGACAAGTACTTATGTCTGCCATACCCCCCCTGCCCCTGGTCGCTGGAAACTGGAAAATGAATGGGCTTGGAGCCGCGCTGGCGGAGGCCGAAAAAATAGCGGCCGGGGTCCGTTCAGGACAGACGGGGGCGTTTGAGGCCATGTTGTGCCCGCCCGCCACGCTGCTGGCCCCCATGCGGGCCCGGCTGGGGGCCGGCCCCGTGCTGCTGGGCGGGCAGGATTGCCACGCCAACGCCTCGGGCGCCCATACCGGCGACATCAGCGCCGAGATGATAAAAGACGCGGGCGGCGTCGCCGTCATAGTGGGCCATTCCGAACGGCGCGCCGATCATGGTGAAAGCGATATCATGGTGCAGGCAAAGGCGCTGGCCGCTCACCGGGCGGGCCTGACCGCCATCCTGTGCGTGGGCGAAACCGAGGCGGAACGCAACGCAGGCAAGGCGCTGGACGTGGTTGGCGGGCAATTGACGGGTTCCCTGCCCGCGGGTGCGGCGGCGGCCAATCTGGTGGTAGCCTATGAGCCGGTATGGGCCATTGGCACGGGACGCACCCCAACGGCGGCGGATGTGGCCGAAATGCACGCCTTTATCCGCGCCCGGCTACAGGCCCGCTTCAAGGATGGGGCGCAGTTCCGGATTTTATATGGCGGATCGGTCAAGCCCTCCAATGCGGTGGAGCTGATGGGGGTCGCCAATGTCAACGGCGCGCTGGTCGGCGGGGCCAGCCTGAAAGCCGAAGACTTTCTGGGCATTATCGCCGCCTATAGATAAAACAGGCAGGGGCAACTTTCACCGGGCAAGTCCAGAGTGCCTCTACATCGGATATTCAAGCGGGCTGGCAAATGAGCCCTGATCGAAGTTCATCGCCAAGAACGAAGGTGTAACCCGCTTACGGGCCTGCTTCCCGGCATCGTAAAATTCGACATTCGCATTCCACAGGTCCGCGAAGTAATCGTGCTGGGTAATGAAGTCAGTGTTCTGGGCCTTCGGCCACCAGCCTTTGCGGGTGGCCTCGTATACGATCAACCACCTTATCCTGGTGTCCACCAAGCCGGCAGCAGGTCAGACAAGGCGTCTACAAATCTAGGGGCTATTCATGTCGCAATTCGCAGTTCCACGCTTCGGAATGTACCGCCTGCGCCGTATCCTGCGAACGCATTGGCGGCGAGCAAATGAAGCGTTGCGCCGAACTTTGCCGCCGCTGCGCGCAATGCTGACGCCAAAAGGCGGCAGCCGGGAGATTGCCCGGCGAGACTTGGCGCTGTCTGGGCATGTGCGATAAAATTACTGCCGGCCCGGCTGGTGATTTCATCCGGCTCATCCGAGCCGGACATGCAGGTGATGCGTGGCGCCGTCATCTGTGAGTTTTATACGTAACGGCATCTCCATCACGGGCTTTGCGTCGAGGGTGGCTGCAACAATACCATGTTCCACGCCACCGGGATTTTCAACCCGTATCTCATATCGGGCCGAACCATGCCGGAGCGATATCTCAAAGTCTTTCCACGATTTAGGGACGCATGGGTCAAAATGCAACACGTCACCCTGAAGACGCAGCCCAAGAATGCTTTCGACGCCTGCCCGTTGCATCCATCCTGCCGAGCCGGTGTACCATGTCCAGCCGCCACGCCCGGCATGGGGCGGTTTTGCATAGACGTCGGCAGCAACGACATACGGCTCCACTTTGTAGCGATGCACATCCGCCCGTGTGCGGGCGCGGTTAACCGGATTAAGCATTGAAAACAGCGCGGCCGCTTTGCCACCCTCGCCAAGAGCTGCGAAGGCCATCACCGACCACAAAGCGGCATGGGTATATTGACCGCCATTCTCGCGGATACCAGGCGGGTAGCCTTTGATATATCCCGGATCAAGCGGTGTCTTGTCGAAGGGCGGCGCAAACAGCAGCGCCAGCCCATCATTGTGACGTATCAGCTCGCGCTCAACCGCCGCCATGGCCTGAGCGGCGCGCTTGGGATCTCCAGCACCCGAGAGTACCGACCAGGATTGTGCAATGGCGTCAATGCGGCATTCCTCGCTCGCTGCCGAACCCAGCGGCGTACCGTCATCGAACCAGCCGCGCCGGTACCAGCCGCCGTCCCAGGCTTCGCGCTCGAGTGCGGCCTGAAGCACGGCAGCGTGCGCGCGCCATTTTGCAGCGCGGTCCGGTTCCTTGCGCGCATCGGCCAGCGGCGCAAAGTACTGCAATGCTGCATACAAAAACCAGCCAAGCCAGACGCTCTCGCCCTTGCCATGTTCGCCGACCCGGTTCATGCCGTCGTTCCAGTCCCCCGTACCGATCAAAGGCAAACCATGGCCGCCAAGTGCGAGGCTTTGGTCAAGGGCACGGGCGCAATGTTCGAACAGGGTGGCGGTTTGGTCGGAAACCGTTGGCTGAAAGAAACTGTCGTGCTCACCCGTAGCGAGCCTCTGCCCTTCCAGGAAGGGAATCATTTCGTCAAGAACGCTGGCATCGCCCGTCGCGCCGGCATAATGGGCCGTGGCATAGGCAAGCCACGGCCGGTCGTCGGAGATCCGGGTGCGTACGCCCTGGCCGGTATGTGGCAGCCACCAATGCTGAACATCGCCTTCGACAAACTGTCGCGCCGCTGCCCGCAACAGATGTTCGCGCGTTATAACCGGGAGCGCGTTGACCAGCGCCATGCCATCCTGCAACTGGTCGCGAAAGCCGTAGGCGCCGCTTGACTGATAGAAACCAGAGCGGGCCCAGACACGGCATACCAACGTCTGATAGAGCAGCCAGCCATTCAACATGATGTCCATTGCGCGTTCAGGTGTTTTCACCTGGATGACACCGAGGAAATCGTCCCAGTACTGGCGGGCCTCCGACAATACAGAATCGAGATTGGCCGCTCGATAACGGGTGATTAAACTTCGCGCATCTTCGCTGCTGGCGGCTTGACCGAGAAAGAAGACAATTTCGATGGCCTCGTTCGCGGGCAACTCGACCGTGGTCTGTAGCACACCGCAAGGATCGAGGCCCGCTCCAACCTTGTTTGAAAGCGGCGCCGCGCCAGCCAGCGCCGACGGATAAGCGAGCGTGCCATTGCGGCCGACAAACTCCCGCCGGTCACCGGTCCAGCCTGTCTGGCGCCCGTTGAAATCGGCGAAGGCGATGCGTGACCCAAATACCGGATTCCATTGATTACGGGCGAACATCGCACCGGTGCCGGGATCGATCTCGGTCGTGACATGGGGGGCTGAAGATGTCCGGGACGGGCCAAGCACCCATTCTGTATAGGCGGTCACCGAAAGACGCCTTGTGCGGTTAGAGGTGTTACGAAGCACGAGGCGCGAAATCTTAATCGGATCATTGAGCGGCACATACTGAAGCAGTTCACTCGCAATCCCATGCGCGGAATGCTGGAACCGGCTGTATCCCCGGCCATGGCGAGCGATATAGGTGGCCGCCTCGTCGCGGATTGGCAGCGCTGTCGGGCTCCACAGATCACCGGTGTCGTCGTCACGCAGATAGAACGCCTCGCCGGAACGATCCGTAATGGGATCGTTCGACCAGGGAGTAATTTGATTTTCGCGGCTGTTGACAGACCAGGTATAGCCGGCGCCCTCGGCCGACACCTGAAAACCGAAGGCGGGATTGGCGACGACATTGATCCAGGGCGCCGGTGTTGACTGACCGGCTCCAAGAACCGTTACATATTCCTTACCATTATCGGCAAAACCGCCAAGACCGTTGAAGAATTCAAGTTCTGGCAAGAGCGGCGGCGCCAGTGGCTGCCGGGCGGCGATAACGCGCTTGGATGCGGGCCGGGCGGAGAGCCTGGCCTCGACCGCGCGATCAAGCTGGTCGGTAATGCGGCCACGCTGGGCGACCAGAACCACACGCGCAACTGACGCGAGAAGGGCGCGCGTCTCTGCTGTAATCAAATCAGCCCGGAGTATGAAGACCCGTCCTGTGGATGCCTCTGCACGATACTGCCAACGAGACTGGCTTGTGCGGGCCATGGTTTCGAGTGCGATCTGAAGATCCTGAACATAGGAAGACGCACGCTCGTTCAGGATTACGAGATCGACGGCAAGCTGCTTCATCCGCCAATATTCATGCGCCTGCAGTAACTGGCGGGCAATGCCGAGGTCGTCGGAGTCGGCAATACGCAGCAGTATAATCGGCAAATCGCCTGATATGCCCTGCGCCCAAAGACCCGGCTGTCCACCACCGCCGCGTCCGATCATGTCAGAAGAAGGGCGCAACGCCGGTGTGTCGTAGAGCAGATGCGCCGCGAGACGCTGGAACAGACTTGCTTCCACGGAATTGATGCCGAGGTGATGGAGCTGCACCTGGGCTTGAGTCCATGCGAGTGTGGCCGTCCGCTCGTAAGCGGTAACTTCGCGATACTTGTCGCTGAGGTCAAGAACAGCCTCACGCGTTGGCGCCACCATCGTCCAGAATGCAATGCGTACGCATGCGCCGGGTGCGATACGCACGCGGCGGCGCAGGGCGAAAACGGGATCGAGCACGGTGCCGGTGGTGTTAGATAGCCGCTTGCCATCGATTACCCCGATGGGAGAGCGGAGGCTGTGGCTGCGGCCAAGGAACCGGGCTCTGTCGGTTTCAAATTCCGGCTGGCCGATGGTTTCGCCTTCGACACAGGCTTGATGCGCAGCCCAGATTTCAGGCTCTTCTGGTGAACGGCGGCGCCGGGCCGCCAGCAGTACACCAATGTTGGCGGCATACTCCGTCTGTATAAAGAGTTTAGAAAAGGCCGGATGCGCGATATCCGCCGCTTGAGCTGTCAACACAAGCTCGGCATAAGAGGTGACCTCTACCTCACGCTCCCTGGCGCCGGTATTCAAAATCGAAACACGACGCACCTCGGCGTCGTCCTCTGCCGAGACGAGAACCTCCATCGTTGTTATCAGGGAACCATCGCGGCGGGAAATCTCGGCGCTGCCTTCAAGAAATGAAACTTTGTATTCATCGGGCTCAGTCCCGCTGGGCTGAAATCCCGCCGACCATACGTCGCCGCTGCGGACGTCTCTGAGGAAGATATAAGAGCCCCAGTCGTCGCAGGTGGCGTCTTCGCGCCATCTGGTCACGGACAGATTGTGCCAGCGGCTGTAACCGGAACCCGCAGCAGTAAGCATCACCGCGTAGCGTCCATTTGAGAGTAAGTGCGTGGCGGGCGTCGTGTCGTGGGCGGAAACAAGCCGCCGGTACCCGGCGGGCTCAATCTCGCGGACGCTGGCTGCCGGTTTGGCCAGGGCTGCCCATGGATGAACAACTGAGACGTCGCGTGGGGTGCGTTCCTGCAGCAGCAGTTCGGTTGCCTGAACGATGGTTTCAGCATGAAAGCGCGCGCGCATGACGCCATCCAATAACGCATCTGCTATGGCGACGATTGTCATGCCATGATGATGCGCCATAAAGGCGCGGACAATCGCCACATCAGATTCTTCTGGCATCCTGGCAGCACAATAATCCAGAGCCTCATAGAAGCCATAACGGCCGCGGGCGCCAGCCGCGGCCAGCCGCTCGAAGTTTCGCGCCGCCGCCTGCGGATCGACCATGGCTGCGAGCGCTGTAGCATAGGGCGCGACAACCACGTTTTCGCCCAGGCCGCGCTTCAGTCCCAGACCAGGAACGCCGAAACTTGAATACTGGTAAGTGAATTCCAGATCCCGAACATTGTAGGCGGATTCCGATATACCCCATGGGACGCCAAGAGCGGTAGCATAGTCAATCTGACGTTGTACAATCAATCGGCTTGTCTGTTCAATAAGACTTCCCGCTGGCGCGCGCAGCACGAGTGATGGCATAAGATATTCAAACATTGATCCCGACCAGGAGATCAGCGCGGCGCCGTGCGCAACGGGTGTGACGGTACGTCCAAGCCGGAACCAATGGCGCGCCGCGATGTCACCCTTGGCGATAGCAAAGAAACTTGCCAGCCGCGCCTCGGACGCAAGAAGATCATAACAGCTTTCGTCAAGCGAGTTGTCCGCCATGCGGTAGCCAATCGAGAACAGCTTACGGTCATGATCAAGTAAAAACCCGAACTCCATTTCAAGCGCCAGCCTGCGGGCTGTCTCTTCCAGCTTTGTAAGCCGCATTTGAAGCTGATCAGCCTCTTGCGCCGGCTGATTTAAATCACGCAGATGTGTACCGATTGCGCTGCGTGCCGCAGCCGCCCAGAATAACACGTCCTGGCCGTTGTCATCACCACGCTCCATTGCCAAGGCGTGCGCAATATCCGCCATGGTTTCTGCGTGAAATAAAAGTTCCGCCAGAATACCAGCAAGAATCTTACCCTCCGTCGCCGACTGCCGCATGCCGGTCCTCAGAACACTCAGTGCGTCATCAAGCTGATGCAAGGTTACGGTCTGAGTGCGTCTGCCGTCGCGCAGCTGGAGGGCCGCTTCGCGGGTAAGTTCTAAGGCATCTCCAATGCCAGCGATGCGGCGCATATCAGCAGTTGGCTTAGCGCGCCATTCCCGCGCCGCATTGGCGAGGGCAATCAGGAGGGCTGCCAGATTACCACTGTCCACAGTCGATATGTATTGAGGATCGAGTGGCCGCAAATCCTTTGTGTCATACCAGTTATAAAAATGGCCACGGTAACGCGAAAGGCGGCCCATGGCCGCGAATGTTGCCTCCAGCCGCTCTACTGCTTCGATTGTTCCTATCCATCCGAAGTCGCGCGCGCTAACCACGGAAAGCAGATAAAGGCCAATATTTGTTGGGGAAGTGCGATGCGCCAGAATAGGTGAAGGGTCTTCCTGGAAATTATCTGGCGGAAGCATGTTGTCGGCTTTGGTCACGAATGTCTCAAAGAAACGCCAGGTGCGCCGCGCGATCAAGCGCAAAGACAGTGTATCCGTCTCCGATAAAAACTGCACACCAGCGGCGGGTGGAGACAAGCTTGTCCAACGTGCGATTGCGGGCGAAGCGATCCAGAGAGCCGCGAATGCGCAGGCCAGCGGCCAGGTAGTCTGTCCTGAAAGCGACACGAGAATGAGCGCCACCAGGCTGATGAAGACCGCACCTGCCATCCGCTGGTAGAAATAAAACAAATCTGGCAGCGGATCAATTACGGCCTGAGCTGCCGGGACCCATTCAAGCAAATGGCGGCGCGTGATCAGCAGCCGGACCAGCGTTCGGGCTATTGCATCGCCCATTAGCCATGCCTGATCAGCAAGAAATATAACAACGAGGGCAGACTGAGCTAACGCAATACGCAGATCAATGGCTAGCGCCCTCAGGTAGCTGCGCAGGGTGATCTCTTTCCGGCTCGGTATAAACGCACTCATGACCGGGATAAAAATGGGCAGCACAAGGGTTAAAAGAATAAATAAGGCCCACACGATCGCGGACTCCAGCGGCAATAACATTCCGGCAAGCAATGCAAGCACACAAGCGGGCGCCGACAGTGTGCGCCGCAAATTATCAAGCATCTTCCAGCGGCCAATTGCGGGGATCGTGTGCCGCTTCGGGTCATCCTTGATCGCCAGTCCACGGCCGAATATCCAGGGCAGAAGCTGCCAGTCACCACGCGCCCACCGATGATGACGCATGGCGGCCGCATCGTACCGGGCCGGAAACTCCTCAACGACTTCAACATCAGATGCAAGCCCGGCGCGGGCATATATGCCTTCAAATAAATCGTGGCTGAGAAGTGTCGACTCCGGGATCCGTCCGGCGAGGGACGCCTCGAAAGCATCGACATCGTAGATGCCTTTGCCGGTAAAGGAGCCTTCACCAAACAAATCCTGATAGACGTCGGAGACGGCCCCTGCATAGGGGTCTATTCCACCCTTGCTGGAAAATATCCGCTGGAACAGTGACCCCTCGTGTCCGATTGGCAAAGAGGGGGTGACACGCGGTTGCAGGATTCCATAACCCTCCACCACTCTGCCGGAAACGGAATCGTAGCGGGCACGGTTCAGGGGATGCGCCATCTTGCCAATTAACCGGCGGACAGTGTCGCGGGGAAGTTTTGTGTCGGCATCGAGTGTTATGACGTAACGGACGTCAGAGGGAACCGCAGGATTTTGTCCGTTTACAGGAATGTACGTGGTGTCGGACGCCCCACGCAGCAGACGGTTCAATTCATGCAGTTTCCCGCGTTTGCGTTCCCAGCCGATCCATTTTCCCTCACCTGCATTCCAGGTTCGCCTGCGATGCAGCAGCAAGAAGCGCTCCCCGCCCGCAGCGGGTTCGTGGCGGCGGTTGAGTTCCGCGACGCCTTTTGCCGCAACAGCCAGCAGGTCTTCATCGCCCTCAACATTCTGCGTATCGGCATCGCACCAATCGGAAAGCAGAGCGAAATAGAGATCACCTTCCAGACTCGCCAGATGGTGCACTTCCAGCCGCTCGACCAGATCTTCGATCGTCTCAATGGATGTGAGCATCATTGGAATAACAACCATGGTGCGCAACTCTGCAGGAACACCGTCGCGAAGTTCCAAAGCAGGCAAAAGCGTCGCACCAAAGCCTCGCGCCACATCGCGGTTCACGAGGGCAACCGCTGCGTCAATGGCGGGGATCGCCCCCAGAACGCCAAGCAGGCTTAGCCATGATCCGGCCACGCCCTCTGCGGCAAGGTAAAAAAGCGCCAGCCCGAGCAGCCCCGCTGCCGCGATGCCGATAGGTGTGAGATAGCCGCCAATGCCGGCAGGCTGGTTCCAGCGTCCAAGCCTGACGTCTAACGGAGGCCGGTAACCGATCGCAATCTCAAATGCGCGCCGTCCGCTGCCAAGAAGATAATATCCAGGATCTGAGCGGCGATCTTTATCCATTTTGGCGTCTGTGAATGCGGCTGCCTCACAAGCCAGCACAACTTTCTGGGCGATCTCAATCTCTGTCCAGTTTGAACTGCGCGCCAATTCTTCAATAGCGCTGCGATAGAAATTGCGCGTTGTAAAATCCATATCTGAAAAGCCGTTACCTGCGGCGAGCGCCTCATCCACAAGGCTGATACGCTCAAACAGATCCCTCCAATTCATATTGGAGATCAGGCGCATGCTGGTGATGATGTTGCGCACGGTGACACTGGCGGTGGCTTGTCTATGGTGTTCATCGTGTACGACCATATCGGCTGTTTTTCCTTGCGCCGCCAAACGCTCATCGAGCCAGACCAGGGCTGGAATGACCCGGGGATCCTGATCACGCAGCCGGTAAATAAGTTGCACAGCAAAGGCCTCCGGCAAGAGACCACTGTCATAACCGGCGAACACTGCCGATACAGATTCGGGCTCCGCGCCTGCGGCCCCAAGCAAGCGGTTGGCAAGTCCATCTGCTTCTTTGCGTGCGGCGCTGCTAAAAACCATACGCTCCGCAAGCCGCCTGAGGTTCTCCACCATGACAATCTGCAGGGTAATCGCAAGCGCCCAAAGCTCGCCAATCGTCAGCGGCTGTATCTCTTGATAGGCCCGAACATAGCGGGTCAGAATGTCGGCTTCAAAGCGGCTGTCGGTATGAGCAACATAAGCCCAGGCAAGACCAAAAATACGCGGATACCCTGCAAACGGTCCTTCGCTCAGCTTGGGGAGTTGGCGGTAATATCTGGGCGGTAAATTGGAGCGGATTTCCCTGATCTGCTTCTCGATAAAATGATAATTGTCGATCAGCCATTCCGCCGCAGGCGTGGTGGCGCTACCTTCTTCTGCAGCAATGGCGAGAAACTGATGCGCCTCAAGCAGCATGGCGTCATTTTCAGCCAGCCTGAGCGAGAGTTGACGGCCCCCTGCCGGCCTGGGTGTCACGGGCTGAGCGGCGGCCAGGCTCCGCGCATGTTCCTCCATGCGTTCAATGCTGAAAAGTTCCGCCCGAATGGGATCATGATTATCCCAGGGCGCCAGCTGGTTCTCAAATCCAAAAATACGGCGAGCCAAAGCGGTGACATGTTCTTTAATGGATTGCCGCGTCAAATTCGTTCTCCTGCGCCCCTGGTTCACGGGGCATTGCTCAAGTTAATCTTTACGCAAAAATTATGTGATCGGCACAATTTCAAGATCGCTCCTTTAGATTTAAAAAAATATCATGTCAAAAGTTGTAAAGTTATAGATTATCCATACAGGATAAATATGCATTGGTAAATATAAATGTATTCGATAAATATCGTATACCTTTATACCCAATTTAATCTAATAAAAAACAGGAGATAAATATGGGACGTGGAATTCTTCTATGGTTTCTTGGTATTCCGATCCCGATTATTATTTTAATCATCTTGTTCTGGCGCTAGTCATAAGTTCCCGGGGAAACGGATATGAAAATCACAGACAATACACTTCATGACGCTGCCCTTATCATCAAGGATCAGAGTGACGCAGAAAACCCGGCGGTCTCCTGGGCGGCAATCATCGCGGGCGCCATTACAGCAGCCTCAGTGACGCTAATACTGTTGCTGTTAGGCTCCGGTCTGGGCTTCGCGGCTGTATCACCATGGGCCAATTCGGGAATTTCGGCGGCAACCTTTACGGTTACCGCGGCCATCTGGCTTATCATCACGCAGTGGATCGCTTCTGGTCTCAGCGGCTATTTAACCGGCCGTTTGCGCACCAGTTGGCTGAGCGTAGACAGCGTAGACAGAGACGAAATCTTTTTCCGGGATACGGCGCACGGTTTCCTGGCATGGGCGCTGGCGACCGTTATCACCGCCGGATTTCTTGCCTCGGCAATTGCCGCCATCATTGGCGGCGGAGCAACTGCCGTGACCACAGGCGCAGCGGCGGGCGCAAGTCATGCAGTGATGCAAAATACTGGTGATACGCCGGCAAGCATCACTGATTATATGGTGGATAGTTTATTTCGCAGGAATCCGATAAACACGTCGGATCGGACAAGTCCCAGTATGGACGTTCCCCCCAATATAACAGTGCTCCCGGATACGTCTGAAACGCCTCGTGAATTTGAAATCCCAACTCCCCCGGCCAGCGCCCGGCCATCTTTCCCCACTATAAGCACTGCTGAATCTTAT
>JAHHGO010000140.1 GCA_023252275.1 Alphaproteobacteria bacterium
ACACCAAAATGTGGAAGAACCAGCACGCCCCCGGCAATATGGCGGTCATGGTCTGCGCCAAACGCCCCGGCCTGCGCACTGTGGAAGACGCCATAGAAGCAGGGCAGGAATAGAGCCGGTTTACACTGGTCTGGCGCGGCGCTAGCATATCCCTATTATAACAGGATGGCTGGTTCCGGCGCCTGCGTACGGAAAAACGGCCATCCTTTACATGGGAGGGTGGCCGATGGCGATCGAAGTGAAGCCCCTTGATGCCGCGCTTGGCGCAATTGTGCTGGGCTGGAATCCCAAAACCGAACTGTCCGGCGCGGATGAGGCGGCCATCCGTCAGGCGTTGCAGCGGCATCAGGTGCTGGTGTTTCGCGGCCATGCTCAGCCTGCGGATAAAGAACTTGTCCGCTTCGCTTATCGCTTTGGCAATCTGATCAAGGGATCGGAATGGTTCGGCGACATTGATCCGGTGGCGGAAATTCTGCGGGTGAATAATCTGGTCGGCGCCGACGGCGTGGCCGAAGGCACCGGGGCCTCCAGTTCGCTGGAATGGCATGCGGATTATTCCTATGTGCCCACAGTGGGCAAGGAAAGTTTTCTGGAGGCGGTGGAAATTCCCGCTAAAAATCCGCCGCAAACCTGTTTCGCCAACCAGTATGCGGCGTTTGAGAAACTTCCGCCCGCCATGGTGGAAATGCTGCGCCCGCTATATGCGCATCACAGCATTACCGGATACGCAAAAGACGGCGAACAGGAATTGCAGATTACCGGCGCGCCGCAAGGCGCCGCAGATTTCCGCGAAAGCTTCAGGGCCAAGAAAGAACGCAATGCGCGCCTTGGCGTGGCGCGCCCGCCCATTCCCCAGGCCGTGCATCCGGTCATCATACGCCACCCGGATACGGGCCGTGAAATTCTGTATGTCAGCAAAGGCATCACCCGCAACATCATCGGCATGCCCCACGATGAAAGCAGCGCCCTGCTGAAAGAACTGGCCGCCCTTTCCACCCGCCCCGAAAATGTCTACGCGCATGACTGGCAGGCGGGCGACATGGTGATGTTCGACACGCTCGGCACCCTGCACCGCCGCGACGCCTGGGACCCGGCAGAGCGCCGCGTCATGCGCCAGCTCAGCACCCTGTGGACCCCTCCCGCGCACGCGCACTCGGCAGCGGCGGCGGCGGAGTAGACGGGGCTGTAACGCCGCAGTTAAAAGGCGTGTTACTATTTAACTTTCATCAAAGGAGCAGCTGAAATGGCGTGGCCGGAAAAACCAAAGCGAGAGGAACTTGAAATAAATGGTTTCATTGAAGCATACAAGTGTTTAACAGACGGACGTCATCTTGAAATTGTTGAGAAGTCCGAAAAGCCCGATTATGTCGTGCAAGACAAACAAAGCGGTAAAAAATACGGGGTTGAATTGACATCGGTCTACCTAAACGACCGGAGTGTTCCGGATGAACACATAAAAAAAATAGAGGGGGTAGTTGCAATCCCCCATAACGAAGTTAAGCTCGAGAAGTACAAGGATCGACTTGTTCTGGCCGTTATTGAGAAGGTGTGCAAAGCTCGGAAGGGTTATAACTCCATTCATCCACTCATCCTTGCTATCTATGCGAATGAATATATCGGTATCCACCTTGACAAGACTGCGTTTGAGGAGCTTGAAGGAAAGAACAAGACTGTATTCGACGATATAACTCCCTTTACTGAAATTGTGTTTTGGAGTTTTGGGAGTATTGATGCACATCTCGTGAGGAGAAGTTGAGCCTTAAAATAGACATTCCCTCCAACGTCAGTCCAAACACCACCCCTCAAGCCGCGCAGCGTAAATCCCGCACCTTGATCTTGCCTGCTTTCTTCTGCGCCTGGGCGAGATCGTAATCCATTTGCAGGCCAAGCCATATTTCGGGGCCGCTGCCGAAGGCCCGGGCAAGGCGCAGCGCCATTTCGGGCGAAATGCCGGACCGGCCATTCAGAATTTCCGATAGTGTCTTGCGCGCAATGCCCAGCCCCGGGGCCGCCGCTGTGACGGTCAGCCCCAGCGCCTCGATACATTCCTGGCGGATAATCCTGCCCGGATGCGGGGGATTTTTCATCAGCATCTGTTGTCCTCATTAAAACAACATACCTTAAAATTAAAACGGCATTCACACCAGCGTCATTGCGAGGCGCATAGCGCCGTGGCAATCCAGAATCACAATCTCGAGCATTGAGCATGAGACTCTGGATCGCCACGCTTCGCTCGCGATGACGCCGCCGTGGGGTTCATAATTCAATAAGAGAGAAACGGACTGGAGAGAAGGATGGTATTCCCCAAGGCAGACACCCCCCGGAAGTTAAGGTTGCGAAGGCCGTTCGCCGGCCTATAGACTGCCCCAAAACCCAGGAGGAACCCCATGGATATCGGCCTGCTGTTTCCGTTCCGCAATCCGCCGCAATGGCGCAAGCCCTGGCCGCAATTTTATGCTGAGCAGTTGCGCCAGACGCAGGTGGCCGAGCAGCTTGGCTATGACACGATCTGGCTGACCGAGCATCATTTTGCCGAAGACGGTTATGCGCCCTCGCTGCTGCCCATCGCCGGGGCCATCGCCAGCATGACCAGCCGGGTGCGCATCGGCACCTATCTGCTGCTTCTGCCGCTGCACAATGCGCTGCGCGTGGCCGAAGACGCGGCAACGGTCGACATAATTTCCAATGGCCGCTTTGATCTGGGCGTTGGGCAGGGCTATGCGGTGGGTGAATTTGAGGCATATGGCATTGACCGCAAGCATCGCGGATCGAGGATCGAGGAAGGCGTCGAGGTTATTCGCGGCCTGTGGGCGCAGGATAATTTTTCCTATTCCGGCAAACATTATAATTTCAAAAATATCACCATGGTCCCGAAGCCCGCGCAAAACCCCGCGCCCTTATGGATCGGCGCCGGCGCGAAGATAGCGGTGGAGCGCGCGGCCCGGCTGGGCTGTCATTATCTGGGCATGTCGAGCCCCAATTCGCAGCAGATTTACGACGCCGCGCTGCGCGCCCATGGCCGCGATCCGAAAGATTTCAACGCGGCGCAACTGCGCTTTGCCTATGTGGCGGAAAGCCATGACAAGGCCTGGGAGGATGCGGGCGCGCATCTGCATTATATGCTGACATGGTATGGCCGCTGGCTTTCCGAGGCCAATGACTTTCCCGGCGCCGCGCAGATGGCCAACACGCCATCCATCGCTGAATTGCGCGCGCTTTCACAAAAAAATTATGACGTGCACAAGGATTCGGCTTACGCCAGCACCCTGAACGCGCCGATTGTGGGAACGCCCGCGCAGGTGGCGCGCGAAATCAACGCCATGACAGACAGCATGCGCACCACGCATCTGGTGCTGGGCATGCATCTGCCGGGGCTCGACCCCGCCAAAAGCCAGCGCTCGATGGAGCTGTTCGCGAAAGAGGTAAGGCCCGCATTGAAATAAACGCGCGGCGCTATGCCATCGCCGCCAGCCGCGCCTCAAGGCCCGCGCGCACCCCGGGCCATTCGTTGCGCAGGATCGAGAAATAGACCGAGTCGCGGAGATATCCATCCGGCATCACCATATGGGCGCGAAATATGCCTTCCTGCTGTGCGCCGAGTTTTAAAATGGCGGCGCGCGAGCGGGCATTGCGCGCGTCGGTTTTCAGTTCCACCCGGTTGGCGCCAGCGTCAAACGCATGAGCCAGCAATAGCAGTTTGCATTCCGGATTAACCATGCCCGCCTGCGCCGCTTTGGCGTACCAGGTCCAGCCGATTTCGGCGCGCTTGTGAGCAGGCGCAATTTCCAGAAACCGCGTGCTACCCACAAGGGCATTATCAGCCAATCTGCGCACGGCGAACGCAATATGCGCGCCGCTCAGATGCGTCTTTAGCGCAGTATCAAACCAGAAATCAAAGCCCGCGCCGCTGCCGGCCAGCGGCATATAGGTCCAAATAGCAGGATCATTAGCAGCGGCCCGCAAGCCTTCCCGATGGGGCTCGGCCAGCGGCTCCAGCCGGACAAAACGACCGGTTAAATTTTGTGCAATAAGTTGCATTTGCAGTGGTGTAGACTGTGCCGGTTGGGGGGGTCAAGACCCCGGCGGAATTAATGATGAAAGCCAATGCGATGCCCTTAGAAGAGTATAAAAAAGCAGCCGCCCTGAAGGCCCTGGAATATGTCGCGGATGGCATGAAGGTCGGCCTTGGCACCGGCTCGACCGCCGATCATTTCATCCGCGCGCTGGGCGAGGCGGTGGAAAACGGCCTGCGGGTGATTGGCGTTTCCACCTCGGTGCGCACCGAAAAGCTGGCGCGCGAATGCGGCGTGCCGCTGGTGGATATAGACGCCGCTGGACAGCTTGATCTGACCGTGGACGGGGCCGATGAAGTGGATCCCGATCTGCGCCTGATCAAGGGAGGCGGCGGGGCGCTGCTGCGCGAAAAGATTGTCGCCTCCGGATCAAGCCGTGTACTGATTATTGCGGATGAGGGCAAAATGGTTTCGCGGCTTGGCGCGTTTCCCCTGCCGGTGGAAATCAGCCCCTTTGCCTGGAAGACCACATCGCGGCGCATCCGCGACAGCCTTTCGCAGTTTGATGTCGGCAATGTGGCCGTGGCGCTGCGCCGCAACAAGGATATGTCCTCATTCATCACCGATGGCGGGCATTACATTCTGGATTGTGATCTGCGCAGCATCGGCGACCCGGATGGGCTGGCCGCGTTTCTGGACAGCCTTCCGGGCGTCATGGAACATGGCCTGTTTATCGGGCTGGCCAGCGCGGCGATTATCGCCGGCGCATCCGGCGTGCGGATAGTGCGGCCCGAGGGCAGCCTGCTGCCGGTACTGTAAAGGAGCCTGCCATGGCGAAATATGATTATGATCTGTTTGTGATCGGCGGCGGATCGGGCGGCGTGCGCGCCGGGCGCATGGCGGCGGGGCGCGGCGTAAAAACCGGCATTGCCGAGGAATTCCGCTATGGCGGCACCTGCGTCATTCGCGGCTGTGTGCCGAAAAAACTGTTCGTTTACGCCAGCCATTTTAGCGAGGATTTTGAAGACGCCGCCGGATTTGGCTGGCATGTGGGCGAGCGCCGGTTTGACTGGGCAACCCTGATCGCCAACAAGGACACTGAAATAGCCCGCCTCAGCGCGCTGTATGAGCGCGGCCTGAAAAATGCGGGGGCGGATATTCTGCACACGCGCGCCGGACTGCGCGATGCGCATACCATTCATCTGTCTGCGGATAACCGCACCGTGACGGCGGACAAAATCCTGATCGCCACCGGCGGCTGGCCCAGCCTGCCGGAAATTCCCGGCATCGAACATGCGATCACCTCCAATGAGGCGTTTCATCTGCCGCAACTGCCACGCCGGGTTCTGGTCGCGGGCGGCGGCTATATCGCGGTCGAATTCGCCGGTATTTTTCACGGGCTGGGCGTCGAAACCACACTCGCCTATCGCGGGGCGGAAATATTACGCGGCTTTGATACGGATATCCGCGCCATGCTGCGCCGGGAAATGGTGAAAAAAGGCGTGGATGTGCGCGTCAATTGCAATCCCGCCCGCATTGAAAAGCGCGGCGCGGCGCTGATCGTCACGCTTGAAGATGGCGGCGTGATCGAAACGGATAGCGTGCTGTACGCCACCGGGCGCAAACCCAATATTGCCGGCCTGGGCCTGGACGCCGCAGGCGTTGCGGTGAACGCGCAGGGCGCAATCGCGGTGGATGAATATTCGCACACCAATGTGGAAAATATCTGGGCGCTGGGCGATGTGACGGACCGGGTGAACCTCACCCCCGTCGCCATTCACGAGGCCATGTGTTTTGTCTCGACCGTGTTTGGCGGCAAGCCTGTGCCGGTTGATCATGATCTGATCCCGACCGCGGTGTTCAGCCAGCCCTCGATCGGCACCTGCGGCCTGACCGAAGAGGCGGCGCGCCAGCGGCATAAAAATATCGACATTTACAAGGGCGATTTCCGCCCGATGAAACATACGCTGTCGGGGCGCGAGGAACGCATGCTGATGAAGCTGATTGTCGATGCCGACAGTGACCGGGTGTTGGGCTGCCATATTCTGGGCGCGGATGCCGGCGAGATTATTCAGGCGCTTGGCGTCGCCATAAAAATGGGCGCCACCAAGGCGGATTTCGACGCCACCATGGCGGTGCATCCGACGGCGGCGGAAGAATTTGTCACCATGCGCGAAAAATGGACCCCAGCCGCTGAATAACAGGGTCGCCGCAGGGGAATAGGCCGCCGCACACAATTTTTACCGCCCCATATAAATATATTGTGCAATTTCAACTGCTGAGTGTAGTCTTTACCGGATAACACGATTTTGGGTGGAACGTGGCCCCTTCAGAGATTTAGCCTTGAAGCAGCAGTAAATTGACCCGCCTCGTATCGCGCCGTTTTGAGAGGGGAACAGATGAATGCGGGCTCGCCAGCCGCTGTGTCGGTGCATGCAAGCCGGTTGACCAACCGGGCCGCTTTCATTCTGGCGTCCGCCATCGCTGCCGCCACATTTGTTATCGATATATATTTGCCACCCGGGTACGCCATAGCTGGATTTCCCTATATCTTTAGCGTGGCTCTCTCGGGCTGGATGCATGCGCGGGCAGCGCCGGCTTACTGGTTTGCCGCTTGTTCGGCGCTCTTCCTGGGCAACCTCTTCTTTGAGGCTGGTATTTCACAGATGTTGGTTATTAACCGCGTTACGGGCATACTGCTGCTTGCTTTCGCAGCGGTGCTGGCTTCAACGCGTCAAAGATGGGAATTGCGCCTGCGACAGAGCCATGAAACGCTGGAACAGGAGGTTGCCCGGCGCACCTTGGAACTGGCGCGCAGAAACGAGCAGTTGAGAGACAGTATGCGGGAGCTGGAAAAGGCCAAGTCCAGCGCAGAAGCGTCCAATATCGCCAAAACACGGTTTTTGGCCCAGATGAGCCATGAACTCCGCACGCCATTGAATGCCATAATCGGATTTTCCGATCTGATAAGGCTACAAATCCACGGCCCTGTCGGAAACCCTGCCTATCTGCAATACAGCAACGATATACATGATAGCGGCAGCAATCTGTTCCAGATTGTTGAATCCGTGCTGGCGGAAGCGCAGTTGCAACAAGCAGAATATATATTGCACGAAGAGGATGTGGATATGGGTCCGCTGATCGGAGAAATCGTGGCGCAAGAGGCGGAAAATGCCGCAACCAGACAGGTACACATTGAATTGCGGCTGGACCCGGGATTGCCAGGACTGCATGCAGATCGGTCTGCGGTACGGCAAATGCTGGCCAATCTGCTGTCCAACGCCGTGAAGTTCTCTCCCGACAGGGCGGCGGTATGGGTGACGGCGGAGGCTGGCGCTAAAGGCTTTCGCGTTGAAATTCACGATCAGGGGCAAGGCATTGCCCCGGAAGACAGGGAGCTTGTCCTGTTGCCCTTTGAGACAGGCCATGGCGCCGACACGGCGGGCAAGGGCGGACCGGGACTTGGTCTTTCAATCACACTCGGGCTGGCCAAACTGCATAATGCGAAA
>JAHHGO010000141.1 GCA_023252275.1 Alphaproteobacteria bacterium
TGGTGCGGACGAAGGGACTCGAACCCCCACGACTTGCGTCACCAGAACCTAAATCTGGCGTGTCTACCAGTTCCACCACGTCCGCCGACTGGCGTCTCTATAGCATAACAGACCGCAATCGCTAGCCGATATGCGCCGCAAGCTGCCGGAAAACCGCTGGCATGGCGGGGGCCAGATCCTCGGCAATCAGGCCGCGTCCCACGACGTTGGCGCAAGCGCCGTGGCACCAGACTGCGGCGCAGGCGGCCTCCAAGGCCGGCATGCCCTGCGCCAGCAGGCCCAGCACAAAGCCCGCCAGAACATCGCCGGAACCCGCCGTGGCCAGCCAGGGCGGGGCGTTTTCATTGATCGCCGCCCTGCCATCGGGCGCGGCAATAACCGTGTCGGCGCCCTTGTGCACGATCACCGCCCCGGCGCGTTGCGCGGCGGCGCGGGCGCGGGTTAGTTTATCCGCCGGTCTCAAATCAGGAAACAGCCGTAAAAACTCACCCTCGTGCGGGGTTAGGATGCAATTCTCATCTATCAGCTTAAACAAATCCCGCGGCGCACCGGCATAGGAGGTCAGCCCATCGGCGTCCAGCACCACAGGCCGGCCATGCTTTCGCGCTACGGCGACCTTATCGCGCGTGGCCTCGCCCACCCCAAGGCCCGGCCCCAGCAGCACCACATTCAACCGTTCATCCGCCAGCATCGCATCGAGCCCGGCCGCGCCATCGGCCTTGCGGTTCATCACCGCCGTCAGGCTGGCGGCATAGGTCGATAACGCATCCGGCGGGGCCGCAACCGTCACCAGCCCCGCCCCGATGCGCAGCGCGCCATAGGCCGCCAACCGGGTCGCGCCGGTGACCGCCAGCCCGCCGCCCGCCACCACCGCATGGCCATGCGTATATTTATGGCCGTCCTGCGCGCGCCTGGGAAACTGAGCCGCCCAGAGGCCGGGCGCATTGGCGAATGTTTTGGGCGCGATGCTTTCCAGCACAGCATCGGGCGTTCCTATATCCGCAGTATGAACTGCGCCGCATAAGCTCCTGCCCGGCAATAATAAATGCCCCGGTTTGCGGCGGAAGAAGGTGACCGTCAGTTCGGCCTGCATCGCGCCGCCCAGCACCGCGCCTGTATCGCCATGCACGCCGCTTGGCACATCGACGGCGCAGACCGGATTGCCGCCCGCGCGCACCGCGCGAATGACCGCCAGCGCCACGCCCTCCAAGGGCCGCGTCAGCCCCGCGCCGAACATGGCGTCCACAATCAGATCGCCGGGCCGGATCAGCGCGGGCGATAGGCCTACCACCGGCCCGTCCCAAAGTGCCGCCGCCAGCGCCGCATCACCGCGCAAGGCATCGCGCGCCCCGAGCAGCCCAAGCCGCACCTGCCAGCCGCGCGCCGCCAGATGCCGGGCGATCACAAACCCATCGCCGCCATTATTGCCGGGGCCGCACAGCACCGAGACCCGCCCCGTCCGCCAGCGCCGCGCAATCGCCAGCGCGCAGGCCAGCCCCGCCCGCTCCATCAGATCAATGCCTGGAATGCCGCCGGCAATGGCCAGCCGGTCCGCCTCATACATTTCGGCATTGCCCAGCAGCGCATGATCCATCAGCCCTGTCATCAGCCCACCACGGTCTTTGCTTCCTGCCCCAGTTCGATCACCCGCAAGCGCCCGTCCGCATTATCCAGCACCGTGATGGAACAATTTTCCGGCGAAAAACACACCATGCGCGGATCGCCCAGCGCATGGCTGACCGCCGCATTGATGGCGATGAAATGCGAAAAGATCACGCTGTCCTGCGGCAGTTCCAGCAAACTATCGACAACGCCCAGCCGCCACTGCTGATGGGCGGGCGATAAATCACTCCAGTTGCCCTGCATTGCGCCGCGCAGCCATGCCCCACGCCCCGCCAGATCCGCCACCGGCGCGGCGATTTCCGAAACCGCCGGAACAATGCGCGCGGTGCGCCCAAGCGCCGCCTCGACCGGCAGGGCGGTTTCGCGCGCCCGGCGCAGCGGACTGGCCAGCAGATCAACCGGATTGGCGGCGATCAGACGCGGCGCAATCGCCGCCGCCTGCGCATGGCCCAGTTCGTTCAGTCCAGGATCGGCGTCTTCACTGAACCCCGCCGCCGCCTTGCCATGCCGTACAAAATATATCCGCGCCATTATCTGTCCTTATATTTCCGACCCCCACCCCTATCCCCTCCCCACAAGGGGGAGGGGAAGCGTATGTTGCGATTCTGAGATAAGCTCAACTCCCTCCAGCCGCGGCGGCGCTTGCACAGCATATCAAGGGCAAAGGTTTCCCTCAACGTTGCAGCGCTTTCTTCCCCTCCCCCTTGTGGGGAGGGGATAGGGGTGGGGGTGGGTTCATCATCATCCCCTACGCCGCCCCATTCTCTTTCAGAAATTTTTTGAAATCTGGATGTTCCCGGATGCTGTCAAAATCTGTTTCATCCGCTATCTGTTTAAGGGGCAGTGGATGCCCCGCCCTGAGCATCTCCTGCAACACAGTTATTGCCTCCGCCACCAAACCCCTTTTCGCATAAGTACGGACTTTGTAGTAAAACGCTCGGGTCACCACTTCGCGCAGCCCCGCCTCGGAGGCCGCGCCATAGCCTTCAATCACAACATCATACTCAGCAATGGCGTCATCAAAGCGGCGCTGTCCGATGAGCGTTACCCCCTTATTCACACCCGCGCTGGCCGCCCATTGGCGCAGACCCGCGTCGGGAGACGCATCAACACGCGCAATCACATCATCATAGACATCAATTTCTTCATCGTGACGTTTCAATTTGTTGAGCGCAACGCCCTCATTGAGACGCGCAAATACAAAGTCCGCATCCGTCCCCCATATAAAAGCCGCATCTGTTGCGCTGCCTCAAGCATGTCAGTCCATGCTTCTCGTATTTGTAGATGGATAATTAAAGTGCGAAACTCATTGGCGCTGCGATCCCGAGGCGACCTGGCCAAAGCCACCCTTGCCGCATCCGCAATGGTTTTTCGGTCTTCTGGAGTATTAACCACTTCGCCAGGCCGGAGAGCCTTCACTATTTTTTCGGCATCCGTTTCATGTTTTCGTATTTTTTCGAGCAGCGCTTCGGCTTCCACAAGCCGGGCCTCCAGCTTCCCCCGAATATCCTCAACACCGGCCTTGGCAGCCGCGATGGCGGTTTCTTTCGTGTTCAATGCAAAGAAAACAACAATCGCTGTGATCAATACGCCAAAAAAGCCAATCGACACACCTACTATTATCTCCAGCCGCGAATAAGCGCTGTTGTGCAGTTCGGTCTTTGCCTGCTGAATGAATAATTCACTCTGCGCGGCAAGATTGCGTTGTGCTTCCGCATCGGCGCGGAATTTTTCCTGCCGCGCCTGTTCGGTCAGGCGGTTGATTTCCGCTTCGCGTTCGCGCTTTTCGGCCTCTGCGGCGCGGGCCTCCGCCTCTATTTTCTGGGCCTGCAATTGTTGCAGCAGACTGTCTGCCGCAGGGGGTGAAACCTGCGCCAGAACCGGCGGCGCGGCGGCAAACAGCAGCAGGGCTATGACCGCCGCCTTGCCGGATAGTAAAAACTTATGCGGGGCCACGGTCTATCCTTTGGCGATTAATGGCTCAGGCAATGGAAATGTTCATGCGCCGCACCGCCGACAGTTTAACTGTTTTGCGGGCAAGCCAGAGATCATAGGCGTCCTGCATGGCCAGCCAGCTTTCAGGCGAACGCCCCACCGCCTTGGAAAGGCGCAGCGCCATTTCAGGGCTGACGCCGCTTTGCCCCTTCAAAATCCGGTTCAATGTCGATGCCGCCACATTCAGATGCGCCGCCAGCGCCCGGCAGCTCACGCCAAACGGCTCCATATAGGTCGCCAGAATGAATTCACCGGGATGCGGGGGATTGTGCATGGCGATAAGTGTAGCGTGGTGCGCAACATTGTCAAGACGACAGCAGGAATTCTTAACCGCCTAGCCCTTCCCCAGATAACGCCGCAAGCGGGCGATGGCCTCCAGCAGAACGCTGTCCTGTTTGCAGAAACAGAAGCGGATGAACTTTTCCTGCGGCAATGTCCCGGTTCCGCCGGGCATGGCGGACATGCTGAAGGCGCTGAACGGTACGGCGGCGACGCCGGCCTCGATGGTGATGCGTTTGCAGAAGGCGGTGTCGTCTTCGCCGCCGCGCGCGAAGGCGCTGTAATCGGCGGCGATGAAATAGGTGCTCTGACAGGGCAGAATGTCAAAGCCGATCTGGCGCAAGCCGTTGCCCAGCAGATCGCGGCTGGCCTGCATCTGCGCCGCCAGGCCGGTGAAATAGGCATCGTCCTTCGCCAGGCCATAGGCCACGGCTTTTTGCAGATTGGGGGCGGTGGTGAAGGTGAGGAACTGATGCGCCTTGCTGATAATGTCCGCCAGCGCCGGCGGCGCGGTGATGTAGCCGACCTTCCATCCGGTCAGCGAAAAACTTTTGCCCGCCGATCCGATGCGAACACAGCGACCCTCCATGCCCGGCAGCGTCATCATCGGGATATGTTGCGCGCCGTCAAATGTCAGATGCTCATACACTTCATCGCAGATCACAATCGCATTATGCTTCTGCGCCAGATCGGCGATGAATTGCAATTCCTCGCGGTTGAAAACCTTGCCCGTAGGGTTCATCGGTGAATTCAGCACAATGACACGGGTGCGATCATTGCAGGCCGCCGCCAGTTCTGCGCGCGGCAATTCCCAGACGGGCGGGCGCAGCCGCACCGCGCGCGCCGTGGCGCCCGACAATTGCGCCATGGGCAGATAGCAATCATACATCGGCTCGAACAGCACCACCTCATCGCCGGGATTGAGCAACGCCAGCAGGCAGGCCGCCACCGCCTCGGTTGCGCCCGAGGTCACCAGCACCTGGGTTTGCCAGTCAATCTTAAGCCCGTAAAAGCGCGCATTATGCGCCGCCACGGCCTGACGCAATTCGGGAATGCCCTGGCTTGGCGGATACTGGTTCGGGCCATCCATCAGCGCCTTTGCCGCCACCGCGCGGATATCTTCGGGCCCATCCTGATCGGGAAAGCCCTGCCCCAGATTGATCGCCTGATGCGCGACCGCCAGCGCCGACATGGTGCTGAAAATCGTCGTGCCATATCCGGACAGAACATGGTTTAGCGGCTTCTCAGGCACAACGTTCCTCTCTGGCTTGCGGCGTTAAACGCTTGAGCAATTCCTTTTATGATTGAACCAACAGGTTCAATCATAAAAGGAAAAATTGCTCAAAATTATTAGATAGACCATGTTTTACGGATCAGACGGGATCGCCTGTGGCGATTCCATCTGATCCGAACATGGTCTAGGCTGCGGGCGTGCAGATGCTGCGGGTGGCGGCTCGGATAAAATCCACAATCTCCATCACTTCCGTATGGCCGCTGAATTGCGCGGCGACATCTTCCAGACGCTCCTGCAAGGTGCCTTCGGGGGCAAACAGCAGGCGATAGGCGTTGCGCATCCCGTGAATCTGATCGCGCGAAAAGCCGCGCCGTTTCAGCCCGATAATATTCAGCCCGCCCAGATGCGCGCGATTGCCCAGCACCGAGCCATAGGGGATAACATCATCGACCACCCCCGACATGCCGCCGATCATGGCGTGTTTGCCGACACGGGCGAACTGCTGCACCGCCGACAGGCCGCCCAGAATGGCGAAATCATCCAGCATGACATGCCCGGCCAGCGTTGCATGATTGGCCAGAATGACATTATTGCCGACCTGACAATCATGCGCCACATGCGCGCCCGCCATGAACAGGCCATTATCGCCCACCCGCGTCACTCCGCCGCCGCCGGCCGTGCCGGGGTTCATGGTCACATGTTCGCGGATGACATTGCGCGCGCCGATAATCAGTTCGGTGGCCTCGCCGGCATATTTCTGATCCTGCGGCGGATGCCCGATCGAGGCGAACGGGAATATCACCGTGCCTTCGCCGATGCTGGTTTTGCCGGCAATGGCAACATGCGAATGCAGAATGACATCATCGCCCAGCGTGACCTGTTCGCCAATCACGCAATAGGGGCCGATCGTCACATTGCGGCCCAGCCGCGCGCCCCCATGCACCACCGCCGATGGATGAATTTGTGTTTCGCTCAAGTTCATTTATCCGCGATCATTGCGCTATAATCCGCCTCGGCCATCAATTGCCCATTGACCCGGGCCTCGCCATGAAATTTCGACACCGGGCCGCGCTTGTGAATGAGGCTGACATGCAGCAGCAGCGTATCGCCGGGAACCACCGGTTTGCGAAACCGGCATTTGTCGATGGTCATGAAATATACCAGCTTGCTGTCGGCCAGGTCGCCCGAGCTGTACATGATCAGCGCGCCCGATGTCTGCGCCATCGCCTCGACAATCAGCACCCCCGGCATCACCGGGCGCGATGGAAAATGCCCCTGAAAGAACGGCTCGTTCATGGTCACATTCTTGACGCCCGTGGCGGATATGCCCGGAACGATGTCGCGCAGGCCATCGATCATCAGCATCGGATAGCGATGCGGCAATAGCTGCATCACTTTAACCACATCCAGCGCCTCGTCCACCGGGACCAGAGCCGGCTTTGCTCCATCACTCATCAGACTGCCCCCTTAATTTGGCCATGCGCGCCAGGCTGGCCACTTCCCGGAAATGCTGTTTGGCCGGCATGGCGGGCGAACCAGCCACCCGTTCACGCGCCCCCACATCACGCATGACACCGGATTGCGCGGCGATCATTGCCCCATCGCCGATTTTCAAATGTCCTGTCAGTCCCGCCTGTCCGCCTATCATCACATAATCCCCGATCTCGGTGCTGCCGGAAATGCCGGTTTGCGCCGCGATGATGCAGCGCCGCCCGATACGCACATTATGCGCGATCTGCACCAGATTATCTATCCATGTGCCTTCGCCGATGACCGTATCGGACCCGGTGCCGCGGTCAATCGTGGTATTGGCGCCAATATCGCAATTATCCTGGATGATGACACGGCCCAGTTGCGGCACCTTGATAAATCCCCCCGGATCCGGGGCAAAGCCGAAACCATCCTGGCCGATGCGCACCCCCGGATGCAGCGTGACATTATCCCCGATCAGGGCGCAGCCAACCGATGCCAGCGCCCCGATCCAGGCATTCACGCCAATGCAAACCTGCGCGCCGATCACCGCGTTGGGGCCAATATAGCTGCCCGCCCCAATTTCGGCGCCGGCTTCTATCACCGCTCCCGGCGCAACATGCACATCCGCCCCCAGTCTGGCCAGCGGATCCACCATCGCCCCGGCAAAGGTGGGCGGATGACGCGG
>JAHHGO010000142.1 GCA_023252275.1 Alphaproteobacteria bacterium
GAGGTCTTTGGTTCAAATCCAACCCCCGCAACCATTCTTCGCCTTCGGCTTTGGATGGCGAAGCCATCCGGTATTCCAACCTAACGAAACAGTGTGCCGCCATGCTGCGCGCCGGTTTCCCTGAAATCCCTAAAGCGCGCTGTACGTAAGCGTCCGGTGTGCCTGCCTTTATCGTGCATTCCAAGGCAGCAAGTCCTCGATGCGATTGATCTTGTGGTCTGGGATTCGTGCGAGGGTGTCAGCGAGCCACGCCTGAGGATCGACGCCATTGAGTTTGGCGGTCTCGATCAGGGTGTAGGCAATGGCGGCGGATTTGCCGCCGGTTTGCGATCCGACGAAGAGGTAATTCTTGCGGCCCAAAGCGACCGCCCGCATCGCCCGTTCGGCGGTGTTATTATCGATCTCCAGGATGCCGCTGTCGAGGTAGGGGCGCATCCGCGCTATCCGGGTCAGGGCATAGCGGATCGCGCTGGCCAGCGGGCTTTTGGCGGATATGTGAGGCAGTTGGGTGTTCAGCCAATCCTCCAGGTCATCGAAGGCGGGTTTAGCCTCAGCCTGCCGGATCTGAACCCGTTTGTCCGGAGGTAATCCTCGCGCCAGCTTTTCGACAGCATAGAGCCCGGCGATCCGCCTGATGGCTTCCTCGGCGATGGCCGAGCCCTGGGCCTTGTGCACATCGACGAACTTGCGGCGCACATGGGCCATGCAGGCAACCTCGCGGATGTCGCCGGAGCGATACAGCTCTTCGAACCCGGCATAGCCATCAGCGTGCATCCAGCCTGTGTACCCGGTCAGGTGATCCTTTGGGTGTTCGCCTTTGCGGTCGGACGAGAACCGATACCAGCTGGCGGGCGGGATGGCGCTGCCCCAGGGGCGTTCATCACGACCGTAAGCCCAAAGCCGTGCCGTCCGGGTCTTGCCAGCGCCCGGCGTCAGCATCGCGACGGGGGTGTCATCGACGAAGATCGCCTGACCCGCCAGCACATGTCGTGCGATGGCGTCCGCCAGCGGTTGCAGCAGGGCCGTGGATTTGCCGACCCAGCCGGCAAGTGTCGAGCGATCCAGATCGAGCCCGTCGCGGTCGAAGATCTGGCTTTGCCTGTAGAGGGGCAGATGATCGGCATACTTGTTGACCAGCACATGGGCGAGAAGGCCCGGTCCCGGCCTGCCGCGCTCGATCGGGCGCGATGGCAAAGGTGCTTGCGTGAAGCAGTCACAGCCCGAGCAGGCCAGGCGAGGGCGCACGATGCGGTTCACGATGAAGCGGCCGGGGACATATTCCAGTTCCTCGGTCACATCCTCACCCAGACGGCGAAGCTTGCCACCACAATGGGCGCATTCGGCACGCCCCGAGGTCAATTCGACCTCCACACGCGGGATATGATCAGGGATGGGCTTGCGCCTGGGCTTGTCAGCGGGCGCATCCTCCGGCAGGTGCAGCCTGGCCGTCATTGCGGCGATGGCGATCTCGCTCATTTCCAGGGCCAGTTGCAGTTGCCCGGCGGTCTCCGACGAAGCCCCGAACCGATGGGCGCGATGACCTGCCAATTGGTGCCGCAGCTTCTCGATCAGAACCGCCTGGGACTTCACTTCGGCCAGCAAAAGTGCTGTGAACGCCCGCAATTCCGCAGGGTCTTCCGGCAAGGATATGGTGACGTCGAGCATAGCAAAAGCATAGCAAAACAAACCCTTTACGGGAATCCCCAAACCGCAAAATCTCTCAATTTATCCAGCCATCAAGGGCCGCCAGGTGCGCTGCGGCAACCGCCAATCTATCCCTTCCAGAAGCATCGCCAACTGGGCCGGGGTCAACGCAATCTTACCCTCCTTCGCAGATGGCCATACGAACCGCCCCTTCTCCAGCCGTTTCGAGAACAGACACGCTCCCTGGCCATCCCACCAGATGATCTTGATCAGATCGCCCCGCCGCCCGCGGAAGACGAACATGTGGCCAGTGAACGGATTGGCTTGCATCGTCTGCTCGGATTGGGCTGCCAGCGAGGCAAAGCCCTTGCGCATGTCCGTCACCCCGGCCGACAGCCAGACCTGCGCGTGCATCGGAACCGGGATCATCCCGACAGGCCGCGGAGCAGCCGGGCCAATGCCTCGGGATCATAAGACCCGCTGATCCGCAGCCGGTGCCCGCCAGCAAGGTCGACCTCAAGCAGGCTCTTGGCCAAAACGGGACGCGGCTCCGCTTCACCGGCATCCTCCACAATCTCAACCGGCAAGAAGCACGCCATATCCACAGAAGTTTGCGCCACTCCCGGAGCATAGCGCACGTCACGCAACCATTTGAAAATCATGTTGGCATTCAACGCATACCGCCGCGCCACTTGCGCAACCGAAACTTCAGAGGCCGTCGTCTGAAGGCAGATCGAACGCTTCTCATCGTCAGACCAAAACCGCTTCATGCGTCGCGCCATCCAGAACCCCATAGTGTCCACTATCCAAAGCGGACACTACACGAACCTCTCTATACCAAGTAGGGCAGCAAGGCCGGACGCTTACCGCTGTACACAATCCACAGGCCGATCAGCGCGAAGGTGATTGCGGCGGCGATGCGCACATAGGCGAGCGGAATAATTCTGGTGACGGCCTCGCCAAAATAAACCGCCGGCACATTGGCCAGCATCATGCCGGTGGTCGAGCCAAGCGTCACCAGCACAATGTCCTGATAACGCGCCGCCAGCAGCGAAGTGGCGATCTGGGTTTTGTCGCCGATTTCCACCAGGAAAAAAACCATCAGCGTTGTCAGGAAAATGCCGCCGCGCGAACGTTGCGTGGCGTCATCGTCGTGCTTGTCGGGGATCAGCGCCCAGCCCGCCATGGCGATAAACGCACCGCCGGCAAGCAGGTGAAATGTCTGGCCCGCAAGCCATTGCGAAACAAGATAGCCGCCGCTGGCCGCCGCGGCATGGTTCAGCAGCGTCGCCACAAGGATGCCAAGTGCAATCGGCACGGGCTTGCCATACCGCGCCGCCAGAACAATCGCCAGCAATTGCGTTTTGTCGCCGATTTCCGCCAGCGCGACAATTGCGGCCGATACCCAAACAGCTTCCATGCAGATTTCCGGGATTAAGGTGATTGCATTGACACGCCCGAGCGCCCGGCGCGTCTTTATATCGCCAAATAAACCGCGCGCCGCTGTTTTATACGTTTCTTGCGTAAAAATAATGCGCCCCGCGCCATCGCGGGGCCGGGATTACTAGAAAATTTGCTAGCATGCCGCGCCATGCAATGAGAAGATTGGCTGATCATGCGGCGGCGGTCCGAAGAATGAACAAAGATCGGAGGATAATACGGTGAGCGAAAGCTATCGAACCGAAACATTGGACATTAGGGGATGCCGGGTTCCAGTGCTTATCGGCGGCTCGGGCGCGCCGCTATTATTGTTGCATGGCGCGGGCGGCGCGGGGATGTGGACGCCGTTTCATGCGGCGCTGGCCAAACATTTTACCGTCTATGCGCCGGCGCATCCGGGGTTTGCGGGAACCCCGCTGCCCGATTGGGTCAAGAGCGTCGCTGATCTTGTGTTTCATTATATGGATGTTCTTGATGCCCTTGGGCTGAAGCAGATCACCCTTGCGGGCATTTCGCTTGGCGGCTGGATCGCCACCGAATTCGCCACCGCCCGGCCCGATCTGGTGACGCGCCTGATCCTGATGGCCCCGATAGGGGTGCGGCCCGACGCGCCGATGCCCGATCTTTTCATCAAGGATCCGGCGGAGGCGATGTCCTATCTTTTCGCGGACCCGAATATCGCCGCAATGATGCGCGCGCAAACGCCCAATGCGGACATGATCACCGCCATGTGGTCGGAGCAGGCGGCCGCCGCGCGGCTGATCTGGAAGCGGCCCTATAATCCGCAGCTGGAGCGGCGGCTGCATCATATCAAGGCGCCGGTATTGCTGCTGTGGGGAGCCGAAGACCGGCTGGTGCCGGTCGCGCATGGCCGCAAGCTTCAGGGCCTTATTTCGGGTTCGCGGCTTGAAATCATCCAGGGCGCGGGGCATGTCGCCCCATTGGAGAAGCCGCAAGAGCTTGCCGGCGCGATCATTGCTTTCGCCGCCCGCCAGGCGATGGCCTGAATGGCGGGCAATATATGCAACGTGAACCCGAGGAAATAGCTAAGAGAGAGGTTGCACCGTGAGCCATCCGATGGAGATTTTCTTTTTTCATCTTATGCCCTGGCCGAAAATTCCCGAAAATGTCACGGAGAAATACAAATCCTCCTGGGTTCTGCTGCCGAACAGCTATTATGATCCGGTGCTGGGCCGCGATCTCTATAATAATTATCTCGATGAACTCGAATATGCCGACCAGCTCGGCTTTGATGCGCTATGCGTCAATGAGCATCACCAGAACGGCTATGGGCTGATGCCCTCGCCGAACATTATGGCGGCAACTCTGGCCCGGCGCACCAAAAACGCCAGGATCGCCATTCTCGGCAATGGCATTAATCTGCGTGAAAACCCCTTGCGGGTTGCCGAAGAGGTGGCCATGCTCGATGTGATTTCGGGCGGGAGGATCATTTCCGGCTTTGTGCGCGGCATCGGGGCGGAATATTATTCGCTTAATCTTGACCCGTCGAGCTCGCGCAGCCGCTTCCACGAAGCGCATGATCTTATCATCAAGGCCTGGACGGAGCCGGGGCCGTTTGAATGGGATGGCGAGCATTACCGCTTTCGCTATGTCAATGTCTGGCCGCGGCCATTTCAAACGCCGCATCCGCCGATTTTTTCGCCCTCGCAAGGCTCCAGCGAAACCATCCGCTGGGCGGCGAAGCATGGCTATCCCTATCTCTGCACCTATGCGCCGATCGAGCAGCTGGTGCATTATTACGGCATGTACCGGCAGATAGCGGCGGAAGAATATGGCTATGCGGCGGGGCCGGAAAAGTTCGGCTGGACCTCGATGGTGTATGTGGCCAAAGACGAAAAAACCGCCATCGCCGAGGCGCGCCCGCATATCGAATATTTCAACAAGCGCTGTTTCGCCCTGCCGCCGCAGATGCTGGTTCCGCCCGGCTATACCAGCCCGGAATCGTTTCGCGGAATGCTGGAGGCGCGGATGAAGCGCCCCGCGGCATTTGATTATGATGAGATGATCGCCACCGGCCAGGCCCTGATCGGCACTCCCGAGCAGGTCTGCGAACGGCTGCTGCGCAATATGGAGCGCGCGGGCGCCGGCATTTTCATGGGCGCGTTCCAGGTGGGCGACATGCCGCATCTCAAGGTTATGAAAAATCTGGAATTGTTCGCCAAGGAAGTCATGCCGCATCTGCCGCGCGCCAAGCACAATTATATGGAAAAGCGCCCGCTTGCGGCGCAGGCGAAAAGCTAGGGCGGAATGATTTCAGGTTTGATCGCTCCGCCCCTATAGTTGTTATGCCCCGGCTTGACCGGGGCATCCAGTATGACATGGAAATGCGCATATTCGCGGCTCTGGATTGCCCGATCAAATCGGACAATGACAAAATGAAAGATGGATTAAGCTATAATCATCCCGCATTAAAACACAAATTTCTTCCTGCGGCGCGTGTGGCGCGGTTTCGCCACACGACATTGATTGCGCGGCTGCGCGGATGGTGGCAAACTGCCGGGTAATAAAGAACATATTGGCAGGAGTGTCCGGCGCCATGAGCGAAGCCATCACCCCATTTACCTTGGCGGTTCCGCAGGCGGAGCTGGATGATCTGGCGCGGCGGCTCGACGCCACGCGCTGGCCCGAACGCGAACTTGTGAGCGACTGGAAACAGGGCGCGCCGCTCGCCAGGGTGCAGGCGCTATGCCAGCATTGGCGCAATAAATATGACTGGCGGCGCTGTGAGGCGCGGCTCAATGCGCTCGGCCAGTTCAAAACCGGAATTGACGGGCTGGATATTCATTTTCTGCATGTGCGCTCCAAACATGCCAATGCCATGCCGCTGCTGCTGACGCATGGCTGGCCCGGCTCGGTGATTGAATTCATGAAAGTGATCGGCCCGCTGACCGATCCCACCGCGCATGGCGGCAAGGCCGGGGATGCGTTTCATGTTATCGCGCCATCGCTGCCCGGCTATGGCTTTTCCGGCAAGCCCGCGACAACAGGATGGGGCATTGCGCATATTGCCGATGCCTGGGGCAAACTGATGACGCGGCTTGGCTATGCCAAATGGGTCGCGCAGGGCGGCGATTGGGGGGCGGCCGTCACCACGGCCATCGGCGCCGCCAAACCGGCGGGCTGCGCCGCCATTCATGTCAATCTGCTGTTCGTGTTTCCCGGCGCCGGTGAAATGGGCGACATGACGGCGGCGGAAAAATCGGCGGTCGAGGCGATGAGCTATTATCAGGAATGGGATTCGGGCTATTCCAAGCAGCAATCCACGCGCCCGCAAACGCTCGGCTATGGGCTGGCCGATTCGCCCGCCGGGCAGGCCGCCTGGATCTATGAAAAAATGTGGGCCTGGACCGACAATGACGGCAATCCCGAAGACGTGCTCAGCCTCGATGACATGCTCGATAATATCATGCTGTACTGGCTGCCCAACAATGCCGCATCTTCGGCGCGGCTGTATTGGGAAAGCTTCCGCGGCGCGCTTGGCGCCGCCGATGTGGACCTGCCGATGGGCGTCAGCATGTACCCGAAGGAAATTTTCCGCGCCTCGCGCCGCTGGGCCGAGAAGCATGTGAAAAATATCGCGCACTGGAACGATCTGGAAAAAGGCGGCCATTTCGCGGCGTGGGAACAGCCGGAATTGTTCGTAAAAGAAATCCGCGATTGTTTCCGGCAGTTCAGGTAGGGGGGAAAGGGTAGCGTCCCATTTTCCCCGCGTGATGCTTACTTCGGCTATGCAGCAGTTCGGCATAATCGGGTCATCGAAAAACGACGAGGTTGGGGGGTGGAAAGCTGCCATTAGCGCCCTCGATGGGAACGGCGGCAATGCGGACATTCTGTTTCGCAACGGTTGTCGAACGGCGCGTGGACCGGTGTTAGTGAGCAGTCACCAACCGATAACCAACGTCACAGGCGTCAAGGTGGAGAAGTCCGCCATACCGCCCAGCCCATGCACCATCGTCGAGATCGAGCTGCAACTGTTCCAGCCCTGCGGTGATATTTCCAAGTGCGTGGAACGACGACATGGCAGCTCGAACCCTCGGATCGAGATAGGCGCGCGGTCTGCGCCAGTAGGCATAGAGGAAACCATCGATGCAGTCGTGGGGCACGGGAACGGGCTTCACTTCCACC
>JAHHGO010000143.1 GCA_023252275.1 Alphaproteobacteria bacterium
TCTGCTGCACCGCGCCCAGCGAGGACACGTTGGCGCGCAGGCCCTGGGCCACCGCAAAGGTCGACGCGTCGTCCTTGGCGTCGGCGACCTTGTAGCCGGTCTGGATTTGTTTGGAAACCTTGTCCAGCTGCGATGTGACGTTGCGCAGGGTCTGCTGGGCCACAAGGGCGCCGGGATTTGTATGAATCGTCGTCATGTGTTGCTCTCTCCATTCTGGATTAAACGGCGGCGTTTTGCTGCCTGGCCATTTTGGCCTGCCCTGGGATGCGCAACCCCTGTGCCAAACTTGCCGGATAAAAACTGCCTACCCGGCAAGTTATGTATCTGACTGTGATTTCTTCAAATTGCTTAATCCATATTAAGCCTAATAAAGATGAATTTAGTCAGTGAACGAATGGTACGCGGCAACAATGCCCCGGCATTTTTTTCTGCACTGGGAAAATTTTGCCGGTTGATTGGGAGAGGGGTGATTTTGGATTGAATTGCAACATCTGCTCCGTCATTGCGAACGAAGTGAAGCAATCCAGAATCACACGGAAAAGCCTTGAATTTTTGCTCTGGATTGCCACGGCGCGTTCCGCGCCTCGCAATGACGATGAAGGACACAACCGGATCTGATGTCATCCGGATCTGGCGCCGTAATTCTGCCGCTTACACCCCTGAAGCGTTGGGGTTAAGGCCCTTCATGATGTTTCTGTTAACATCAATCAAGGCCCCGATATCCTCACCTTTACGGGTGACTTCACGTGAATATTTATGCACCCAGATGCTGAGTGAAATAATTGCCGCGCGGGTCTCTTTCGGCAAAAGATTATTGTCGTCCGCGCAGTCCGCGGCAAGCGTAACCCACAATTTCCGGTTCCGGTCTATCGCTTCCATCAGTTTCGCATCAATAACGCCGCGCCGCTGCGCCTCCAGCAGATCCCGGGTGATTTCCGCGAAAAGACGATATTCGGTGTTGCGCGGATTTTCGGTGGTCTTAAGCGTGCGCTGATACGCGTTCAGGCTCATTGCCCAGAATCTCCTGCTCATACTCCAACAGACGCGCGCAATGCCGCAAGGCGGCGTAATATCGATGACTGACAACTTCCTTGCTGATTTCAACGCACAGAAGCAGAACTTCCGGACGGCTGATCGCGTCCATGAATTCGGTCATGCGCGCGGTGAAATCCCGGTAATAATTCTCCTGCCCGGCCTCGTCGAGATACATCATCATGATCGGAAAATAGATGTGCTTGGCCGGCGTCGTGACATCATAGGGCTGCATGATGTCACGCTCTCGCAAGATGGATGCCTGATTTTGCACAACCAGCGTCCCCCGGCGGTCGCCATTGACAATAACCGCGCCATTGACGGCGAATTTCTCGCCAGGCTTTAACGAAAGCTTAAGAGGCATTAACCGGCTCCGCTCGCTCAGAACTATGATAGCTCCTGCAATTTAATCCGGCAAAGTTAACAAAATGCTTTGCACCCGGAATTTACTTCGATGCGCACTTTATTAACCGGCCGCGGGTGATCATGATGCTATGAATCTGAAACGAAAAATTAACCGTCATCTGGAGCGTGACCGGCGCGCCCTCCAAGCAATTGATACCGGGAGCGCTATTGCCGCCATGAAAGAAGGGCTGGCTGCCCATCAGCGGGGCGATATTGCATCAGCCATGGCACATTACCGCGCCGCCATCAGCCATCATCCCGAATTCGCCCAGGCCTATAATGCGCTGGGCGTGGCGCTATATGACAACGGCGCGGTCAAGGAGGCGCTTGAGGCCCATCGCAGAGCAGCATTGTTAAAAAATGATTACGCGGACGCCTTCTTTCACTGCGGCAGTATTCTGCTGGAACTGCGCGACTTTCCCGCCGCCGCCCGTATGCTGCAACAGGCAATCAACATCCATCCGGCCAATGTGCGAGCCTATGACCTGCTGGGCCAGGTCCTGTTCAGAATGTATCATATTGAACAGGCGCTGGCGGCCTATACAGCCGGGCTGAAGCTGGCGCCGGACGATGCCGACATGCTGCATAATATTTCACTGGTGCTGATGCTGCTGGGCCGCCGCACCGAGGCCAAAGAAAAACTGGAAAGGGCCATTGCGTCCGGGCCGCACAAGCCCGAATCGCAATGCTATCTGCTGACCAATAAAATGTATCTGTGCGACTGGGATAATATAGAAAACCTTTCGGCTGATCTTGTCAGAAAGGTCCGTGATCAAAAATTGCCGCTTGATCCATTTTCATTCCAGGGTTTTCCAACCGCGCCGGATAATGCGGCGCAACTCGCCTGCGCGCTCGGCAATGCTCAAATCGTGTCGGCATCACTCAGTGCGCAGGAGGATGTGAAACAGTTTTCCTATCATCGCGAGTCACATACGCGCATTCGCATCGGCTATTTGTCGATGGATTTCCGCAGCCACCCCATGGCCTATCTGATGACTGAAATTCTGCAAAAACATGACCGGGATAAATTTGAAATCTATGCCTATTCCTATGGACCGCCTGATGACAGCCCGGAAAGACACCGCTTTATGGAAGTCTGCGATCATTTTGTGGATATTCAGAATCTGAATGATTCCGGGGCCGCAAGCCGCATTAACAGTGACGGGATCGATGTGCTGATCGACCGGAAGGGTTATACATTCGGCCACCGGCTGGGAATTCTGGCGCGCCGCCCCGCCCCTATTCAGGTGAATTATCTGGCCTTTGGCGGCACCATGGGCGTTGATTTTATCGATTACGCTGTGGTCGATGAATTTGTCGTGCCGCCGGATCAGCAGCAATATTACACCGAACGTCTGGTCTATCTGCCCGACACCTATCAGCCGAACAGCTTCCGCCCTGTGTCGGATGTCACACCATCGCGCGCGGCGTGCGGCCTGCCGGAAAATGCCTTCGTGTTCTGCTGTTTCAACCAGACCTACAAAATCACACCCGGCGCGTTTGATGTGTGGATGCGTATCCTCGCCCGCGCGCCCGGCAGCGTTTTATGGCTGCTCAAACCCGATGAAGCAACCGCCGGGAATTTGCGGCGGGAAGCGGCGGCGCGCGGCATAGACCCCGCCCGCCTGGCGTTCGCACCGAAAGCATCGCAGGCAGAACATCTGGCGCGGCACCGCAATGCCGATCTGTTTCTGGATACGCTCGTCGTGAACGCGCTCACCACCGCCAGTGACGCGCTGCATATGGGTGTTCCAGTCATCACATGCCCTGGGCAAACTTTTGTTTCACGTGGCGCGGGCAGTATCCTGCGGGCCTTTGAAATGCCGGAACTGATCACAGCAGATTTGCAGGCATATGAAGATCTCGCTGTGGCGATTGCCGGCGATCCGGCGCGCCAGCATCAATTACGGGAAAAGATCGCCCGCAAGCGCGACACCGCTCCATTGTTCAACAGCACCCGCTACACGCGGCATCTGGACGCCGCCTATCATGAAATGTGGCGGCTGCATCAGGCTGGGGAAAAACCCAAACCATTATCTATACGTCCGGTTAACCATGATTAATTTTTTTGCTGAATTAAGGGTATCTTAACACCTGACCACTATATTTCCATTAGAGACAAAGAAACCGTCAAGCAGAGAGAGGGACAAACCGCCGGAAGGCATCGAGGTTTCACGAGGTTTCAGATGAGCGATCTTTCTGTCACAGGCAACCGGTTTGGCGCGGGAACAAGCATCCCAGGCGCAAAAACCCCGAAGGATCCCGAGGTTCGGGACACCCGTGTCAAGGCTCCGTCTGTGGCCCAGACATCCGTCCCCGCGGCCACCTCCTACTCACCCGATAATTCGCGCCTGTCAATCGAACGGGATGAGGCGACGGGGCATTATGTTTTCAAATCAATCGACCCGAGTACAGGCGATGTTCTGCAGCAATATCCGACGGAAAAAATGCTCTCCGTGCTTGCCCAGGTGCGCGATGTCGCCGGCCTGACCGTAGACAAGAACGCCTAGCGCATTATACCTGCGGCTCCAGGGCATCAAATATTGCTCCAGTGGAATATATTGCCGCTCCCCAGACGCCTCCCCATCGATAAATTTTCATATAATTCAATATGTTATGAAGATTATATATTGGCACACTAGTTGCTTCTTCCGCATCAAACGGCGCCGTGAACATGGCCCCGCGAAAATCAGGAGAAGCCGATGGTCACTTCTATCAAAACCAATACTGCGGCGCTTATCGCCCTTCAGCAGTTAAACAATACCAGTCGTGAACTGGACATCACCCAGAACCGTGTATCCACCGGCTATAAGGTCGCGGCCTCCAAGGATGATCCAAGCACCTTTGCTGTCGCGCAAAAACAGCGCGCCGATCTTGATGGTTATGACGCCGTCGATCAGAGCGCGCAAAGAGGGTTGAATATTCTGGATGTTTCAATCAAGGCGCTTGAAACCCTGTCCAATCTGCTGATCGAAATGAAATCCAAGGCGGTGCAGGCCTCCAACCCGGCGATTACGCCACAGAGCCGTCTGCTGATCGATACTGATTATCAGGCCTATGTGGCGCAGCTGGCAACAGTCATCGACTCGGCCAGCTTCGACAATACCAATCTGATCAATAAAAACCCTGTTAATCCGTTAACGGATGATCTGATTGTGATTACCGAACCGACGGCCAGCACCGCCGCCTCAATCATAATACCGGCTATAAATATCAAGGCCGTCACGGTATCGGTGCTTACGAATGTGCTCGATGTCCCCGCCGCCACCGCCGAAGTAACAGCGCTGGATGGCATGTTGCAGGCCGTCAATAACGCTTTGGCGGCGCTTGGCGGCAGTTCCTCGCGCCTGGAATCACATTCCAGCTTTGTAAAAAAACTTCAGGATTCACTAACGGTCGGCATTGGTTTTCTGGTTGACGCCGACCTGACAGCCGAGAGCGCAAAACTGAAATCCGTTCAGATCCAGCAACAGTTGAGCACACAATCGTTGCAGATCGCCAACAGCCGGCCGCAGCTCATCCTCGCTCTGTTTCAGGATAGTTGATGGGTGATTTTATCCCGGATCATACGGGAAGGAATAATCAATAAAGCCGCCGGGGCCAAACCCGGTAAAATATGTTGGGGAACATAAAACTCGGGGGGCCTTTCGGCCTCCTTTTTTTTGATCTTTGTTTGACACGAGGCGTTTTGCGGTTCACGTTGCCCGGCATATTTATTGCTCCAGGAGAAGCTGATATGACACTTTCTGAAATTCAGTGGCCCCGCAAGACGCGTGAATTTCATAATCATCATTTTGATTCAACCGTATGGAATAATTTCAAATTCCGCGATGATGATATCGTTATCGGAACCTGGGGAAAATCCGGCACCACCTGGACCCAGCAGATTGTAGGCCAGTTGCTGTTCAATGGCGATCCGGATGTGGCGGTATCGGAACTATCCCCCTGGGTGGACCTGCGCATACCGCCGAAAGAGGTCAAGCTGCCTATGCTGGAGGCGCAAACCCATCGCCGCTTTTTGAAAACGCACCTTCCGGTCGATGCGCTGGTCTTCTCGCCAAAGGCCGGCTACATCTATATCGGCCGCGACGGGCGCGATGTGGTCTGGAGCATGTATAATCATCACGCCAGCGCCAATGCGCTCTGGTACGCCGCCATGAATGACACGCCGGGACGGGTTGGCCCGCCCATTGATCCGCCGACGGATGACATCCGCCAGTATTTTCTCGGCTGGCTTGAAAAAGACGGCTTTCCCTTCTGGCCGTTCTGGGAAAATATCCGCTCCTGGTGGGAAATACGCAATCTGCCCAATGTCAAACTGCTGCATTATAACGACATGAAGGCGGACATGCCGGGGCAAATCCGCAACATCGCGGCGCATCTGCAAATCCCAATTGATGAAAGCCGCTGGCCCGCCATTCTTGAGCATTGCAGCATTGATTATATGCGCGATAATGGCGATAAAACCGTGCCGCTGGGCGGCGCGATATTCGAGGGCGGCGCAAAAACCTTTATCAACAAGGGCACAAATGGCCGCTGGCGCGACGTGCTGAACGCGGAAGACAATGCCCGCTATGAAGCCGCGGCGCGCCGCGAACTGGGCGATGAATGCGCCCAGTGGCTGCTAAGCGGCGGAGGAGTTTAACCCCCTATTCTATCGCATAGCGCCAGGGTTTTGCGGGCTGCGGGGCGGTTTCATCAATCGTCCATAGCGGCATGGAAATGCCCTCGCCCGCATCCTTGTACACAATGCGCAACCGCGTGCCGATGCCAACCTGGCGCACCATTTCCGGCGGGGCCAGCGTACCGTCCGCAGTGGCCAGATTGCCGGTAAAGCGCAGCCCGTCAAATTCCCCCGGCTTGCCTTTTTGCGTATCCAGCTCCACCAGCAGCAGCAGATAGGGCGCATACTGACGGAACACAGGCTGAATGGCGTGATGAATTTCGCCATAGGAATAAAGCGTGCCCTTGCCCTCAACCGGTTTCCAGGTCGCCTTCGGGCTGGCGCAGAATGGACATGCGGTGGTGGGCGGGTAGCGGAACATTTTGCAGTCATCGCAATTTTGCAGATGCAGATCATGCTTCGCGCAGTATCCGAAAAATTCCCGGTAATCATGCTCCAGCTCATTGATCACCAGCGGCATGCCCAGATATTCGCCTCTTACGGATGTGGACATAATATTTCCCCCCCTTATCTATTATCCTGCGCCATCACCATGGCCGAACCCTGGCCCGGCGTGGCCCAGCCCAGATTGGCGGTCACTTCCACCTTTTTCACCTGGCGGCAGCCGCCTTCGCGGTAATCATATGTATGCTGACGTTTGCCGTTAGCGTCCACCGGGCAGCTATCATCCACGTCGTGGCGCAACTGGCGTACATTCTCGATCACCATATTGACGCCATGCGTATAGCCCTCGCACAGATGCCCGCCGCTGGTATTGTTGGGCCGCCTGCCGCCCAGCCGCATCGTGCCGTCCGACACATAAATGCCGCCATCGCCTTTTTTGCAGAAGCCATAATCCTCCAGCTGCAGCATGGTGGTGAAGGTGAAGGCGTCATAAGAGCCGGTCGCGTCCACATCCTCCGGGCCAAGCCCGGCATTGGGCCACAATATATCCTTGGCGTAATGCCCCGCCACGGTTGAAATCGGCCCGGCCTGATAATGCATATCGGCGCGCGGCTTGCAGCATCGTCCGACTACGGACTGAATGACGGCGGGTTTATGCCGGCAGTCGCGCGCCCGGTCGATGCG
>JAHHGO010000144.1 GCA_023252275.1 Alphaproteobacteria bacterium
ATAACCTGATCGCGGCCGGACATTTCGGAAAGTTTTACCGCCACAGTATTGATTGATTCCGCCAGCGCGGTGCGCAGCGTGACTTCGCCCCGAAATTCCTTGTTGAAATTTTTAGGGCTCCATTTTTTGAACATAACCGGGGAATCCCGCATTATGCTGCCGGGATTCAGCCCCTTTTCCAGCGCCGTCACATAAATGAAGGGCTTGAAGGCCGAACCGGGTTGACGTTTGGCCTGCGTCGCGCGGTTAAACTGGCTTTGCCCATAGGCGCGGCCGCCCGCCATGGCCCGCACGGCGCCATCCGGCGTCAGCGCCAGCAAGGCGCCCTGATGCACCCCCAGACGCTGTTCATTCTGCTCAATCGCCGCACTGATGACCCGCCCGGCGGCGCTCTGCATGCGCGCATCCAATGTGCTGACGATAATCAGATCGCCTTCCGGCCTGCCAATATGATCGGGCAACTGATCCAGAACCCAATCAATAAAATACTGGCTATCCTCGCTATTGCCGATGCTGGCAAAGCTGAGCGGCCGCGATAGCGCGGCGGCCCGCTCGGGCGGCGATAGAAAGCCGGCTTCCACCATATTGGCCAGCACCTCAGCCTGCCGTTCGCGCGCAAGTTTGGGATCATTGACCGGGCTGTAGCGGCTGGGGGCCTTCAGCAGCCCCGCCAGCATGGCGCTTTCCGGAAGGCTGAGCCGCCCCACCTTTTTCCCGAAATATTTTTGCGCGGCGGCGGCGACGCCATAGCTGCCGCTGCCCATATAGACGCGGTTCAGATACATTTCAAGGATCTGGTCCTTGGTGAATTTCCGCTCCAGCCACAAAGCCAGCAATAATTCCTGCGTCTTGCGGCGAAGATTGCGTTCCGGCGTCAGGAATATATTCTTTGCGGCCTGCTGGGTGATGGTGCTGCCGCCCTGCACCACGCGGCCGGCCCAGAGATTGGCCCCCATGGCCCTGGCCAGACCGAAGGGATCAATGCCGCCATGATCGTAAAAGCGGCGGTCCTCGGTGGCGATGACGGCCTGCAACAGATGGCGCGGCATGTCGCGCAGCTCAAGCATTTCACCAACCGTATCGCCGCGGCTGCCAATCGGCTGTCCATCATAGCCAAGCACCGTAATGCCGGATGTAGCCCGCTGTTTGTGCAGCGCGCTGGTATCCGGCAGATCAAAGGCATACCAGGCCAGCAGGCCAGTAAGACCGATCATCCCCCACAGGCCGCACACCAGCAGCCAGTACAGGCAGCGCCTGATCAGAGAGGGTTCATGTGCATCGGCGCTCATCTCGGTTCCCGGATGGAAATATTGCAGGAGTTAACAAAACCAGTAATTTGTCAAAAACATGGCTTGTGGCGCTGGCGCCTGAGCAATACGCGATTTTTCGATTCGAGGGTATGCTGCAATACCATTCAGAACATATAGACGGAGATCATTATCAATGCTGACCACCACAACCAACACCATTGAGGGTAAGCGTATCACCCAATATTTCGGCATTGTCAGCGGCGAGGCGATTTATGGCGCGAATATATTCCGCGATATATTTGCCGGTATTCGCGACATTGTGGGCGGCCGTTCCGGCGCTTATGAACGGGTGCTGAAAGATGGCCGCGACAGGGCGATGGAGGATTTAATTGCGGAGGCCGGACAATTGGGCGCCAATGCGGTTATCGGCGTGGATATAGATTATGAATCGCTGGGCGCCAAAGGAAGCATGCTGATGGTCAGCGTGACCGGCACAGCAGTGCGGCTGGAATAGGTTTTTTGGAGCGCCGCAAATCTCAGCCCGGCGTCACGGCAAAACGCACCAGGCGCTTCGCCGTGACGATGAGAGGTGATTCAGTACACTATGACCGAGCGCGCGCCTTCGCCACGGCCCATTTCATCAAAGGCCTGATTGATGTTTTCCAGCTTGATGCGCTTGGTGATCATCTCATCCAGTTTCAATTCGCCACTAAGGTACCAGTCGACAAAACGCGGTATGTCGCGCTTTGGCGATGACGAGCCATAGCCCGATCCCTTGATGCGCTTTTCACCAAAGACGCCGGTCATGCTAAGCTTGATCTTCGATTTCTGGTCCGGCATGCCGACGATAATGGCGCGGCCCGCGGCGCGGATCATGCTCCAGGTTTGCTCGATCGTGTCGACGCGGCCCAGCGCCTCGAACGCGTAATGCACGCCATGGCCTCCGGTCAGCGCCTTTACCTGTTTGATCGGGCCTTCGGGGGCGAACGGATCCACGCCGTGGGTGGCGCCCATCCGCATCGCCAGTGCGCGTTTTTCCGGCATCGGATCCACCGCGATAATCGTGGTGGCGCCATTGATGCGCGCGCCCTGAATGATCGACAGGCCCACGCCGCCACAGCCAATGACCGCGACGGAAGAACCCTTGTGCACCTTTGCGGTATTTACCGCAGCGCCCACGCCTGTGGTGACGCCGCAGCCAATCAGGCACACCGTGTCCAGCGGCGCATTATCCAGCACCTTGATCGCCGAGCCTGCCTGGATCACCGCATATTCGGAAAATGTTCCAAGTCCGGCCATGTGATAGATCGGCTTGCCGCCTTTGCTGAATCTGAATTCGCCACTAAGCGTGCGGCCTGTCGCCATCAGCTTGCCCATCTGGCTGCACATATAATGCTTGCCTTCCTTGCACATCCAGCATTCGCCGCAGCTTGGCGTCAGCACGGCAATCACATGATCGCCGGCTTTCAGGCTGGTGACGCCGGGGCCAACCTCGGCAATGACGCCAGCCCCTTCATGGCCCAGCACCATGGGTGAACGACCGCCCAGCACGCCATGCACGACCGAATAGTCGGAATGGCAGATGCCGCTGGCGGTGTATTTAATCAGAACCTCGCCCTCCTTGGGGCCTTCAAGATCCAGTTCTTCGACGACCAGAGGTTGTTTGGCCTCATACATAACGGCGGCTTTGGTTTTCATTTTATTTTCTCCCTTACATCAATTGGCGTCAGTCGAACATGATTACGGAACGGGCGCCCTCGCCGCGTCCCATTTCTTCAAACGCCTGATTGACGTCTTCCAGACGGATGCGCTTGGTGATCATTTCATCAAGCTTCAGCTCGCCCTTCATGTACCAGTCCACAAACAGCGGCAGGTCGCGTTTTGGCCGCGAAGAGCCGTAAATCGACCCGCGGAATTCCTTTTCCGCGAATAGCTGCGCGACGGGAAGCTCGTACACTTCCTTCAGGTTCGGCACGCCGACAATAATCGCCTCGCCGGTGGGGCGCAGAATGGAATAGGCGTCGTTGATGGTGCGCATGGTGCCCAGCGCCTCAAACGCGAAATGCACGCCCTTGCCGGTGATATCCTTGATGCGCTGTTCCAGATTTTCCGTAAACGGATCAATCGTGTGGGTGGCGCCAAGCGACATGGCCAGATCACGCTTTTCCTTTACCGGATCAACCGCGATGAGCGGATTTGCGCCTTTGATGCGCGCGCCCTGCAAGATTGAAAGGCCAACGCCGCCGCAGCCAATGACCGCAACCCCGTCGCCGGGGTGAATGTCGGCGGTGTTGACCGCGGCCCCCGTGCCGGTGGTGACGCCGCAGCCGATCAGGCACACGGTTGACAAAGGCGCGTCATCGCGCACCTTGATGGCGGAGCCCGCCGGGATAACCATTTTTTCCGCAAAGGACGCAATGCCGCAAAGCTGGCGGATTTCCTCGGCGCCATTGCGAAGCCGTGTCGTGCCGTCCAGCATGCAGGCATAGGAGGAAACCTTGGTCATTTCCTGGCAGAGATATTCGCGGCCTTCCTCGCACATAAAGCATTTACCGCAGCTGGGCGACAGCGAGCAGATCACATGATCGCCAACTTTCAGACCGGTCACCCCCGGGCCAAGCGCCTCGATTATGCCGGCGCCTTCATGCCCCAGCACCAGCGGCATGGGCGAGCGCAGCTTGCCATGCAGCATGGAATAATCGCTGTGACAAATGCCGCTGGCGACGGTCTTTATCAGAACCTCGTTTTCCTTTGGCGGCATGATGTCAAGCTCTTCGATGGTCAGCGGTTTGCCGACCTCGCGCAGCACGGCTGCCTTCACCTTCATATGCGGATCCTCCCTGTTGCTGAAATATTTACGCGGCTTGCCCGCGCCTGTATGAATTGTTGGCCTGATTATGACGCATCCGTGCGGTCAATAGCGACATTTTTTTTGCCGCATTCGCCACTTTTTGCCGGGCGCGGCGCAAAAAAGAAGCCGCCCCTCTCCGCATGCGATGCACCAGAGAGGGGCGGCTATATTCAGCATTCAGCCTGTAATGATGCTATCCCGCTTAGGCGGCGGCGCCATTGCGCAGCAGACGGCCGGGCAGCTTGCCCTTGGCCACATCCAGCATATTGACATTGTTTTCCCGCAGCAGCGCGCCATTGACGATCACCGCATCAATCCCGGCCGCTTCCGAAATCAAACGGTCCTCGCCGGCCGGCAGATCATTGACGCGCTTCAATTGGCCCGCGCCAACCGTTGCCATGTCGATGACAACCACGTCGGCAGGGCGGCCAACGGCCAGCAGGCCGCGATCGGTGATGCCAAACACTTCGGCCGGGCGCGAGGCCAGCATGCGAATTGCGGCTTCAATGGTGATCGCCTTTTTCTCGCGCACCCAGCGGCCCAGAAGATAGGTGGAATAGCAGCCATCGCATAACTGGCTGGCATGGGCGCCCGCGTCCGAAAGACCCAGCACCGTGTCTTTATGCTTGAGCAGTTCTTCCACCGCTTCCTCATCGGCATTGGCCACCGGCATACGGAAACGCACCGCCAGTTCATTGGCAAGCGACAGATCGATCGCCAGATCGGCGGGATGTACGCCGCGCTGCGCCGCCACATCGCCAATAGTGCGTTCTTCGATCGAAGTGTCACTCGGGCAATGGGAAATAACCGCGATTTTGAACGAACGCGCCAGATTAATATCCGGGCGGTCAATCATATCCCGGAAACTGGCGCGGAATTCGGGGCTGGCATAAACCTTTTTGCGGCCTTCAAAATCCGCTTGCGACACCGGCGCAAAAACTTTCGAGGCTTCAAAGGGGAACGGGGCCTTGAAGTTGAACTCGAAATTCAGCGGGCGGCAGGTGACCTGCGGCACCACGTCATGGCCGGAAGCAATCAGCTCTTCCGACTTGCGCAACTGGTCGCGATGCGAGCCGCCGCCGCCGATATTTGCGCCCGAAAGCAGCGCCGTCCAGCTGATGCGCCGCCCGGTGGTCTCGGAAATTTCAGCGAATTCCTTATAGGAAAGGCCCTTGCCGATGGTGATCTGGATCATGCCTTTTTTCAGATCGCCGAGCGCGCCCATCAGCGACATCATTTCATCATGGCTGGCGGCGCGGCTTGGCACCGGCTTGCCGCGATAGCCGACATGAGTCGCCGCCTTTGAAGTGGCGAAACCGATGGCGCCGGCCTGGATGCCCTCGGACACAAGCGCGCGCATTTTGGTGATCTCGTTTGGCGTCGCTTCGCGTTCGGTGGCGTCTTCGCCCATCACATACATGCGCACCGGCGTGTGGCCGATGAGCACGCCCATATTGATGGCGATGCCATTGTTTTCGATGGCGTCGAGATATTGCGGGAAAGTTTCAAAGCCCCAATCCGCGCCCAGCCCGGCCTTCAGCGCATTGACGCTCATGCCTTCGACATTTTCCAGCGTCTCGGCAATCAGCTGCCGGTGTTCGGGGCGCGTCGGCGCGATGCCAAAACCGCAATTGCCGACAACCACCGTCGTTACCCCATGCCAGGGCGAGATGGTCATCATGCGGTCCCACATGACTTGCGCATCATAATGCGTATGAATATCAACAAAGCCCGGCGAAACGACCTTGCCTTTTGCGTCAATTGTCCGGGTGGCGTTTCCCGGCGCCTGACCAAGTGCGACGACCTTGCCGTCCTTGATGCCGACATCGCCCAGATAGCCCGGATTGCCGGTGCCATCGACAATGGTTCCGCCAGTGATCTTTATATCATATTCCATGTTTCTCTCCCATTGTGTGGCCGTGCTATTGCGGGCGCTTCGGGGGCAGTCCGGCCGGCCGGCGTCTGCATATTCATCCGTAGACAGAACAAGCGCCCCGGCTGGGGCGCTTGCGCGTTATTTACTGGGCGGCCATCGCCATCAGGGGCTGAGCTTCCACCGGCAGATTGTAGAGCGCCTTGACATTGTCAAAGCAGATCTTATTGCGCTCTTCTTCGGTCAGGCCCTTGGTGTGCTCGGCCAGAATTTCCTGCGACCACGGCCAGGTGCTGTCGCTGTGCGGGAAGTCATTGGCCCACATCAGGCGCTCAATGTTCACCATGTGCTTCATCTTGAAGGCGATCCAGTCGTCCTGGAAGGTCAGATAGATGTGATCGTTGAAGCATTCGCTGGGCAGCTTCTTGAGCTCCTGGCCCTTCATCCAGAAGCGGTGCCGCTTATAGGCGTGATCGGCGCGGTACATGAAGTGCGGCGCCCAGCCGGCGTCGGCTTCAACGCAGACGATCTTCAGTTTCGGATTGCGGTCAAACACGCCCGAGAAAATCATCATGCCGAGAATGTCCTGATTGCCGCGGATGATCGACAGGAAGCTGTTGATCGCGGGGCCGCGGCCTTCGCCAACACCTGCGGCCTTGGCCGTCAGGATATGGAAGGACAGCGGCATTTTCAGATCGACGGCGGCCTGCCAGAACGGATCATAAATATGGCTGTCATAATCTTCGACCTGCGGATTGCCCGGCATCATGACGCCGACAAAACCCATTTTCTTGACTTCCTCAAGCTCCTTGATGCCTTCTTCGACCGAGCGCATGGCGATCTGCCCAAGCCCGAAAATGCGCTTCGGCGCGGGCGCCACAAAGGTTTGCAGCCAGCGGTTATAGGCATCGAAGCAGGCTTTCTTGTAATCAAAGTCATCATGATTGCACAGCATCATGCCGACAGTCGGGTAAATGATCTCGGCGCAGACGCCATCGCGGTCCTGATCAGCGCAGCGGGCATTGCCGTCCCAGCCGCCGCGCCACAAATCCTGGAATTTGACGCCGCGTCCGCGCAGATCTTTCGGGTCCTTGCCCGCCGCCGCCGCGAGGCCCACATTGATCGGGCGCTTGATGCCTTCGACATAAAACGCATCGCCGCCCTTGCCGTCATCGACCATGCG
>JAHHGO010000145.1 GCA_023252275.1 Alphaproteobacteria bacterium
CGCTCGGGCGCGAGGCGGAGCTCGCCGCCGCCGAGGCCGAGGTCGCCGCGGCGCAGGCCGCGGTGGCGCAGGCCGACTGGCGCCTCGAGCAGAAGAGCGTCGCCGCGCCCGTGGCGGCGCTCGTGCAGGACACCTACTTCGTCCAGGGCGAATGGGTGGTCGCCGGCCGGCCGGTGGTCTCGCTCCTGCCCCCGGGAAACCTGAAGGCGCGCTTCTACGTGCCCCAGGCGGCCTGCACCATGGCGCGGTCCAGCCGCCGCTGCGGTTTGAAAATGCCGGGCGTATCGACAAAAATAATCTGCGCATCGCCCAGCACGGCAATACCGCGAAGCCGCGCGCGGGTGGTCTGAACCTTGTGGGTGACGATGGCGAGCTTCGAGCCGACCAGACAGTTCAGCAAGGTTGATTTGCCGGCATTGGTTGGCCCGATCAGTGCGAAGAAACCGCAGCGTAACCGCTCAGGATTGTTCATTGATTTTCCGGTTTCATAAAGCCGTCATGCACCTTGCGCAGCATGGCCAGCGCCGCCGCACGCTCAGCGTCACGTTTTGACGCGCCGGTCCCACGCTGCGGCGCATGGCCCGGCAGGCTTACCTCTATCACAAATTGCGGCGCATGGTCAGGCCCTTCGCGGCTGATCACCGAATAGGCCGGCGTACCCAGTTTGCGCGCCTGGCTCCATTCCTGCAGCGCCGATTTCTCATCGGCAGGCGCCGCGCTAAGGCCCGCAAGCCGCGATGTCCAATAAGTCTCGACAAAGGCCCGCGCCGCCGCCATTCCGCCATCCTGATACAGCGCCCCGATCAGGGCTTCACAGGCGTCGCCCAGAATGGAGGGCTTTTCACGGCCGCCCGCCGCTATCTCCGCCGGCAACAGGCTAAGGCACGGGCCCAGATCCAGCTCCTGCGCAATGGCGGCGCAGGTTTCACGCCGCACCAGCGCATTGAGCCTGACCGCCAGATCCCCTTCCGCCGCATCCGGATAATGCTGTAGCAGCAGATCGGCGATCAGCAGCGCCAGCACACGGTCGCCCAGAAATTCCAGACGCTCATTATTACGGCCGCTCTCGCTGCTGACGCTGGAATGGGTCATCGCCCGGCACAGCAGGCCGGGCGATTTGAACTGATATCCAATCCGCTGCTGCAACTGTGCGAGGAGTGTATTACTCACCTGTCATTCCTGTATCGCCTCAATGCTTCGAAACATCCGGTCATAACGGGCGGCCTGAAACCAGCGCCAGAATTCCCACCATTGCGCGGTGCCGTCGGTGGAGAAAAACAGAAACTCCGCCCGCCCGACAAGATTTTCAATGGGCACAAACCCCACGCCGCCATTGGCAACCCGGCTGTCGCTGGAATTATCCCGGTTATCGCCCATCATGAAGACATGGCCCTGCGGCACTGTAAACACGCCTGTATCATCCACAGGCCCATCGATCAGCATATCGAGCACATTATGGCTGACGCCGCCCGGCAAAGTCTCGCGATATTGCCGGGTCTGGGCGGCGTTTCCATTGCGGTCCTTTTCGATAAAATCGGCGATCTGCACCTGCGGCACGGCCTGATCATTGATATAGAGCAAGCCGCTGCGCATCTGGATGCGGTCGCCGGGCAGCCCTATCACCCGCTTGATATAATCGGTATGCCCATCGGCGGTAAATTTGAATACGGCAATATCGCCGCGCTGCGGGACACTTTCCCAGATACGGCCGCTGAACAGCGGCGGGCTGAACGGAAACGAATGACGGCTATAGCCATAGGAATATTTCGAGACGAACAGATAGTCGCCCACCAATAATGTCGGGATCATCGAGCCGGAAGGAATGTTAAACGGCTGAAACAAAAACGCCCGGATAAACAGCGCAATCAGCAGTGCAATGACAATCGTCTTGATATTTTCAACAAACTCGCTTGACTGCTTTTCGGGCATTCGGCCTCTCTACATAACCGGATAAATACTAGTTTTATATCAAACACTTAGCGATGTTGTTGTCAAGCGGCACAGCGGACGGGAGTTCTATGGGGCTTTTCCTGTTTTTATTTATCCTGGATTTCCATTAATTTGATATTGTATTGCTGCATTGTCGACGCCTTAAATGAGGAAAACCTCATGCGCCTGAGCGTGAATCCAGAACTCGAAAAACAAATCATCGCCCTGGCTGACGCGACCGGGCACGACCCGCAACAGCTTACAGATGTGGCGCTGCGTCATTTTGTTGAAAACGAAGCCCGGATTATCGCTGATATCCGCGCCGGTATAGAAGCCGCCGATCGCGGCGATACTGTGCCGCACGATCAGGTGATGGCCGAAATCGAGCCGCTTCTCGCTCGAGCGGACAACGCCAGCAAGTGACGGTAATCGTCTGGGCAACGCCCGCCCGCAACGCCTTGCGCGAAATCTTCGACTATATTGCCGCCGCCAATCCCGTTGCCGCTCGCCGGGTGCAAACCGAGATCCGGGAATCAGCCAAAAGGCTGGAACAATTCCCATGAGCGGCCGCATTGGCCGGGTAGACGGAAGCCGTGAATCAGTCATTCCGCGCACCCCCCTATGTACTTGCCTACAGGGTTGCTGACGATACGGTAACGATCCTGCATATCTTTCACGGCGCACAACAATGGCCCGACAAGCTTTGACCATCACCGATTACCTAATCGGCACGGCGGTGATCAGCACAATCGCCTGGGCCAGCGGAAAGTCATCGGTCAGGGTCAGGTCTATCTGCGCGGCATGGCCTTCCGGCGTGATATCCCGCAGGCGCTGAAGGGCGCCGCCGGTCAGCACCATGGTTGGCTTGCCGCCCGCCAGATTGGCCACCCCCATGTCGCGCCAGTACACGCCCCTGCGAAGCCCGGTGCCTAGCGCCTTGGAACAGGCTTCCTTGGCGGCAAAGCGTTTGGCGTAGCTGGCCGCCCGGTTATGTCTGCGCTCCGAGCGCGCCTGTTCCTGCTCCGTAAACAGACGGTTGATAAAGCGCGCGCCGAAGCGTTCCAGCGTCTTTTCGATGCGCCTGATGTCGATCAGATCATTGCCAAGGCCGATGACCATCAGGGCCGCGCCTCATCCATCAAACGGCGCATCCGGGTGACCGCCTCATGCAGTCCGATGAAAATCGCCTCGCCGATCAAAAAATGACCGATATTAAGCTCGACCACCTGCGGCATGGCGGCAAACACCCCCACCGTATCAAAACTGATGCCGTGGCCCGCATGCACTTCCAGCCCCAGCGCGGCGGCGGACCGGGCCGCCTTTTGATGCGCCGCCAGTTCCGCTTCGGCTTTTTTGAGGTTCCCCTCCAGCACCGCGTCGCAATAGCCGCCCGCATGCAATTCAACAATATCCGCCTGAAGGTCCCGGGCCGCGATGATCTGCCGCTCATCGGGATTGATGAACAGCGACACGCGAATGCCCGCATCCCGCAACCGTGCGGTATAGTGCTTCAGATGATTGTGCTGGCCCGCCACATCCAGGCCGCCCTCGGTGGTTTTTTCCTCGCGTTTTTCCGGCACCAGACAGACCGCATGCGGACGATGCCGCAAGGCGATCTCCAGCATTTCCGGTGTTGCGGCGCATTCCATATTCAGCGGCAGTTCAATTTCGCGGCTCAGGCGCAAAAGATCGGCGTCCGAAATATGCCGGCGGTCCTCACGCAGATGCGCGGTAATGCCATCCGCGCCGGCCTGTGCCGCGAGCATGGCGGCGCGTATCGGATCCGGATAGGGCCCGCCGCGCGCATTGCGGATGGTCGCCACATGATCGATGTTGACCCCAAGCCGCAGATAGGGCGCGCGCATCACAGCGCCTCGCTGGTATGCGAGGGGATGGCGCCCGCGGCCAGTGTGGGATGGGTTTTGACAAAGCGCGCGCGCCGCGCCGCCTGAAAGTTCTCCACGCCCTTTTTAACCGGAAAATAGAACGCCAGGCCCGCCAAAATCCCTACGGGAATGCTGCCGATCAAAAATGGCAGGAACAATTCCTGAATAGTGGTGGCATTAAATGACAGCAAAGCCAGCTCCGTTCCTCCTTCTGTATGCGATTCCCCCAGCATCAGTATGCCTGTCTGATACACGCATGCCCACATAAAGGGATAGGTGACCGGATTGCCCAGAAAATTACCCAGCAGCGAAGCCGCGACATTCACCCGCAACAGCCAGGCGAACAGACCCGACAGGGCCAGATGTAATCCCAGAAAGGGCGAAAATGATATGAAGACGCCGATGGCGAAGCCCAGTGCGACCCGATGCGGCGGTGCATTCAACCGCATCAGCCTGCGCCATAGATACAGGCTGGCGCGCCGGTAGCCCGACGAGGGCCAGACCAGTTCACGGGCCTTTTGCAAGGGCGATCGTTTCGTGCGGCGTTTGAACACTTACTGCCTGCCTGTCTGGTTTCAGCCGTGGGTGCGTTCCACCCTGCTGACATGGGGCGAGCCCCGCAGCGCGGCAATGATATTATTCAAATGTTTAACGTCGCGTACTTCAATATCAACCAGCATGTTAAAAAAATCGGGCGTACGGCCGGAAATTTTCAGGTTGCTGATATTGCCCTGATTTTTTGCGATCAGGGTTGAAAGCACCGACAGCGAGCCGGGTTCGTTCGACAGCGTTGTTTCGATGCGGCCCACGAAAAAATCCGGCGCATCCCCGCTGGCGTCCCAGCTTACATCCAGCCAGCGCTCCGGCGTATTGCCGAATTGCTCCAGTATCTCGCAATCAATCGTGTGGATGGTGGCGCCCCCGCCGGCGGTTTGAATGCCCACAATACGGTCTCCGGGCAGCGGATGACAGCAATCGCCATAATGCACGGCGATCCCGGCGGTCATGCCGCGGATCGGTATCGCGGCCGCGCGCGAACGCCGGCCATCCCCCCGCAGCGCTGTAAGCGCGACGGGCGTTAGAGGCGCCTTCATCTTGATGCCCGGGAAGGCCGCCTCCATCAGTTGCAACCCCGTCAATAGCCCGCGCCCGAGTTTTTCATATATCTCATCGACCGCTGTCAGTTTTAACGTTTTCAGCGCCTGCGCCACGGCTTTTTCCGTAAACGGATAATCCTCCGTCCGGAACGCTTTTTCTGCAATTTCGCGGCCCAGCGCAATATATTCACCGCGCTGCCGCTGCCGCACGAATTTGCGCACCGCCGCGCGCGCCTTAGCGGTGATGGCCACGCTTTCCCAACCCGGCGAAGGCGTCTGCGCCTTGGAGCGGATGATTTCGACCTGATCGCCGTTTTGCAGTTCTGTCTGCAAGGGCTGGGAGCGCCCATTGACGCGGCATCCCACGCAACTGTCGCCGATATCGGTATGCACGGCATAGGCAAAATCAATCGGCGTGGCGCCGCGCGGCAGCGCGATCAGATCGCCCGCGGGCGTAAAGCAGAAAACCTGATCCAGAAACAGATTGAGCTTTGTATATTCCAGAAACTGTTCGGGGCTGTCGCCTTCCTCGATCATATCCACCAGCTCGCGCAGCCAGTTATAGGGATCGTGCAACTGTCCCGGCGCAACCCCGCCTGCCCCCTGTTTATACTGCCAGTGCGCCGCGACGCCATATTCCGCCAGCCGGTGCATATCGGCGGTGCGGATCTGGATTTCCACGCGCTGCCTATCGGGGCCCAGTACGGTGGTGTGGATCGACTGATAATTATTGCGCTTGGGTATCGAAATATAATCCTTGAACATACCCGGCATAACCGGCCAGGTCTGATGAATGACGCCCAACGCGCCATAGCATTCATCAACGGCGCCGACGATCACGCGAAACCCGAAAATATCGGATAGCTGTTCAAAGGAAATCGCCTTGCGCTGCATTTTAGCCCAGATCGAATAAGGCCGCTTTTCGCGCCCCGACACGGTTGCCTGAATGCCTTTGGCCGCCAGCGTTTCCTTCAGCAGCACGGCAATGCGATCGGTGCTTTCACCCGTGCGCTGGCGCAGAAAATCGCGCCGGACAATAACCGAATCGCGCGCCTCGCTGTTCAGTTCGGCAAAGGCCAGATCCTGAAGTTCCTCCAGCATTTCCTGCATGCCGATACGCCCGGCCAGCGGGGCGTAAATTTCCATGGTTTCAATGGCGATGCGAGCGCGTTTTTCAGGGCTTACGATGAATTGCAGGGTGCGCATATTATGCAGCCGGTCCGCAAGCTTGACCAGCAGCACCCGGATATCGACAGACATCGCAATCAGCAATTTGCGAAAGTTTTCGGCCTGTTCGGTTTGCGTCGATGTGAAGGAAATTTTGGAAAGTTTGGTGACGCCTTCCACCAGCCCCGCCACTTCGGGACCGAATAATTGCTCGATCTCATCACGTGTCGCGGCAGTGTCTTCCAGCGTATCATGCAGCAGGGCTGTTGCAATCGAGGCGGAGTCGAGCTTCAGGCCGGCCAGAATGCCCGCCACTTCAACGGGATGCGAAAAATAGGGATCGCCGGACGCGCGTTTCTGATCGCCATGCGCCTGCGTGGCAAACACATAGGCGCGGTCCAGCATCGACTCATCCAGATTTGGATCATAGGCGCGCACCATGTCGACAAGTTCATACTGCCGGATCATGCATGCGCCCCGCTGCGGCTATGGGCTGGCCGGACGATTACCGGCAGTATGCGAAAGGCGCAAACAAAAGGCGCGGACGAAAGCGCGCCGCGTTGAGGAATGTCGTCATAAAAACTATCTGCCACCGCCTGATGATGCACTGCCGCCATCTGATTCATTGCGCATTGCGCGAAGCAGATCCTCCTCACTCATATTATCAACCGCTTCATCATTCTCGGAACCGGCCAGCAGCGGCATGCCGCCCTCTTCTGCTTCTTCATTGCGGCTATAGCGTTGCAGGCTGGCCAGCAGATCGTTGCGCAGCCTGCCTGGCTCAACGGTTTCATCGGCGATCTCGCGCAGCGACACTACCGGGTTTTTGTCATTATCGCGATCGACCGTGATCGGGGCGCCAGATGAAATTTCCCGGGCGCGCTGGCCCGCCAACAGTACCAGTTCAAACCGGCAATGCCACGCGCGGAGAGAAGGCACGGGACGAAATCATGGTTGCGACAATATTACTCGAGTCTCGCATACCATTCATAAATTCAAATACCAGCGCAAGAATAATAACAAGCATTAATTCAGAAGACATTAACACCTTGTTAAGTTT
>JAHHGO010000146.1 GCA_023252275.1 Alphaproteobacteria bacterium
CGACAATGGGCAAGGATACGGTTCTTCGCCGCTCCTCCAGCAAGTCGATCTCGACAAAATCGCCGACATTCACCCCAAGCACTTTTCCCAGCATGTCCGAGATCGCCAGGCCGGATTCCGGCAGTGCGACAACCCGCAGATCAACATCAATGATCCGGCTGAGATCAGAATCAGGCGGCCTGCCGCTGATCATCATCCGGCGTTCCACATTGCCAAAGCGGATGCGCGCGGCAACCTGACGGTACGGCTCGACGGCCAGAACGCCGGGCAGCCGCGCCACCTGATTGACCACATTTAGCGGACGCCTCTCAATGAAGCTCACCGTCGCGTCCTGCCTGTCCGCCATGAAAAATGTCACATCGATCAATTTTTCCATGGTGTCTCCGAAGAACAGCGATACGACGAGTATCGCCGTCGCCATGGCCATGCCCAGCATCGTGAAACCCGCCCGGAACGGATGCTGCGCAATATTGCGCAGCATCATCATGACCGGTTGCGACACAAACCTGCCAAGCGCAAACCGTGCAGGTAAAAAATGGCGGAACACCGGGGGCGCCGGCGGCAGCATCGCAATAGCGGGCGGCAGCGTCACGACATCGCGCAGCACACGCACGGCGCCAAGGATGGCGGCCGCAAGACTCAATCCCGCCGCCACGACATAGAGATCGGGATTCTGAATAAAAACCAGAAACGGAAAACGGAAAAAATCGCCGAATAGTTTTGTGACCAAAATGCCAAGCCAGGCGCCGGCCACGCCGCCAATGACCACACCGATCAGGACGATGACAATGACAAATTTAATATAGTGCGACGCGATGGCAAAACTGTTATAGCCCACCGCCTTCAGAAGCCCGATCTGTTCGCGCTCCAGCGCCACCAGCCGGCTGAGCGTGAGATTGACCAGGAACGCCGCAACCAGAAGAAAAATCGGCGGCAGGGTGCGGCTCATATTATTGAGCATGTCAAGCTCGTGATCCAGAAACTCATGCGAGGCCTGATTTTTGCGGCCATACGCCGCGCGTCCCCCGTAACGGTCCAGTAGCGCATCAAGGCGGTCAATCACCTCAGCCTCCGATGCCTCTCGCGACAGCTTCAGGGTGACCGAGGAAAACGCATCTTCAAGGTCATACACATTGGCCAGCGCCCGCTCGGACATCCAGATGATTCCAAAACGGCGGTCGTCCGGCACCATCGTGTCGCCCGGACCAATTGCATAAATGAACTCGGGTGAAAGAACCACGCCGGTCACCACAAGTTCGCGTTTGCGTCCATTCAATATCGCCGAGAAACGCGCGCCAGGCCTGAAGGCATGCGCATTGGCAAAGTTTTCGTTGACGGCGACTTCTTCCAGGCTGCCTGGCTGCGGCAGGCGGCCTGAACGGATATAAAGATGGTTAAGTCCGGGTTTTCCGTCTTCGGGCAGTGAAATGAACTGGCCCGTTGCGGGCTGACGAAAATTGGGAATGTCCAGCAGCGCCAGCTTTGCAATGCGCGTGTCCACTGCGGCAACGCCTGGAATTTCCGCAATCCGCGCCGCCAGCGATTTGGGTGCGCGGCGAACATTGGCGAACACATCGGCAAACTGATGGCGCTCATAATAGGCGGTGCGGGTTTCTTCAAGCGAACGGTAGGAACCGACCGCCATCACCAGCGAGGCCACGCCGCCCGCGATCACCAGCGCGATTGCCAGCACCTGGGCCCACAGCCGCCAGAGATCCCGGAACAATTTGATATCGAGCGCGCGCACAGGACTTACCAGTCCAGCGCGGCGGCTTTGCGGCGCGTTTCATTGTTGTGCATTTTGGAAATTTTACCATCCGCAAAGAACAAAACCCGATGCGCAACGTCCTGAATAATGGCGTTATGGGTGATGATCAGCACCGTGGCGCCCAGTTTCGCGTTTATATCCAGCAGCGCATCGATCACCCGGATACCGGTTTTGGAATCCAGTGCGCCGGTCGGCTCGTCACACAGCAGCACCTCGGGCCGCTTGGAGATGGCGCGCGCAATGGCCACACGCTGCTGCTCGCCGCCGGAAAGCTGGGCCGGGAAATGATGCATACGGTCTTCAAGCCCCACATGCGCCAGCGCCTCTTCGGGGCGCATCGGGTTTTCGGCGATCTCGGTGACCAGCGCGACATTCTCATAGGCCGTCAGGCTGGGGATCAGATTATAAAACTGAAACACAAAGCCCACATGTTTGCGGCGATAGTCTGTAAGGCCGCGATCCCCCATTGCAGTCAGATCAAGTTCCTTGAAAAAAAGACTTCCGCGCGTCGCATGATCGATGCCGCCCATGATGTTCAACAGGGTTGATTTTCCACTGCCGGACGGGCCGAGCAATACCACCACTTCACCAGCCAGTATCTCCAAATCCACATCATGCAGGGCAAGCACTTCAACCTCTCCCGAGGTATAGATCTTGGTCAGCCCTTTCGCGGTGAAAATGGCGTCAGTCATGGTTATTGGCGGCCTTTATATATTGAAAAAATCACAAAGTTCAGTATTGCCAGCTATCACAAACCATAGACGGGTATGCGCGTGTCCCATGACTAATGTTGCCCTTGTGTTGCCGCGATTTCGAGTTTTCCCGCCTCTTCGCGCTTCAGACCGGCAGCCAGACGCTCAAGATCGCCGTAACTCATGGTTTCCTTGGCTAGCAATTCCGCGGCCCCTGCGTCGAGGATATCCCGATTGCGTCTCAGAATGGTGACGGCGCGCCCAAAGACCTCGTCCAGGAGGCCCTGCACGGCCGTGTCGATGGCCGCTGCTGTCTGCTCTCCATATTGCCGGGGACGCCAATCCGCACCGCTGGGCATCCCAAGCAGGGGTGACACTTCGGGCTCGTAAGCAACCGGCCCAAGCTTGGGGTCCATGCCGAAGCGGGCAACCATGCTGCGCGCAATCTCGGTCGCCTTGGTGATGTCGTCTGTGGCGCCCGTCGACACTTCCGCGAACACAATGCTCTCCGCCGCGCGGCCGCCCAGCAAGACGGTCATCCGATTCATCAACTCGGCGCGGTCCATCAAAAAGCGGTCTTCGATGGGCCTCTGTATGGTGTAACCGAGCGCGGCAATGCCACGCGGGATAATGGAAACCTTCTGGACAGGGTCCACACCCGGCAGCGCCATGGCGATCAGCGCGTGCCCCATTTCATGGTGGGCGACCACTTGCCGTTCATGCGGATTGAGCAGCCGGTTGCGCTTTTCGAGACCGGCCACGATACGCTCTATCGCCTGGACAAAATCGTCAAGTGTTACACTGTCACCGCCGCGCCGGGTCGCAAGCAGTGCCGCCTCATTCACCAGGTTAGCGAGATCGGCCCCGGTGAATCCTGGTGTGAGCGCCGCGATATCCTCGACCGGCACACCCGAAGCCAGTTTGATTTTCCTCAGGTGCACCTGGAGAATGTCCGCGCGCCCTTTCTTGTCCGGGCGGTCAACCAGCACTTGCCGGTCGAAGCGCCCGGCCCGTAGCAGCGCGGGATCGAGTATTTCCGGCCGGTTGGTTGCTGCGAGGAGCACGACGCCCGTCGTCGGGTCAAAGCCGTCAAGTTCGCTCAAGAGCTGGTTGAGCGTCTGCTCCTTCTCATCATGCCCGCCGCCGCCTGGCATATATATGCCGCGCGCGCGTCCCACCGCATCAAGCTCATCGATGAAGATGATTGCTGGCGCATGTTTACGGGCTTGCTCGAAGAGATCACGCACACGCGCCGCACCGACGCCCACGAACATCTCGACGAATTCCGATCCCGATATGGAGAAGAAGGGAACGCCCGCCTCGCCCGCGACGGCCCGCGCCAGCAGCGTCTTGCCGGTGCCCGGCGGGCCCACGAGGAGCACGCCCTTGGGGACATGCGCGCCGAGGCGGCCATAGCCCGTTGGATCTTTCAGGAAAGCTACAACCTCGCGAAGTTCGTCTTCCGCTTCATCGACACCCGCGACATCGTCAAAGGTGATCTTGATGTCTTTCTCGACAAAGACCTTGGCCTTGCTTTTGCCGATCGACATCAGGCCGCCAGCCCCCTGTCCCATACCCATGCGGCGAATGACGAACATCCAGAGGATCAGAAAGCCGAGAGTCGGCAGGAGCCAGCCCAAAATCTGAGAAAATAACCCCGGCTCGGGTTGACCAGAAAACGTCAGATTCTTATTGGCCAGCGTTTGAGCGAGACCAGGTTCCACGCGGATCGTGGAGAAATGCCGGACCTTTCCCTCCGCAGACTCAGTAAATGTCCCGGTAATCCGCGTCGGCCCGACAACGAGATCGGACAATTTTTTCCGGCCGGCCAGTTGCTGGAACTCGCTATAGGGAATTGTCTCAATGTGATTTTCCCGAACGAAGAAGTCCTGTATCAGCATTACCCCCACGATGGCCGCAATGATGTACCAGAACGTGATCTGATGCTCGCGCTTTATTTCCATGGCGCCCTCCCTATATGCCCTCAGGTATGGTTGCGTTTTGGGCCGCCAAGCCGCGGAATGAAGCCCGGGACATCCAGCATATAGCGCCGGTATGCATCACCGAACTCGGCCTCGGCAGTCTTTTCCTCGATCCGCGCCAGGCGCACATACATGAAGGTGAGCACCGGGAACATTGCGAGGATGAGCAGGGTCGGCCATTGCAGCAGAAATCCGAACATGATGGCGATAAAGCCCACATATTGCGGGTGCCGGATATAGGCATAGATCCCTGTTGTTGCGAGCGCATGGCGGCGCTGCGCCTCGTACAGGACCTTCCACCCCGCGGAGATCAGCATAAATCCGCCGCCGATAAACACGAAACTCAGGACGTGGAAAGGCCCGAAATGCGGGTTGGCCCTCCAGCCGAACAGTTCCTCAAGCAAATGTCCGGCGTCATGCGATAACCAGTTAACCTCTGGATAGCGCGATTGCAGCCAGCCGGAAAACACATAGATCGTCAGCGGAAATCCGTACATCTCCACGAAGAGGGCCACCAGAAATGAACTGAAAGCGCCGAAAGAGCGCCAGTCGGTTGTGGTCTGCGGTTTGAAGAAACTGAACGCGAAGCCGACGAAAATCACTATATTGAGGATCGCCAGCCCCCACAACCCATAGGCGGGAACATCTTGCGCGTGGTCCATGATTAGCGTTCCTCTGGTGTGTGAATGTGTTTGTCTTCTTCCGCCTTCGCATCGCCATGCCCACCATGTCCCCCATGCATGAAGAAATGCATCAGCGGACAGGCCAGGATCAGCAGGTAGGGAAGCCATCCAAGCACATGCAACCCATGACCGGTGAAAATCAGCAATCCCAGAATCGGCACAGCAACAAGCGTTGCGATTCCGGCGCGAGAAAGCAGCCAGCTTGCGCCCTTATCATGCGCTGGATCATTTTGCTGGCGCATGGCGTGTCTCCTGGATGCTGTTTTGCAGCCCGCCGGGCGGCATCATTTCAAGGCTGAGACCGTCCATCTTTTCCCGCAGGGCCTTCATCTCGCCGGTCATTTCCGGCATGCGGCAGTCTTTTTCGTTTACCACGCAATATTGCATATAGGTGCGCATCAGCTTCATGCGCTTTTCCATATATTCCAGATCCGCTATCTCCTGGCAGTGCGCCTTCATGCCCGGCATGCAGTGCCGCATGGCGCGGTGCGCTTGCAGATCCTTCTCCATCAATTGCATGTCATCCCGCATGTCATGCATTTTTTTGCTGTGCTCAAGCGCCGGGGTTTGGCCGACGGCATAGTCCGCAACAGGCATGAACAGGATAAGGCCAAGCAACAAGAGATAAGGTTTCATGACGGTGTAAGGTTTCATGTAAGATTTCATGTCAGCCCCCTTGCGTATGGCGTTTGAAAGCCCATTGTTCTATTCGTCTACCATGTAATTCTGAACCTATCCAAGACGCCCACCCATTGACCCAGATCAACTGTAGTGGCGTTTTTTATGCTCTCGTCAATTTTTCCACCGCCTTGGCGAGCAAAGCCGTGACATCAATGGCGTTGCTCGGATGCGTGACGGTATTGCAGCTAACAATCTGAGAAACACCCATTGCGCGTAGCTCATCATAAGCCCGGTCTGCAAACAGGCCATGGATGCCGATGACGATAATGCCGGATGCGCCCGCCGACAGGAGCCTGCGGGTTGCGGCAATCAATGTGTGTGCTGTTGAGATAATGTCATCTACAAGTACTGGTGTGCGGCCGCGCCAGGGCTGCATGTCCGGCGCCGAGACCTCGACTTTGCGGTCTCCGTGGCGGTGTTTTTCCAAAACGATATAGGGCGCGTTGGCCTCACGCGCCACCGCAGCCACCCACTGTGCGCTCTCGCTGTCAGGCCCGATAATCAGCGGCGCCGGCACATGATCACGGACCCAGGCGGCGATGGCAGGGCCGGCATGCACCGCGGCGGCGGGTATGGCGTATATTTCTGACAGGCTCCGGTAGCGGTGCAGGTGCGGGTCCACCGTCGCCAGCCAATCGAAATGCTGGCCAAGCGCCCTGGCGAAATAGGCGGATGTAATCCCCTCGCCAGGTTTGAACCTGGCATCCTGACGCATATATGCAAGATAGGGACAGATCAGGCCTACCGAACGCGCACCCATCTCTCTTGCCGTCTCCGCCAGAAAAATCAATGGCAGAAATTTCGGGTCTGGTCTGTCGAGGCTGCATACCAGGATGATATCGCGCGCCTTTATATCTGCATTAAGACGCAAATAGGTTTCGCCATCGGGAAATTGGCGGGTTTCAGGAATGGCGTACTCCGCCGCAAGCGCCCCCGCCAGGCTTTCGCCGATAGCTTCATTCCCGGGTAGCGCCAGCAGCAGTGGTTTCATGCATCGGCCTCCAGCCTGATCATGCCGGGATGATTGGCGGCACGGTCAAGCGCGGTGACTTTGTGCTTTGGCTTGGCGCTTGCTCTTGTCATGTTGTCACCGGGGTCTGTGGCCGTGATCGATGAATGCCTTCAAGGCGGGTGCGTTTAAGCAGCAAGGCATTGACTGCCACCAGCGCCGAGCTGCCGGACATTGCCAGCGCCGCCACCTCCGGGCTGATGATGAGGGGGTAGAACACACCAGCGGCGGCAGGGAATGCGATGGCGTTGTAGGCCACCGCCCAGAACAGGTTCTGGTGCATCTTGCGCA
>JAHHGO010000147.1 GCA_023252275.1 Alphaproteobacteria bacterium
ATGGCGCTTCTGTTCCTCGCTGGCGAATTCAAGCAGCGCCGGGCCAAGCATCCAGATGCCAAAGCTCGACAATGGCGGCCGGGCGCGCAGCCGCCCCAGTTCCTGTTGCAGCACCTGATTATGGGCTCACGGCTGGCCTGCCCTATCAGAAACAGACCGACTGGCTGAAAAAACCCCGTGAATTGCGCCTGTACCGGCCAGAGGGACGGTAAGCCCTGGCGGTTCCACGGGAAAGTAACAAAACTCTGCTTGAATGCCGCAGCGGGTCCGGGCCATATACGCAACAGATCGTTTTGTTCTGACGGGCTTACATTTCCCACACCGTCATTGCGAGGCGCGGTACGCGCCGCGGCAATCCAGGGCCCAAAATGCAGGCTTTTCTATGAGACTCTGGATCGCCGCGCCGCTTTGCGGCTCGCGATGACGGCCAATGGCGGCAATTCGGCCAGAGATAAAACAGTCTGGAACAACAGTCCATTTACCGAAAGATTACCCCATATGAATGTTCAGGATCTGCAAGCCCATATCGAAGCCGCCTGGGAAGGGCGTGACGCCATTAATGCGCAGACAGAAGGTGCTGCCCGCGAAGCGGTGGAAACGGCGCTTGATCTGCTGGATACCGGCAAGGCGCGGGTGGCGGAAAAGCATGGGCGCGACTGGCTGGTGCATCAATGGCTGAAAAAGGCCGTGCTGCTGTCCTTCCGGCTGAATGATATGAGCCTGATTGCAGGCGGCCCCGGCAAGGGCGCCAATTGGTGGGACAAGGTGCCGTCGAAATTTCAGGGCTGGGATGCGGGCCGGTTTGGCGCGGCGGGCTTTCGCGCCGTGCCCAATTGCATTGTGCGCCGCTCCGCCTTTATCGCCAAAGGCGTGGTGCTGATGCCAAGCTTTGTCAATCTGGGCGCCTATGTGGATGAAGGCAGCATGATCGACACCTGGGCGACGGTGGGGTCCTGCGCCCAGATCGGCAAGAACTGTCATATATCGGGGGGCGCCGGCATTGGCGGCGTGCTGGAGCCGCTACAGGCCAATCCGGTGATCATCGAGGATAATTGCTTTATCGGCGCGCGTTCCGAAGTGGCCGAGGGCGTCATTGTGCGCGAAGGCTCGGTGCTGTCGATGGGCGTCTATCTGGGGGCCAGCACCAAAATCGTCGACCGCGCCACCGGGCGGATTTATCAGGGCGAAGTGCCGGCCTATTCGGTGGTCGTACCGGGCGCCTTGCCCGCGCCCGCCAACCCGGATGGCCATGCGCGCCCCAGCCTGTATTGCGCCGTAATCATCAAACAGGTCGACGCCGGCACACGCTCCAAAACCTCGATCAACGAATTGCTGCGCGATTAGGCGCGGGGGAGATTCTGTTTGCCAGACACCCCCGCGCAGCGCATGCTTGCGGGATAGAACAGGCGCGTCTTAACGGGGGAGCTATATGAGTATTCTGCTTTTAACTGTCATCGGGCTGATGCTGCTCATAGCCCTGTCCGGCATCAAAGTGGTGCCGCAATCGCAGGAATATGTGGTTGAGCAGTTTGGCAGATATGTCAAAACGCTGCCGGCGGGGTTGAATTTTATCATTCCGGTCATTCATCTGGTCGCCAGCAAGGTCAGCATTCTGGAACGCCAATTGGAGCCGCAGCAGATCAGCGTCATTACCAAGGATAATGTGGAAATTCATCTGACCGCGGCTGTGTTTTTCCGCATCATTGATGCCGCAAAATCCGTTTACCGGATTACGGATATTGATCAGGCCGTACAGACAACGGTGACCAGCATTGTGCGTTCGACCGGCGGGCAGATGGAATTTGACGAGATTCAGTCCAAGCGGGATTTCATCAGTGAAAAAATCAAGGAATCGCTATCAGAGGCCTGCGCGATCTGGGGCATCGAAATCACCCGTACAGAAGTTCTTGATGTGTCGGTGGACGCGGCGACCCGTAGCGCCATGCAACAGCAATTGAATGCGGAACGTGAACGCCGCGCCGCCGTGACCAAGGCCGAGGGCGATCGTCAGGCGCAGCAATTACACGCCGACGCCCAATTATATACGGCGCAAAAAAACGCCGAGGCGCGCCGGGTGCTCGCGGAAGCCGAAGCCTATGCCACCACGCAGGTTGGAACGGCCATTCAATCCAATGGGCAACCGGCGGTGGATTTTGAAATCATGAAACAGCAGATCAGCAGCATTGCCGAAATTGCGAAATCGCCGAATGCGAAACTGTTGATCATTCCCACCGACATCACCAAATCTTTGGGCGGACTGGCGGTTTTGCTTGAAAGTTTCCGTGGAAAATGAGCCTTCTGGATAGCATAGCGGCGATGAATCCCGTCATCATATGGGCGATTGCGGGGGTTGTTCTGCTGATTGCGGAAGTGTTGATGGCAACCAGTTTCATCATCCCTTTTTCGGTTGCGGCATTTATTGTCGCTGCCCTGACCTGGCTGAAGCTTTTGCCCATGGGCCTATTGTGGCAGGGGCTGACGTTTGCCGTGCTGGGGGTATGTCTAATTCCGGTCTGCCGCAGGCTGCTGCTCCGCACTGCCGGCAAGACGCCGGACATCAACCGCTATTAGCAAGCTTCCCCGAATCATCCTGCTGGCGCAAATTCGCGCATGGGAAAATTTCTTCATTCTGGTTCACTGATTGCCGTTTATATTCTATTCGCGGCCGCGGCCGCCCATGCCGAACCGCGTCATGGCGTGGCGATGCAGGGCGAGGTGCGTGAGGCCGCTGGCTTCTCGCATTTTGCCTATGTTAATCCGCAAGCCCCGAAGGGTGGAACTTTGGTGCTGGGCGAACGCGGCGGGTTTGACAATCTCAATCCGTTCACGGTGCGCGGTACGGTGCCGCTGGGCGTGCGTGAATGGCTGTTTGAAAGCCTGCTGAAGCGCAGCAATGATGAGGCTTTTTCGCTCTATGCCTGGGTGGCGCAATCGGCCGAACTGGCCGGGGACAGGAGCTGGGTGACTTTCACCCTTGATCCGCGCGCGCGTTTTTCCGATGGAACGCCGATCCGCGCCGAGGATGTGATTTTTTCGGCGGAAATTCTGCGCGACAAGGGCCGCCCCAATCATCGCGCCTATTATTCCAAAATTATCCGCATGAGCGAACCGCAGCCCGGCCGGGTGCGCTTTGATTTTGATCCCAAAACCATCGACCGGGAAATGCCGCTGATCATCGGCCTGATGCCGATCATCCCGAAGGCCCATTATACCGGGCAGGATATTACTGTGCCCAGCCTGCGCCCGCCGGTGGCGTCCGGCCCTTACATTGTTGGCGAGGTTATTCCCGGGCGCAGCATCACCTACCGGCGCAACCCGGATTATTGGGCGGCGGATTTACCGGTTAATCGCGGGCAGAATAATTTCGATGTGATCCGCGTGGATTTTTACCGCGATGAAAACACCGCGTTTGAAGCTTTCAAGGCCGGGCAGTTTGATCTGTGGGAGGAAATGGACCCGGCGCGCTGGGCGCGCGGTTATGATTTTGGCGCGGTGAAGCGCGGCGAAATTGCGCGCGGCGCCATGCCGCATGGGCGGCCATCCGGCCTGCAGGGCTTTGTGTTCAACACGCGGCGTCCGCCATTTGACGATATCCGGGTGCGTCAGGCGCTGAATTTCCTGTTCGATTTTGAATGGATCAACCGCAACTATTTTCATGGCGCGTACCGGCGCACCCGCAGCCTGTTTGATAATAGCGTTCTGTCATCGGCGGGCCGCGCGGCGGATGCGCGGGAAATGCGGTTATTGGCCCCGTATACGGATTATCTGCCGCCGGAAATATTGCGCAATGGCTATGCGCCGCCGGTAAGCGACGGATCGGGGCGCAATCGCGCCGGCATGGGCCGCGCGCTGGAACTGCTGCGCGATGCGGGCTGGGCGCTGCAGAATGGTGTCATGACGAACGCCAAAAATGGCCAGCCCCTGCGCTTTGAAATATTGCTGGTGCGGCCCGGGGATGAAAAGCTGGCGCTGGCTTTCGCCCGGACGGCGGCGCGGCTGGGCATTGTCATTCACGTGCGCACGGTGGACGCCAGCCAGTATGAGCAGCGGCTGCAAAAATTTGATTTCGACATGATCGCGTATGACTGGTACGCCTCGCTTTCGCCCGGCAATGAACAGAAATATTACTGGGGATCGGCGGCGGCGGACATGCCCGGTTCGCGCAATTATCCGGGCGTCAAAAGCCCGGTCATGGACGCCATGCTTGATCATCTGCTGGCGGCGCGCAATGAGGCGGAATTTACCGCCGCCGCGCGCGCTTTGGACCGGGTGCTGATGGCCGGGCATTATGTCATTCCGCTTTATCACCGCCCCGCGGATAATCTGGCCTGGCGCGCGCATCTGGGCCGGCCCGGCCGCCCGCCGCTCTATGGCTTTGACATTACGACCTGGTGGGATGCGGCGCCGGGCGGTGATCATTAAATCATCCCGCCCCGCCCCATTGCCGCAATATTGGGCAGATCTGCCGGGCTTTGGCCGGATTCAGGCGTAATCTGGCGGCATTTCCCCTGGCTTTGTTATGGCATGAAGCTTGCTGCTGTCAGGATGCAGGATGTTCGTGTTTCCGGAAGGGGAAACTCATGCAAGCCGAAATCAGCACTGCTCCGTTTGATGAAATGGGTGAACCGGGCGCCTGCCGCCCGCCCTACCGGCTGATCAGCGACTGGCTGACGGCGATGCCCGCCGAGACGCTGGAGCTGAAACGCCGTGAGGCGGAGTTCATATTCCGCCGCACGGGCATCACCTTTCCCGTCTATGCCGAAGGCGGCGACACTGAGCGGCTGATCCCGTTCGACATTATTCCGCGTATGCTGGCGCAAAGCGAATGGCAATTCCTGTCGCGCGGGCTTATCCAGCGGGTCAGGGCGCTTAACGCCTTTATCAATGACACTTATCATGCGCAGGAATTTATCCGCGCCGGCAAGATCCCGCCCGAACTGGTGCTGCATAATGCGTGTTTTGCCGCTGAAATGATGGGGCTGCAAACCGCCGCGGGCGTCTATGCGCATATTTCCGGCATCGACATTGTGCGCGTCGGGCCAGAGGAATTTTATGTGCTGGAGGATAATTGCCGAACCCCCTCCGGGGTTTCCTACATGCTGGAAAACCGCGAAGTGATGACGCGGCTGTTTCCCGAGCTTGTCGGCCGCGCGCGCATCATGCCGGTGTCGCATTATCCGGAAGATCTGCTGGATACGCTGCGCTCTGTTGCGCCGCGCAATTGCGAAGGCCCGCCGGTGGTGGCGCTGCTGACCCCGGGCATTTTCAACAGCGCCTATTATGAACATTCCTTCATCGCCGATGAGATGGGCGTGGAACTGGTCGAGGGATCGGATCTCGTGGTGATGGACATGATGGTGTATATGCGCACCACGCAGGGCTTGCAGCGGGTGGATGTGATTTACCGCCGCATTGATGATCCGTATCTGGACCCGCTGGTGTTTCTGCCGGATTCGATGCTGGGCGTGCCGGGCCTGATGGCGGCCTATCACGCCGGTAATGTGACCCTCGCCAATGCGCCGGGCGCGGGCATTGCCGATGACAAGGCGGTCTATACTTTCGTGCCGGAAATGATCCGCTTCTTTCTGGGCGAGGAGCCGATCCTGCGCAATGTGCCGACCTGGCGCTGCGATATACGGTCCGATCGCGCCTATGTGCTGGAGCATCTGCACGAGCTGGTGGTGAAGGATGTCAATGGATCGGGCGGTTATAACATGCTGGTCGGGCCGCATGCCAGCAGGGAAGAGCGGGCGGCGTTTGCCGAAAAAATCCGCGCCTTCCCGGCGCGCTATATCGCGCAGCCGACATTGGCGCTGTCCACCTGCCCGACCTTTACGGCCAGTGGCGTGGCGCCCCGGCATGTCGATCTGCGCCCCTTTGTGCTGATGGGAAGCGAGGTGCGCCTGGCGCCCGGCGGATTGACGCGGGTGGCGCTGCGCGAAGGATCGCTGGTGGTAAACTCCAGCCAGGGCGGCGGCACCAAGGACACCTGGGTTCTGGAAACAGACCCGGATATGGAAACGGGGGCATGACGCGATGCTGAGCCGCACCGCAGAAAATCTGTACTGGCTGTCGCGTTATGTCGAGCGCGCCGAAAACACCGCGCGCCTTCTGGATGTCACCATGCGCATGGCCAGCCTGCCGCAGGAACGCAAGAGTTATGAAAGCGAGTGGCGCTCGACCGTGATTGCATCGGGCTGCGAGGAAGGTTTTTTTGCTGTCCATGAACAGGCGACGCCAGCAGCGGTGGTGCATTATCTGACCAGCGATCCTGAAAATCCGTCTTCGATCATTTCGTGCCTTGAAACCGCCCGCAACAATGCGCGCATGGTGCGCACCGGATTGAGCATCAGCATGTGGGAAGCGATCAACGCCACCTGGATGGAACTGAAAAATCTCGGGCCGGATGATTTTACGCCGGAACGCGTCGGGCGGTTTCTGGACTGGGTAAAGGAACGCTCGCTGCTGTTTGGCGGCACGGTGGCCAACACCATGCTGCGCAGCGACGCCTTCTGGTTCAGCCGCCTGGGCATGTCGATTGAACGCGCCGACAATACGGCGCGCATCATTGACGTGAAATATAATATTCTGCTGCCGGCCTATGAAACGGTCGGCGGCACGATGGATTTTTACCAATGGGCGTCGATGCTGCGCGCGGTTTCGGCGTTGCGCGCCTATCACTGGGTGTATCGCGACCGGGTCAAGCCCTGGCTGGTGGCGGAACTGCTGATCCTGAAACCGGAAATGCCGCGCTCGCTGGCTTATTGTTTCAGCGACGTCAACCGGCAGCTGGAAAGCCTGGCCGCCGCCTATGGGACACGCGGCGAATGCCACCGGCTGGCGGGGCAGATCGATGCGCGGCTGCGCTATAGCAAAATTGACCAGTTATTCCAGCAGGGGCTGCACGAATTTCTGACCGGCATGGTGGATGACACACGTGTGCTGGGCGAGGAAATCACCAGGCATTATCTGGCCTGAAGGGAGGTGAAAATCAGATGCGCATCATGATCAATCATTCGACATTTTACAA
>JAHHGO010000148.1 GCA_023252275.1 Alphaproteobacteria bacterium
TCATCATCCGGATTGCGATTGACGATCTCGCCGACGAAATTTTCAAAATCCTTGGCTTCGCGGAAATTTTTGTAGACCGAGGCGAAGCGGACATAGGCGACCGGATCGAGATTGGCGAGGCCTTCCATGACCAGTTCGCCGACATGGGTGGAGGGTATTTCGCTTTCGCCCATGCTTTCCAGACGGCGCACGATGCCGGTGATCATGCGGTCAATGCGTTCGGCGGGAACGGGGCGCTTGCGCAGGGCAATGTCGACGGAGCGGGCCAGCTTGTCGCGGTCAAAGGGCGAGCGGCGGCCGTTTTTCTTGACGATCACCAGTTCGCGCAACTGCACCCGTTCAAAGGTCGTAAAACGCGCGGCGCAGGCATTGCACATGCGGCGGCGGCGAATGGAGGACTGATCTTCGGTCGGGCGCGAGTCCTTGACCTGGGTTTCTTCGTTACCGCAAAAGGGACAGCGCATTTCCCCGCGCTCAATTATATATCGGAAAGGCGCTGCACAGATCCAGCACCTGTGCGCGCACCCGGGCTTCGGTGGCGCTATTATCCGCTGGATTGGCCGCCAGCCCGTCCAGAACTTCCACAATCAGTGCGCCAACCTGACGGAATTCCTTGACCCCGAAACCGCGCGTCGTGCCAGCGGGCGTTCCCAGACGAACCCCCGAAGTGATCGCGGGTTTTTCCGGATCAAACGGAATGCCATTCTTGTTGCAGGTAATATGCGCGCGTTCCAGGCTTGCTTCGGCGTCCTTGCCGGTCAGTTTTTTTGGGCGCAAATCGACCAGCATCAAATGCGTGTCGGTGCCGCCCGATACGATATTCAGGCCGCCTTCAGCCAGCCGTTCGGCCAGCGCCCTGGCATTATCCACAACAGCGCGGGCATAGTCGCGAAACTCCGGGCGCAGCGCCTCGCCAAACGCCACCGCCTTGGCCGCAATCACATGCATCAGCGGCCCGCCCTGCAAACCGGGGAACACGGCCGAGTTAATCTTTTTGGCAATGGCCTCGTCATTGGTCAGGATCATGCCGCCGCGCGGACCGCGCAGGGTTTTGTGCGTCGTGGTGGTCACCACATGCGCGTGATCCAGCGGATTGGGATGCACCCCGCCCGCGACCAGCCCCGCAAAATGCGCCATATCAACCATGAAATAAGCGCCCACACTATCGGCGATCATACGGAAATTGGCGAAATCAATAATGCGCGGATAGGCCGAGCCGCCCGCAATGATCAGCTTTGGCTTATGGCTGCGGGCAAGGGCGGCAACCTCATCAAAATCAATCCGGTCATCCTGGCGCTTAACGCCATATTGCACAGCCCTGAACCATTTGCCGGACTGGTTGGCCGCGGCCCCATGCGTCAGATGGCCACCGGCGTCAAGGCTCATGCCCATCAACGTGTCACCCGGTTGCAGCAGCGCCTGAAACACACCCTGATTGGCCTGTGCGCCGGAATGCGGCTGAACATTTGCAAAACCGCAGCCAAATAATTTGCGGGCGCGCGCAATGGCCAGGTCCTCGGCAATATCGACAAATTCGCACCCGCCATAATAACGCCGCCCGGAATAGCCTTCGGCATATTTATTGGTAAGGATGGAGCCCTGCGCTTCCAGCACAGCGCGCGAGACGATATTTTCCGAAGCGATCAATTCGATCTGGGTCTGCTGGCGCAGCAGCTCCTTGCCGATTGCAGCCGCGATTTCCGGATCGCGTGCAGCAAGGGTTTCCGTAAACATGCCCTGCGCCGCTGCTGTAGCCTTGCCGCCAGATCTTTCCGTCACTGTCATAATGCACCTTCATCAAAAACCAAGTTCATAGCACAGGACGCCCATATCCGCCAAGCAGAACGCGGCACCAACACAATATATAGTATGTTCAAGCTGTCCCCGAAGAATAAGTTATTAATATAAAATAACAACTAGTATAGTTATTTATACTTAATAAAATATTAGGGATTGGCTGCCAGTCTGTCCCTCGATGAGGGAGTATGGAAGGATTATCCACCTATCTCCAATCCTGTATGAGCGAGATATATCCATGTCCGAGGACAGCAGCCGATTTGGCAATAGCGGCGAGACCTTGTTTCTTGCCGCCAATATTGTTGCCGCCTATGTGCGCAACAACACAGTTCCGGCGCAACAGCTAGGGCAGGTTATCCGTTCGGTGCATGACGCTCTGGCGACCGTTAGTTCTTCCGGAAATGGGACCGGGCTGCACGAGGCTCTTCAACCTGCGGTTCCTGTGCGCAAATCAATTACACCCGATTATCTGGTATGTCTCGAAGATGGCCGGCATCTGAAAATGCTGAAGCGCTATCTGCGCTCGCATTACAAAATGACGCCGGACCAATATCGCGCCAAATGGGGTTTGCCCTCCGACTATCCCATGGTCGCGCCAAATTACGCACGGCAAAGATCTGATTTCGCCAAAAAAATCGGGCTGGGCCGCACCGCCGCCGATTAGGGGGCTTAGGCTTTTTCCAGCTTCAATATCCGATCCACGCGAAAGGTCCGGTTCTCCTGGCGTTGCAGGCAGTAGGCCGTCATGCCCATGAATTTCACGTCCCGCCAGGTTTGCGGTCCGACCTCGCGCGGGATGATCGGCCGTTCGGTTCTGGTGTCATTGGCTTTCAGATAGGTCATGTTCAATACCGACTGGTCACGGATGGCCTGCTGAATAAGTAAAACCTTGCTGTCCAATGGTAATTCCTGTTCGGCCTTGCGGTAATGATAGCCAGTCAGGAACGAGAAAATGCGGTGATCCGTTCGGATATGCTGTTTCCTCACCGGCGTTTTCAGAACAATCCCCTCGAAGGACGTGCAGCGGCTTAACGCCACATACATCTGCCCGGCTACGAAAGTGCCGCCGCCAATATCAATCAGCACATGATCGAAGGTTTTGCCCTGACTTTTATGAATGGTGATCGCCCAGGCCAGCCGGAAAGGATATTGCGTAAAGGAGCCAACCGGCTCCGACACTATTGCGCCCCCGGCCAGCGTAAAACGGTAAACCTCCCAGGTATAGGGATACACCCACACGGCTTCATCATCGCCATCTTTCAGGCGCACAGAGACATAGCGCTCGCCGCTCTCATCGGTTTTGTAATCTTCAATGACGCCGATGCTGCCATTCACCCAGCGCTTTTTGGTATCATTGTTCAGCAGCATGATCTGCGCACCCAGCCTGAATTGCAGCTCGGTCGCGGTGGGGAAATATTCCTTTCCGAAATCGCCGGCTATCTGGGCCTGCGCCACATGCAGCCTGCCTTTCAGTTTATGCAGATTTTCCTCGTTGATTTCATCCGCCTTTTTGTTGGTTGTCGTAAGGCTGATGTAAAAGCCGCCATCGCGGTTTTGCGCGCCGGCCGGGATCCCGGGGCCAAGCCGTGAATTGAGGCGCGCAATATCCGCCTCTTCAATCGAATTATTCCGTATACGGTTCAACAGGTCGATGAAATCCTGATCCTTCTGGCGATAGACCTTTTCCAGCTCGACAATCTCAAGCGGAAAGTCCTGCATGGCGTGCGCGCTGAAGAAAAACGGCGTCGCATAATGCGTAGAGAATATCTGTCTTTCCTGCCCGGTCACCACGGGGGGAAGCTGATACAGATCACCTACAAAAATCATCTGCACCCCGCCGAAAGGCGCGTCCAGAACCGGACCATGCATACGAAGGAATATATCGATGCAATCCAGCAAGTCAGCGCGCACCATCGATACTTCATCAATGATGATGCATTTCAGATTTTTGTACAGCCGTGTTTTGTCGCCGCGCGGCTTGATGGTTTTATCGCGGATTTTCTGCGGCGTGACATCCACATAAAAATTGAAAAAATTGTGGATTGTCTGGCCCTTCACATTCAGTGCGGCAACACCCGTTGGGGCCAGCACCACCGGCTTTTTGCGCGTGCTGGCGCAAAAATGCGACAGCAGCGTCGATTTTCCGGTGCCGGCCTTGCCCGTAATGAACAGGCATTGGCTGGTGTCCTCCATCAGATGCAGCGCGCGGCCAAACTGCTCGTTGATATCTATATTCAATTGTATCTTCATACGGATTTTATGAGGCTTTCAAATCCTCCAGGAACTGGCTGATGCGGCGGGCGTTGACACCCAGATCGCTTTGTCCGAAACGGCTGACGGAACGCATATCCACCCGGCTGCCTTCGCCCTCGGGCCTGATCCGGATGACCACATCATCCTTGAAGCGCATGAATCTGGTTTCGGCGGTTGCTTCTATCCTGCCCTCTTGCGCATTGGCTTCCACCAGAATCCAGCCGCGCTCCGCGACAAGTTTTTGCGCCCGCGTAAAGGCCTCGGCGGCCGGCACGGCCAGTATTAGCGGCGCCAGATCGGGATAGCCCGCCTTTTGCGCGGCGGCCAGGCTTTCGCCGCCATACTCGGATGTATTGGGCGCATCCGCGCGCAGCGGCAGAATGGCAACGAACACAGGCGGATTATCCGTATCCGTCGTAATATCATGAACTGGAGGAACGCTGAACGCCGCGATAATATGCGGCGACATTGGCGTGATAATCACAAGCGCAATAATAATGCTCCGCACGGCGCGCCTGCGTTCCGCGGGATTGCGCGCGCGCCATAGGCCAACCAGCGATATGGCAAGCGCAATCAGGCTTAACGCAATGCCGCCCAGAAACATCCTGAATCCGGTCTCCTGGCGCAGCATTTCCATGCTGACCGCGCCATAACCAATTACCAGCAGCAGCAAAGCCAGCAGCGCAACGCCCATGCCAATCGTAACGGTACGCGAGACATGACGCATGCTGCCGGTGCTATATTGTGTCATGGGTTTTCACTCCGGTTTGGGTTTGGGCTCTGCTTGCGCCCTTCCCCTGTTTGTTTTTGGCCAGAATATATTTCAGCTTGGCTATGGCGTTGCGGCTTAACTCCGCCTCGCTCAAATGGGCGGGCCCAATGATCGAAGCTTCCACGCCGGTGCCTGGATCAATAGCGGATACTTTGACAGAATTACCAATCCGCACAAATTCTATCAAATAATCGCTGTCTGAACTATCAGGCATTATGGCTGCCCCTCCGCCCCGGTCGTGCGGATAAAAATTTCTGGCAAGGCAAGCCCGTTAATTGCACCGGAAACCCGGCCGTCAGAGCTTTACGTCAAGCGGCCCGTTTTAACTGATGCTTGGTCCACACCTTATCCATGGCCAGCACGAGCCGTTCCATCATTTCATCCGTATGCAGGGGATTTGGCGTGAAACGCAAGCGCTCGGTTCCGCGCGGAACGGTCGGGTAGTTTATCGGCTGAACATAGATGCCATGTTCATACAGCAGCTCATCGGATATCAGCTTGCACAGATTGGCGGCCCCAACCAGAACCGGCACGATATGACTTTCTGAAGGCATGACGGGCAGCGCGGCGTCCGTAAGTAATTTTTTCAGCCTTTCCGCGCGATTCTGATGACGTTCCCGCAGAACATGATTTTTTTTCAGGTGGCGCACGCTGGCCAGAGCCCCTGCCGCCAGTACAGGAGACAGAGAGGTGGTGAAGATGAAACCCGGCGCGTAGGAGCGCACCACATCCACCAGCGCCGCGCTGCTGGCGATGTAGCCGCCCATAATTCCAAAAGCCTTGGCAAGCGTGCCTTCAATGACATCGATGCGGGCCGCGGCCCCATCGCGCTCCGAAACACCGCCGCCATGGCGGCCATACATGCCAACCGCGTGCACTTCATCAATATAGGTCAGGGCTTTGTATTTCTTTGCGACATCGCAGATGTCATTGATAGGCGCTATATCGCCATCCATCGAATAGACCGATTCGAAGGCGACAATTTTGGGCTGCTCCAGATCAAGCGTACGCAGGATCGATTCGAGATGCGCCACATCATTATGACGGAATATTTCCTTGCGGCCGCCGCCCTGGCGGATGCCTGCAATCATCGAGGCGTGATTAAGCGCGTCGGAAACAATTGCGGCCCCCGGCAACACTTTCGCCAGTGTGCTGAGGGTCGCCTCGTTCGATATATAACCGGAGGTGAACAGCAGGGCTGATTCCTTGCCATGCAGGCTGGCAAGCTCCTGTTCCAGCTGAACATGATAATGGGTGGTGCCGGAAATATTCCTGGTTCCACCCGATCCGGCCCCGCAGCTTTCCAGGGCCTGCCGCATTGCGTCGATGACCTCGGGATTTTGCCCCATGCCGAGATAATCGTTACTGCACCACACGATAATTTCCCGTTCGCCGCCATCGACATGATGGACGGCATAAGGAAACTCCCCCCGCCGCCGGGATATGTCGGCAAACACGCGGTACCGGCCCTCGGCTTTTAGCTTGCCCAGCGCCTGGGAAAAAATCTGGTTATAATTCATTTACGCGCCCGTCCGATACAACTCGTTTACCTAATAGTTGTTTATCGTGAAATGGTTAACCAATCCATATATGTTAATCCACTGATATGAAATCAGTTTATCGAACACCGCACGGGCAAGTCCAATCCAGTTATATGGCATTGATAATCCACCACACATGAAATTATAAGCAATTTCTTGTTCTGCCACAATTTCCATTGCGGCAAAAGGACATATTGGAACGGCCATGATTTTGGCCCGGTCAGGCCACACGGACTTCGGCCAGGAAACTGTCGATAGCGGCTTTCAGCCTTTCACCATCTTTGGCCAGGGCGCCCGAGGCCGCCTGCACCTGGTTGGCCGCCGAGGCTGTTTCACGGGCTGCCTGGCTTACGCCCCCGATATTCGAGGACACCTCGCCGGTGCCCCTTGCGGCTTCCTGCACATTGCGCGCGATTTCCTGGGTTGAGGCGCCCTGCTCCTCCACGGCTGCGGAGATGGCGGAAGCAATTTGATTAATTTCCTCAATCGTCTTGCTTATCTCGCCGATACGGGACACGGAATCGGTCGTCGCCATCTGCATTGCCCCGATCTGCGCCGCGATTTCCTCGGTCGCCTTGGCGGTCTGATTC
>JAHHGO010000149.1 GCA_023252275.1 Alphaproteobacteria bacterium
ATAGCCAGACCCTGTTTGCTTTGAACATTTCCCAACTCTATTTCAGCAGATCATTATGTTCGCCGAGTTTGGGCGCGCGGTGGCGATAGGGCAGCCGCGCAAGATCAAATTTCAGCGGCAGCGCAACCTGCGGCGAAGAACCATCGGCTGATCCCTGTATAAGCCCGCTGGAGGCTGTCTGCGGATGGTTGAACGCCTCGACCGGCGTATGCACTGGTGCGTTGGGCACGCCGACGCCGTCCAGCACCGCCATCCAGTGTGCGCGGGTCTGGGTGTGGATGACATCGCCGATCAGCCCGCTCATTTCGGTTTCATGTTTGGATCGCCCGCGCGGCGTGGTGAAACGTTCATCCTGCGCCCATTCTGTATGCCCCAGCGCGGCGCACAGTTTGCGAAACTGGTAATTGGTGCCCGCGGTAATGATCATTACGCCATCGGACGCCTGATAGCCGCGATTGGGCGCCAGCCCGCCCGGCCCGCGCAAGCCATAGCGCCCCGGCGATTTTCCCGTCGCCATCACGCTGGCCATCGGCATGGACATCCAGGTCATGGCGGTTTCATACAGCGCCACATCCACCTGTCCGCCCGCGCCGCTGTTTTTGCGCGTCAGCAATTTGGTCAGAATGCCCATCGCCGCCCACATGCCGGTGCCCATATCCACAACCGGAACGCCGACCCGGCATTGCTCGCCGCCTTCCGGCCCGGTGACATCACACATGCCGGTAAAGGCCTGCATCAGCGGATCGTACCCCGGCAGCCGCGACATTTCCCCCGTGCCGCCGAACGCGCCGAGATTGCAATAAATCAACGCCGGTTTTTGCGGCAAAAGCGATGGGCCATCCAGTTTCAAATCCTCAACCACGCCGGGACGCAAATTCTGCAACACCACATCGGCGCGATCCACAATCAACTTGCGCAACCGGGCAAGCTCGGTCTTGTCGGTAAAATCCACGGTGATGGATTTTTTGTTGCGGTTGAAGGTCTCGAACATCAGCGAAAAGCCATACGCCCCATTCGGCCCCCAGGTGCGCGCCGCATCGCCGCCTTCGGGATGTTCGACCTTGATCACCTCGGCCCCCATCTCGGCCAGGATCAGCGCCGCATAGGGCGCGGCCAGGCTGCTGCCCAGTTCGATAACCGTAATTCCCTGCAAGGGCAGTGTTGTGCTCATATTTTGCTCCCGTTCAATGATGCTGGATATTACCCTGTTGCTGGCTTAAAACTAGGCTAAACGCATCACAAAGGAAAAGCCAATGCCGGATATTCTGTTCGAAGTTAAAAACAAGATCGCCACCATTACTCTGAACCGGCCTGAAACCCGCAATGCTTTCAGCGATGAAATGCTGCTCGGCTGGGCCTCGGCGCTGCGTGAATGCCAGGCGCGCGAGGATGTCAATGTGGTGGTGTTGACCGGCGTTGGCAAGGCGTTCTGTTCGGGCGGCGATCTGTCCACCATGGGCAAGGACGAAACGCCTAATCAGTTCAAGGAATATCTGCTGACCCGGGTGCATCCCGTGGCGCGCGCCGTCAGCGCGCTCGACAAGCCCTATATCTGCGCGGTCAATGGCGCGGCGACCGGCGCGGGCATGGATATGACGCTTTATGCCGATATACGGTTTGCCGCGGCCAGCGCGCGCTTTGCCGAATCCTATGTGAATGTCGGCCTGGCGCCTGGCGATGGCGGCGCGTTTCTGCTGCCGCGTCTGGTTGGCCTGACCAAGGCGCTGGAGCTGCTCTGGACCGGCGATCTGTTCAGCGCGGAAGAAGCCGAACGGCTGGGTATCGTGTCAAAAGTTCTGCCCGATGATCAGTTGATGGCGCATACGTACGCCTTCGCCGAACGGCTCGCCAATGGCCCGTCGCTCGCCCTCCGCATGACCAAGAAGGCGGTTTATGACGGCTTGCGCAGCGATCTGTTTCAGGCGCTGGAATCTGTTTCCTCGCATATGGGTGTGCTGTCATTCACCCATGACCATATCGAGGCCGTCAAGGCCTTCCGGGAAAAACGCAAGCCGGAATTTAAAGGGCGGTAGGCCCCCCTCTGCCGTCTTTGCGAGGGGCGTGAGCTGCGCGGCAATCCAGGAGTCAAAATCACAGACCTTTGCGTGGGACTCCTGGGTTGCTTCACTTCGTTCGCAATGACGATACGGGAGAAGAGCGAATCAAAAACCAATCATCGCGCCGCTAGAACCGGATGCTCACCCCGGCCGCCAGTGACCAATCCGCCGTCAGCTGCACGCCGTTCACATATTGGTACATGGGCAGTTGCACAAAGCCATAAATCTGTGCATTGGGCGTTACGGCAAATGTCGCGCCGGGGCTGAAAAAGACAAATTTCCCCCCCGTATCCGCCGGTTCGGCTTCCGCCCCGCGATCGCGATCGACAAACAGGGTATTGATTTGCGTCAGCAAACCGGTCCTGCTGTTAAGCTCATACCGAAAGCCCAGATCGGCGCTGACACGATGGCCTGGCTCGAAATTTTCGCGGCTGTTCAGCGGCTGCTGCCATTGGCCCTGAACGAACCAGGAAGAGGCCTGGCTGGCCAGCAGGCGATTATAATACGCGCCTAACAAAAGATCGGTCGTGCCGCTGCCGGGCTGCAAACTGCGCTCCGCCCGTAATCCCGCGGAATTATCGGTATGAATTTGACCGGTGGGCAGCTTTACCCCCAGATCGACGCCATAAGCACTCTGACCCGGCTTTGTCTGATCACCCATGTTCCATTGATAGCGGGTTTGCAGGCGGATATCCCCCAGCCGCGTAAAATCCCAGCTTTCGGGAATTTTTGCGCCATGATGATTGTGAATATGCGAATGGTCCCGATCAATAACCGGTACCGTCATTGAAAACCCCAGCCGGTCATTCACCGCATAATCCAGTGTCGCCAGCACATTGCGGTTGCGGGTTTCAACCTCGTCATGGTGTTTGCGGATCTCGCCAACGGCGACATTCCGGTTGCCGGACCTGGGCTGGTCCTGATCAATATATTCCGTGCGTACATCAAGCCGCCAGCCGGGCTCCAGGGCGGCGCCCTGCATGTTCCAGTTGGTGTTGATGGTGCAGAACGAAGCCCCGCAGGACGCGTGGGCCGTCTGTAAAGGCATGGCGAACATAATCGCTCCCAGCAAAAGGGACGCGTATACAGGCATGGCAATAGTGTGCACAGGTTGCATGTGGGTTCTTCCTTGGCAAACATGAATAGGTACGCCCGCACGCAGGATTGCGCCGGGCGGCTAAAAAACAATTCAGGTGTGGCTAAGCGAAGAACGGGGGCGCGCGCGGATGGGCAAGCGCAAAATCACGGCGCTGTGGCGGCCAGAGACTATTCCGCAGGGGCAGAAGGTGGAAAGCGGCTGGCGCCAGCCCCAGCGTCAGCGCGATGGCCCAGGCCAGACCGAACGCGAGCGTACAGATGCCGCAATGTGCCGTATCCGGCCTGGGTGGCGTATCCGGGTTGACCCGGTTCATATCCTGATCCACCAGGATCGTCTCGACGCCATGCGCGCCGCAGATGGTGATTTCGCTCAGGCCCATTGGCATTAACAGGCTCATGGGCGTCAGGCTGCGCGCAAGCAGCAGCGCCGCTGCCAGCAAAGCTGTTGCCAGACGCCAATTCTGTTTCCAGCTTAACGGGTTTGACCGCAACCCCATATTCACCCGGCGATACCCCTGATTGCGGGTTTTTCACTGCAGCCGCTAACGCGGCTTTGACGATAGTTCTGCTTACCCGTCGCCCGGGAGTCAACCCATAAGTCGAAGCCTTGGCTTAACAATGGGCATCGAGATGAAAATATGCCACCATCCGCGAGCAAGTGTGCTGAACCTGCGGCGAGACAAAATAATAAAATGGGAAAGACCATGCGTAATATTTCAAACCGTCAGATCGTTCTGGCCGCCCGCCCTTCCGGTGCGCCCAAGGACAGCGATTTCAGATTTGACGAAAGTCCTGTTCCAACGCCTGGTCCTGGGCAGATGCTGTGCCGGGTGATTTACCTGTCGCTGGATCCCTATGTCCGGGGCCGCATGAATGACGGGCCGTCTTATGCCGCGCCGGTGCAGATTGATGGGGTGATTACCGGGCGCACGGTTTCCCAGGTGATGGAATCCAATCTGGCGGGATATGCGCCGGGCGATTTCGTGTTTTGCGACACGGTCGGCTGGCAGGAATATGGCCTTATTGACGGCACTGCGCTGGGGCTGCGCAAGCTTGATCCCAAACAGGCCCCGATCAGCGCGGCGTTGGGCGTGCTTGGCATGCCGGGCTTCACGGCATGGTATGGCCTGCTGGAGCTTGGCACACCCAAAGCCGGCGAAACGGTGGTGGTGTCGGCCGCCACCGGCGCGGTGGGTTCGCTGGCCGGTCAGATTGCCAAGATCAAGGGATGCCGCACGATCGGCATCGCGGGCGCGGCGGAAAAATGCGCCTTTGCGGTTGAGGCGCTCGGTTATGACGCCTGCATCAGCCATCTGAGCGGCAATCTTGCGGCGGAACTGCGCGCGGCCTGTCCGAAAGGCATTGATGTGTATTTCGAAAATGTCGGCGGCAAGGTTTTTGACGCGGTATTTCCGCAGATGAATAATTTTTCACGGCTGGTGCTGTGCGGCGGCATTTCCGGTTATAACGCCACCGCGCTGCCGCAGGGGCCGGACAGAACGTCGATGGTGATGATGAGCATGATTGGCAGGCGGATGAAGGCCAGCGGCTTTGTCATTGGGGATCACCGTGACCGCTTTGATGAATTTCAGAACGAGGTTAGCGGCTGGTTGCGCGAAGGCAAGGTGCGGCACCGCGAAGACATTACCCAGGGGCTTGAAAATGCCGTGAAGGCGTTTCAGGGTCTGCTGGAAGGCCGCAATTTCGGCAAGCAACTGGTGCAGATCAGTGATGATCCCACAAGATAGGGGAAGGGATTGAAGATGACGCAGCTGGCTAGCAGCGCTAATGCCGCGCAGGCGGAACTATGGAACGGTGAACTGGGCCGCAAATGGGCCGCGGAACAGAATGATCTGGATAACATGCTCGCCCCGCTCGGCCTCGCCGGCATTGCAAAGGCCAATTTCAGGCCCGGCGAAAACGTCATCGACATTGGTTGCGGCTGCGGCGCCACCAGCCTGGCGATTGCGGAAAAAATCAGGCCCGGGGGACAGGCGCTCGGCGTTGATATTTCCGCGCCGATGCTGGAACGCGCACAGGCCCGCGCCGCCGCCGCCGGGGCGGGCAACGCCGCCTTCACGCTGGCTGACGCCAGCACGCACCCATTTGCGCCGGCTTCCGCCGACGCCGTTTTTTCCCGCTTTGGGGTCATGTTTTTCGCTGACCCCATGTCTGCGTTCGCCAATATCCGCACGGCGCTGAAACCCGGCGGACGAGCGTGTCTGGTGGTATGGCGGCCGGTGAAGGAAAATCCGTGGGTAATGAAAAGCCTGGTCATTGCGGCCAAACATGTCGTCATGCCCGCGCCGGCCGGCCCGGAAGACCCGGGGCCGTTTTCGTTTGGCGACCCGGCGCGCGTAACCCGCATTCTTGAAGGCGCCGGATTCAAAAATGTAAAGCTGGAGCCGCAGAACCAGTTGATCACCATTGGCGCGGGGCGGGATCTGGATGGCGCGGTGGATTTTCTGCTGGGCATCGGCCCGATCCGCATGATTCTGGCCGAACAGACGCCTGCGCTGCGCGAGAAAGTCAGTTCAGAAATCAAAACCGCAATGGCCGCTGATTATGGCGCGCAAGGATTACGCATGGGAACAGCCACCTGGATCGTGACGGCAACCAACAAATAAACAGGGAGGAAGCACAATGAACGACGCCGAACGTGACGCGATTGAACGCGCCTGTGAAAAACTCAGCATCGCCTATGCCCGGCATATAGACTTTTTTGAGTATGACGCCTTTGTTGATCTGTTCACGGAAGATGGCGAACTGGAGGTCATGGGCGCGCCACTGAAGGGCCGCGAGGCGATGATGAAATTTTTAACGGGCCGCCCCGCCAACCGCAAATCACTGCATATTTTCACCAATATCTGGACCAATGTGCTGGATGAAAACCGCGCCGAAGGCGTGACCTATCTCAGCCTGTTCCGCGCCGATCAGGATGGCGACAAGCCGGTCAAGGTGCCGGGGCCGATGATGGCGGGTTATTACCGGGACAAATTTGTGCGCACGCCAAAAGGCTGGCGCATTGCGCGGCGCGACGGCCATATATTGTTCACCTGCCCGCAGTGAGCGGCTAGCTGATCAATAGCAGCGTATCCCCGGCGCGCCAGCCGCACCAGACCAGATCGCCCGGCGTCACTTTGGCGCCTCCGGTGCGGCGCGCATTGATGATCTCCGCCATCAGCGGCTGGTCCGCGCCAATATCGATAAACAGATTGGAATAACCGCCGAAATAGGCGATGTCGGTCACCTTGCCGCGCACCCTGATTTCCCCTAGCAGCGCGCCGGGTTCATGCCCTATGTGAATTTTCTCTGGCCGCACCGCAAGGGTCACGGGGCCTTGCGCGCGCCCCTGCAATTCGATCAGGCCAAGTTTTTCCGTGTGCACCCGCACCCGGTCAGCCTGTGCGGCGGGGCTTGCCGTTCCGTCAAACAGATTTATCTTGCCAATAAAATCCGCCACAAAGCGGCAGTTGGGCGCTTCATAGAGCTGGTCTGGCGACGCCACCTGACGCACATGTCCTTCATGCATCACGGCGATGCGATTGGCCATGGACAGGGCTTCGGACAGGTCATGGGTGACAACCAGAAAGGTCACGCCAACGGTTTTTTGCAGATGCACCAGTTCAAGCCGCATGGCTTCGCGCAGTTTTGCGTCCAGCGCCGACAGCGGC
>JAHHGO010000014.1 GCA_023252275.1 Alphaproteobacteria bacterium
CGCCGCGGGCGCGCCTTGTCAACCCCAAGGTCAGGCATGAGCGGAAGAAATTTTACGTTTTTTTAATATTTCCATGGTTAACGCGGGTTATTTTTAATGTTTTTATAGTTAACGCGGGTTAACGCGATTGGGCCAGTCAGGATTGGCGCAAGGCCCCCGAACAGGCGCCTTCGCATCCCCTGGCTTGCCGCCATGCGCCGCCTGTGCAAGAATTAATCAATAATAATCCGAATCTGGAACGTCAGGGGAGCCGCTTATGGCATTGCCGCAAAATCCGAATATTTTCGCCAATAATCCGCTTGACCGGGTCAGCCATAAACGCACAGACGCGGACTGGCTGGCCGGGCGGCTGCTGCACAAGGACAGCTTCATGCTGCCCATGTATAAGGAAAATATTTTCACGCTGCCGCCTGCCAAACCGGGCGGGGCGCCCGAGGTGGGCTTTATGCGCCCCAATATGTTTGCCGATGCGCTGGCGGGCGGCGCGACGGTGCTGTTTCTGGGCCTTGACAAAAAAGACCGGGCCTATTTCGCCATCGACCTGACCGGCTCCGATACCGACCCCAGCAAGAGCGGCCCGCTAAAGGGCTTTGGCGAGTTTGGCGATCTGCGCGGGCTGGCGATGAGCATCGACGCGCATGACGCATCCATCGCGGCGCAGGCCAAGGCCGTTCTGAAATGGCACAGCACGCATAAATTCTGCTCGACCTGCGGCGCGCCCTCGGTGATCGCCGAGGGCGGTTACCGGCGCGATTGCCCGCAATGCAAGACGCAGCATTTTCCGCGCACCGATCCGGTGGTGATCATGCTGGCGACGCTGGGCGACAAGGCGCTGCTGGGGCGGCAGAAGATTTTTCCCAAGGGCATGTATTCCGCGCTGGCGGGCTTTGTCGAACCGGGCGAATCCATTGAAGAGGCGGTGGCGCGCGAACTGTTCGAAGAGGCCGCCTGCCGTGTGTCGTCGGTCACCTATCGCTTTACCCAGCCCTGGCCCTATCCGATGTCGCTGATGATCGGCTGCACGGCGGTGGCCGATAGCGATGCGATCCAGGTGGACGGGATTGAGCTGGAAGAGGCGCGCTGGGTCAGCCGCGCCGATCTGAAGGCCGCGATGGAGGGCAATACCAGCGCCGGGGTCATGATCCCGCCGCCCTTCGCCATCGCGCATCAGCTTGTGCGGCAGTTCGTGTACGGATAAATTTGGCGTAACGCCTCGTGTATGCGGCGTTCAGTTGAGCTACTGCTTCCACGCATTTTTCTGCCGTCCCCACCCCTATTTCCTTCCCACAAGGGGGAGGGGAAGAAATTTTTGCAACGCTGATGATAAATCAGATCTCTTGTCCCCGCGATACCAGATGATGGGAACGGGATTAATTGCGGAGACGCCACGCGCGCTTCCCCTCCCCCTTGTGGGAAGGGGATAGTGGTCCTTGGGGTGATGCAAAAAGGGTTATGGCGCCTTTGCCTTAAATGCGTAATGTCCCCTTTGCGCCTTGCTCTATTTTCCGCGATGGCCCTTTGACTCAAAGAGTCCGCACCCCATAGCATATTTACGGTTAGCTTATAGAAACATGGTCATCTGCCTTTTGTCCGCTTATGAGGGAAATATTAGATTGAGAGACGGTGACTGCTGATGACAGCGGTCAGATAATTACAGGAGCTTTTATGAAAAACCCGCTTTTAGCGCTTTCGACAGCCATGGTTCTAGCGTTGTCTGCTGGAGCTTACGCCGCTGACGAGAAGACAGACGCGTATGAATCCAGCACCTCCACGGAACGTACGACGACCGGAGGCACCGTTCATTCTTATGAGAAAGACGTCGACGTCGACGTGAATGATAAGGGCCGGTTAATCAAATCCACGACGACCGAGAAAAAAGTTGATCCAGAAGGCCTTTTGAACACGATGAAAGACACCTCGACTACCGAGTACGAAGAAAAGCCTCGAGGCGGCTACAAGCAAACCACCACCACCAAGCATGTTGATCCCGAAGGCGCCAATGTAACGATTAAAACAATCACCAATGTGGACGTCGATGCTAACGGCAAAATCACGACTACAGCCCAAAGCGAAAAAGTCGTCGATCCGGAAGGGCTTATGAACTCAACCACCACGACCAGCAAAACCAAGACGGTCGATGGTGTTGTCGTTGAGCAAAAAAAGGAAAGAAAGGACTAATACCGGCGTTTTCAATACTGATCCGCCGTTTATCCCCCCGCACCTGATGCGGGGGGCTCTCTGACTACCGGCTGGCTTGGCTACCTCATATCCGGAATCGTGGGCGTGTGCCTGCTGATTATGCTCGGACGTCTGCTTAGAAGATAGTCCGTTTGATCCGTCCAGCCTTGACCTGGCTTGGACGCCTGAGTTCGCAGATTCCACCTTTTTGCACGGTGGCAGCGGTTGCAGCAGTTTCAACAGCTAAGCGTTATAAAATCAATGAGAATCATAAGGAGTTCCAATGGCTAAATCCCCCTCCGGCAAGCGACCGGCAACTCGCCCAGCGGCATTGCTCACTACGAATCACGGAGTAGCGATCTCGGATAACCAGAACTCTCTGCGCGCGGGCGCGCGTGGCCCGACGCTGCTGGAGGATTTTGCGCTGCGGGAGAAGATTTTTCATTTTGATCATGAGCGAATTCCGGAGCGCATCGTGCATGCGCGGGGATCAGGAGCGCATGGATATTTTGAGTGCACGAATCCCATTCCAATGCTGACACGCGCGTCGCTGTTTCAGAATAAGGACGAGCGCGTGCCGGTGTTCGTTCGATTTTCGACGGTGGCGGGCGGCGCGGGCTCGGTGGATACACCGCGAGACGTGCGCGGCTTTGCCGTTAAATTCTATACACAGGAAGGCAACTGGGATCTGGTCGGTAACAACATCCCGGTGTTTTTCATCCAGGACGCCATCAAGTTTCCTGATCTGATCCATTCGGTTAAAATGGAGGCCGATAAGGGCTACCCGCAAGCCGCAACCGCGCATGATACGTTTTGGGATTTCGTGTCACTGGCGCCCGAAACCACGCATATGATCATGTGGGCGATGTCTGACCGCACACTGCCCCGCAGCCTGCGCATGATGGAAGGCTTCGGCGTGAATACGTTCCGCCTGGTGAACGCGAAAGGCGATTCCTGCTTTGTGAAGTTTCACTGGAAGCCGACGCTCGGCATCCAGTCCACGATATGGGATGAAGCGGTGAAAATCGCGGGGGCGGATCCGGATTTCCATCGAAGGGATTTATACGAAGCCATTGAGAAAGGCGATTTTCCGGAATGGCATTTGGGTGTGCAAGTATTCGACGAAGCCTGGGCAAGCAAGCAGCCCTATGACGTGCTGGACGCCACCAAGCTGATTCCCGAGGAGGAAATTCCGGTGCAGATCGTGGGCCGCCTGGTGCTGGATCGCAACCCGGATAATTTCTTCGCTGAAACCGAGCAAGTGGCGTTCCTTCCCTCCAATATTGTGCCGGGCATCGATTTTTCTAACGATCCGTTATTACAGGGCCGCTTGTTTTCGTATCTCGATACGCAAAAATCACGCCTTGGCACCACCAATTTTCATCAGATTCCGATAAATGCTCCAAAATGCCCATTTGCCAATTTCCAGCGCGATGGCATGATGCAGACGTTCATTCCCAAGGGCCGCGCCAATTACGAACCGAATAGTCTGGCGCAGGCCGGGGAGGATGGCGGACCGGCGGAATCTTTGGAGCACGGCTTCGTCACGTTCTCCAGCCCCGAGAGAGCGCAGGATGCTGATCAGAAATTGCGTGTGCGCGCAGAACTGTTTCATGACCATTACAGCCAGGCGCAGCAATTCTATCGCTCGCAGACCGCTATTGAGCAGGCACATATCGCCAGCGCGCTGGTGTTCGAGCTCTCCAAGGTCTCGCTACCGCATGTACGGATGCGCGTTATGGCGAATCTGCGCAATGTGGATGAATCGCTGGCCAAACGTGTGGCTTATGGGCTGGCTATGGATCTGCCGCCCGCATCCCCGCCCGCGCGCCATCCCGTGGCGCTGAAGCTCTCCGACGCGCTTTCCATCGTGAAACAGGCGCAGCCAATGCTTAAAGGCCGCAAGGTAGGGATTCTTTTCGCCGAAGGCTCCGACAAGGCGCTGATTGAAGAGCTGGCGGCGGCGATACGCGAGGAAGGCGGTGCGGCCATGTTGATCGCGCCCAGGGTTGGCGGTATTTCCGTAAAGGGCGGCACACTTGCAGCCGATGGGCAGCTGGCTGGCACGCCATCTTGCTTACTTGACGCCATTGCGCTGGTGCTCACCGAACAAGCCGTCGCCAAATTGCTGAAAGACGGGGCTGTTATTCAGTTCGTGATGGATGCCTTCGGTCATTTAAAAGCCATTGGCCACACACCCGCCTGCAAAGCGCTACTGGACAAGGCGGGCGTGACGAAAGACGAAGGCGTGACGGGGTTGGACAAGGCTTTCCTTGCCGCCGCCGGGCGCCGGTTTTATGAACGCGAGCCCAACATCCGCAATCTCGCCTAAAAGGGAGAAATTTGATGCCAGATACCGCCACTACAGTTGGGCCTGCCCAAATGACCATTTTCGATCGCCTCAAGGCCGATCACGATCAGCATCGCCTGTTGCTTGATAAGCTCGACCAAACCCTTGGCGAATCCGGCAAGCCAAAGCTGCTATTTGAGGAATTTGCGGTGGAGGTGAAAGGCCACGCCGCGTCCGAGGAGCAGGCCCTTTATGCCTCGATGATGTCCAAGCCGTCACTCACCGATAAATCAAGGCATTCCGTTTCGGAGCATAAGGACATCGAAAAGCTCATTAACGAGGTGGCTGAAGCCGACATGGCGACCGGCGGTTGGCTGATCAAATTCCGCGCGCTGAAACACAAATATCTGCACCATATCGACGAAGAGGAAGAAGAGACCTTCCCGGCCGCAGCAAAATTGTTTTCCGCCGAGGAAGAGCAGACAATGCGCAAGACATTCGACGCGCGCAAGCCGAAGGAGAAATCAAAGGCTACTGTCGGTGGAGAGACGAAAGAGGATTAGCTTTCCATTAGAGTATCTTGTTTTCACACTGAACCGGACCCTCTCCCAACCACCCCCTTTCCGGGGGAGCAGGTATTCGCGGCGAGGTTTCCTACCCTTGTAAAGAGGAGGGATAGGGAGGGGTTCAACAATATGCGAGAAAGCCAGGCTTGTTTCAATCAGATCGCAAAACGCTATAAAGCTGGTCTTCGACCGGATACAGGCTTATGCCAGATTTCTTAGTTGAGCCTTACCATTTCCAAGTCTTCGGGGACTGGCCATTTTGGCATCGTGTTCATTCCTTTACCCGGAAGGCGTTTACGACGCCGAGGAAATCATCCTCGCCATGTCCACCGCGATGTCATCCTGAGCGAAGCGAAGGATGACAACGAGGCCTTCCGGCACCCAATCACGTGGCGCTGCGCAGCACCATGCTGACGATGCGTTCCAGATGGGTCAGTGAATTGCACACCTGCACCTGGTGGCAATAGGGCTGGAATTTGCGCATCACGGAATCGGCGTAATTCCAGGTGTTCTTTTCCTCGGGGTTCAGCCACATCACCCATTTGGCGCGGTCATGAATCTTTTTCATGATCTCGCTGCCGGGATCGCCATAATTGCTGCGCGCATCGCCCAGAATGATCACCGTCGTGCGGCTGTCGATATCGTTCAGCGCCAGTTCGGCGAAATCCTGCAGCGAGCGGCCATAATCGGTCGAGCCCTGGCCCCATTCGGCAAGGGTTTTCGACATTGCGGTTTCCACATCGCTGTCCCTGAACAGATCGGTAACCTCGCCCATGCGGCCGGAAAAGGCGAAGGAGCGCACCTTGGGCATCACCTCGTTGAGGCTGTAGAGAAACATCAGCATGAAATGCGCCACCTTGGCGACCGAGCCGGACACATCGCAGATCGCCACCACTTTCGGGCGGTCGATCTTGACGGATTTCCAGCGGATGTCGAACGGCACCCCGTCATAGGCGTGGTTTTTCGCCATGGTCTTGCGGATGTCCAGCGCGCCGCGATCATACACCTTGCGGCGGCGCGAATGGATGGCAATCAGGCGCTTGGCCATTTTGCGCACCATTTCCTGCACCATGCGGTAATCGCGCCGTTCAATATTGGTCAGGCGTGATTTGCTTAGTATGTCCTCGCGCAGATGGCTGCCATCCACATCGGCATGCAGCAGAAATTGGCTCTCCACATAATCGCGCACCTGCGACAGCAGATATTCGCGGCCCTTGCGCAGCCGTTCGGCCAGTTCATGCGCGTCGGCGCTATCGCGTTTGCGCAATTCGGTAATGTCATTGTTCAGCGCCTTCAGGCCCATATGTTCCAGAATGCGGCGCGAATACAGGCCCTTTTGCGTGAAGATGTGAATATTGCGCAGGCCCACCGCCTCGCCGGCTTCGGCCATCGCGACCGCAATGCCCGCGCGGTCGCCCGACAGCACCATCTGCGACAAAGCGGAAAGTTTTTCGCGTATTTCCGCCTGCTGCACGGCGCCGGTAATATCGGGCGCGCCTTCACCTTCCGCGCCGCGCTGGGCGCAGCCCTTGCCGCCGCCTTCACCCTGACCCTGGCCCTGCTGGCCTGCGGTGTCGTCCTGTTGCGGCACGATGCTGGCCTCGCCTGCGGCGTCATTGCGGTCGGCCATTTCCATTTCGTCCAGTTCATCGAATTTGAAGAACCGGTCGAAGGTGTAATCATAAATGCCCTTTTCATCGGCGGTTTTGGGCAGAACCAGCGCCAGCGCATTTTTCAGCATTTCGCGATCGGTATAACCGACCAGATCAACGACATCATGCGCGTCTACCACTTCGGTGCTGGACACGCGCACATCGGCGTTGCGCAACGCCTTGATGAAATCGCCGAGTGTCTGGTCCATCGCTTTTTCCTTTTTAGAGCGACCCTGACGGCCGTTCCGCCGCCTTCAACGCCTCATCGGTCAGCGTCGTCAGTTGCGCGCCCACGGCCTCGATATCGTCCTGGAATTTCAGAATGACATTCAGCGTGGTGCGCACCATTTCCGCATCCAGCGTATTGGCGTGCAGCAGCAGCAGGGTGCGCGCCCAGTCGATGGTTTCGCTGACCGCCGGCAGTTTTTTCAGATCCAGCCCGCGCAGCCCCTGAATGAACGCCACCAGTTCATTGCGCAGCTTCACCGATACATCGGGCACGCGGGCGGCAATGATCTTGCGTTCCAGTTCGGCGTCGGGGAACGGAATATACAGATGCAGGCAGCGGCGTTTCAGCGCGTCGCTCAATTCGCGGGTGTTGTTGCTGGTCAGGAACACGATGGGTTTGATGGTTGCCTTGAGGGTTCCGATTTCGGGAATGCTGATCTGATATTCCGACAGCAGCTCCAGCAGGAAGGATTCAAACTCCTGATCCGCCTTGTCCAGTTCATCGATCAGCAGCACGGCGCCCGCCGGCGCGCGCATCGCCTTCATCAGCGGGCGTTCTTCCAGAAACTGTTCGGAGAAAAACACATCGGAAAACTGATGCAGGCGCTTCATCGATTCCGGCAGGCCCTTGGCGCCCTGCAGCACTTCGCCCAGCGTCTCGCGCAGAATTTGCGTGTACAGCAATTGTTTGCCATATTTCCATTCGTACAGCGCCTTGGATTCATCCAGCCCTTCATAGCATTGCAGCCGCACCAGCGGCAGGCCGAGATATTTCGCGGTGGCGATGGCCAGTTCGGTCTTGCCGACGCCGGGGGGGCCTTCGACCAGCAGCGGCTTTTCCAGATTCTGCGCCAGATAGATCGAGGTGGCGATTTGCGGATTGGTGATATAGCCCAGCGTTTCAAATCCGGCGCGGATCGACTCAATGGAATCAATTTTGCCTGCGGCGCTCTTTATCGGTTTTACCAATGTCACTTTAGCCTGCTTTCCTTATCAGAGATTGTCCCAGTTTCCCCTGTTTAGCGCGGTCTACGCTGCTAGCCAAGCCTCCAGACCTGGTTAAATCCCGAAAAAGCCGCAAAAGTTCTGTATTTTCGGGTAATTGCAGGCTTTTCAGGCAATTTTCGAAATCCGTCAGGAATTGCCGCGACAGCCGGCGGGCGGCGAGAAGCGGGGCGGCGGGGTCCTGTGCCGGGTGATCCAGCCCGTCCGACAGCACATTGGTCAGAATTTGCAGGGCGGATTGCAAGGCTTCCAGCCCGCCCAGCATGCCGAACTGCTCTTCGGATGGGGCTGCGCCCGCGCGTTCTATGGATTGGGTCAGCAGGTCCAGCAGCGCGGCCCGGCCGCCTTGTCCCATGCCCAGGCCCAGCACGTCTTCGACCTCGCGCAGCGGCTTTGAAATGGTCTCGAACGCCTGCCCGAGCGGCCCCAGCAGGGCTGAATCCGGAACCCGCACATCGCGCAGGGCCAGTCCGCCATGCCTTGTGGGGCGCAGGAAATCCACCGATCCGGCATCGGTCTGGGTCAGGCCCGTTGTGTCGCGCGGGACCAGCCAGGCGCTAAACTGTTTGCGCTCGCCCATCTGTTCGCTGATCGCCAGCACGATATACAGTCCGGCAATCGGGCCATTGGTCAGCCAGGCTTTCTCACCGTTCAGCACCCAGAAATCGCCGTCGCGCCGCGCCGTCGCCGCCAGCCGTTTAGGATGCGCGCCCGCATTGGGTTCGGAAATCGCCACCGCCGCCGTCAGTTCGCCCCGGGCCATAAGCGGCAGATAGGCATGCTTTTGCCTTTCATTGCCGCTTTTGCCCAAAATCAGCCGCCCGATCAGGCTGTGGCTCAGCCAGGCCGAGGCCAGCCCGGGATTGCGCCCCGCCCGCACAAAGGCGGCGCTGGCCGCGGTAAGCCCCGCATAGCCAATGCCCCCACCGCCATATTCACGCGGCAGGCCAAGCCCCAGCATGCCGATCCGGCCCATTTCCGCCCAGATGTCGAACGGGAAGGGCGTTGCGGGGTCATACAAATCCGCGCGCCCGGCGATGCGGCTTTGCGCAAGCTCCTGGACGGCCATAATGATCTGGTTGAATTCGGTCATGTTCCCGCCGCTCTAACACATTAATTTCCAGAGCAATTTGGCCTCATTAGCAAGAGCCGGGTGGCTCTGACTAATTGCCTATTGTTCCAAGTGGGCATGTTGATTTGTCCTGCCGGATGCCATATACAGCGCCACCAGCATAAACCAGCATAAAAGTGACACAACCATGCCAAAAATCACTTACATTGAATTCAACGGGACCGAACATGTGGTGGACGTGACCGAAGGCCTTTCGGTCATGGAAGGCGCGGTCACAAATCTCGTCCCGGGAATTGATGGCGACTGCGGCGGGGCCTGCGCCTGCGCCACCTGCCATGTCTATGTCGATCCGGCATGGGTTTCCAAAGTGGGCACAAAAGAGCAGATGGAGCAAAGCATGCTCGACTTTGCCTCCGAGGTAAAAGAGAACAGCCGCCTGTGCTGCCAGATCAAGGTTTCCAAGGCGCTTGACGGCCTTGTCGTGCGGCTGCCCGAGCATCAATATTAATTGCTCTAAGCCGCGACATCCTTCATCGGCACTTGTGAATTAGCGAGCTTTTCCGGATCGATGGGAGTTTTGCCGGCGATCAATTGCTTCGACGCCATGAATTCCTGCGGGCTGTTGATGGCGTCAACCGCGATAATCACATTGCCTTTCATATAAAAGGCCGCAAAGGCGTGCTTTTCCATGCTGCCGCGGATGACCACACTGTCATGCGCGCCCGACAGGCCGACAATCTGTAATTTCAAATCATATTGATCCGACCAGAACCAGGGCACCTGGGCATATTCGACCAGCTTGCCGCACATGGCCAGCGCCGCGGTCTTGCCCTGTTCCAGCGCATTATGCACGGATTCAAGGCGCAATCTTCGGCCCAGCAGCCGGTTGGGATGGTTGGCGCAATCGCCGGCCGCGAAAATGGCCGGGTCCTCGGTGCGCGCAAATTCATCGACGGTAATGCCATTGTCGCAGGCCAGCCCCGCCGCCTGCGCCACTTCCACATTGGGCACGATGCCGACGCCGATAATTACCAGATCGGCCGGAAACTCCCGGCCATCGGCGCATAATACCCGCTCGACCTTGCCATTGCCCGCAAAGCCCTGCACGGCGACGCCGTTTTCGATTTTCACCCCGGCCTTGCGGTGCACGGATGCGAAAAATTCCGCCACCTGCTTATCCACCACACGTGCCAGAACCGTGGGCGCCATTTCAACCACAGTCACGTCCAGACCATGTTTGACCATGACCGCCGCGACCTCCAGCCCGATATAACCGCCGCCAACAATGACCAGCCTGCCGCCGGGTTTGATTCTGGCGCGAATGGCCTCGACGTCATCCACCGTGCGCAGATAGAAAATGCCGGACAGATTGACACCGGGCGCGGCAATGGTGCGCACCCGCGAGCCGGTTGCGAAGACCAGCCTGTCATAGCCAATCGTAGCGCCATCGGCGAGCTGTAGCTGCTTTGACTGGCGATCCAGGCTGACAATCTTGTGGTTCAGCATCGTCTCGACATTGAATTTTTCATAAAAAGCCGGAGGTTTGAAATAAACCCGGTCAAGCCCGATCTCGCCCGCCAGAAACTGTTTCGACAAAGGCGGCCGCTGATAGGGCAGATAGGGTTCCTCGCCGATCATGATCAGCCGGCCTGTAAAATCACAGGCGGAACTGCGCAGACTCTGGGCAATCTGACCCGCCGCATGGCCCGCTCCGGCAATGACATAAGTTTCCGGCATTTCTTTCGTTCCCCGCTGACTAAGTTATGTTAGTAATTGACTTAACAGGTTTTACCGGCTTGCGGGTTGATTTTCATCCCAAAATCCTTTGCGTCGCCAGCCTTTGCGGCCTAAACAATAGCCCCCCGGCAGTTTAATTCAAATTGCGGTTAACATAGTACGGACATGACGGACAGTTCTGAACTTCTTTCCAGGCTTCGCGCAGAGATCGATCAGATCGATGATGCGGCGCATGATTTATTTCTGCGGCGCGCAGAGATCGTGCAAAATATTGCCCGCACCAAAATGGCGGAAGATCCTGACGCGCCGGTTTTCGCCATGCGGCCCGGCCGCGAGGCCATGATTATGCGGCGTCTGGTGGCGCGCCATAGCGGCAATTTTCCGGTTGCGGCCATTGCCCGCATGTGGCGGGAGTTGATCTCGGCCTCCAGCGGTATGCAGGGGCCGTTTGATGTGGCGATATTTGGTTCCAACGATCCGGCTGGTTATCAGAATGTCGCGCGCTGGCATTTCGGCTCTGTTGCGCCGTCCACGCTTTACAATAGCGCGGCGCAGGTATTGCAACGGGTGGGCGAGGGCAAGGGCGTGGTTGGCGTTCTGCCGCTGCCGGGCGGCGGCGATCCGGGCGGCGACTGGTGGCCGGCGCTGGCGCATCAAAGCATCCGCATCGTGGCGCGGCTGCCTTTCCTGCGCACGGATGGACAAAATAGCTGTGATGCTGTGGCGGTGGCGCTGGTTGATCGCGAAAATACCGGCGATGACACCAGTTTTCTGGTGGCGTTCTGCCGCAACGAAATGAGCCGCGCCGCTGTGCGGCGGCTGTTGATGGATTGCGGCATTGATTGCCGGCCTCTGGATACCGGCAAGCACGACAAACATCTGATGCTGTTCGACACGCCCGGCTATATCACCGACGATGATATCCGGCTTGCCCGGGCGGTGGCGTCGGAGGAGAAGCTGCTGGAGCGTATTGTGGTGGCGGGCGGCTATGCCGAGCCGCTGCGGTTGCCGTCCCAGAGCTGATAATTCTGTGAGCCCGATCAAGCCAAAACCCGGAATATTGAACGTCAAACCTTATGAGGTTGGCGTATCGAAGCTTGCCGGCATAGAGAATGCCTGCAAATTATCGTCCAATGAATCCGCGCTGGGGCCGAGCCCCAAGGCGGCCGCCGCCTATCAGGCGGCGGCTGAAAAGCTGCACCGCTATCCCGATGGCGCCTCAAGCGATTTGCGCGCGGCGATTGCGGCGCATTATGGCCTGGCGGCGGATCGCATCATTTGCGGCAATGGCTCGGACGAGCTGTTGCACCTGCTTTGTCAGGCCTATATCGGGCCGGGCGATGAAATGGTCTATAGCGCGCACGGGTTTTCGATCTATCCAATCGCCACGCTGGCGGCGGGCGGCAAGCCGGTTGCGGCGCCCGAAAGAAATCACACCGCCCAGGTGGATGCCCTGCTGGCCTGTGTGACGCCCGCCACGCGCATATTATTTCTGGCCAATCCGAATAATCCGACCGGCACCTATGTCAGCGCCACCGAAGTGCGGCGTCTGCGCGCCGGGTTGCGTGATGACATACTGCTGGTGCTGGATGCGGCCTATGCCGAATTTGTCCGGTGCAATGATTATGAAGCCGGCATCGAAATGGTCTCGACACACGATAATGTCGTGATGACGCGAACCTATTCCAAGATTTACGGGCTGGCGGCGCTGCGGCTGGGCTGGGCCTATTGCCCGGCGCATATTATAGACGTGCTGAACCGGGTGCGCGGGCCTTTCAATGTCAGCCTGCCCGCACAGGCGGCAGGCATTGCCGCCTTGCAGGACACAGCGTTTACCCAGGCGGCCATTGATCATAATGAAAAATGGCGGGGCTGGCTGGAAGAAGAACTGCGCAAGCTTGGCCTTTTTAGCGACCCAAGCGTTGCGAATTTTCTGCTGGTGTCTTTTCCCGCGGAGCCCGGGCGTAACGCCGCCGCCGCAGATGATTTTCTGCGCCGCAACGGCATGATCGTACGGCGCATGGAAGGCTATGGCCTGCCGCAATGCTTGAGGGTAACGGTGGGCACAGAGGCCGAGAACCGCGATTTCATCCGTATCATGACGGAATTTACGCAGGGCAAGACACATGCCGGATGAAAGCGGAAAATTTGATCGTATCGCCCTGATCGGCCTGGGGCTGATCGGGTCTTCGATTGCCTGGGCGGCAAAACGCGCGGGGCTGGCGGGGCATATTGTTGGCGCGGCGCGCAGCGAACAAACCCGGAAAATTTCCCAGCGGTTGGGGTTTGTTGACAGCGTTGCGGCCACACCATCGGAAGCCGTGAAGAATGCCGATCTGGTTATTCTCTGCGCGCCGGTTGGAACCTATGGCGCGCTGGCGCAGGAAATTCAGGGATCGCTTAAACAGGGCGCCATTGTTACGGATGTGGGTTCGGTGAAGACCGCCGTCGTGCGCGATATTGGCCCGTTCGTGCCGGAAGGCGTGCATTTTATTCCCGCCCATCCGGTGGCGGGCACCGAATTTTCCGGGCCGGAATCGGGTTTTGCGGAATTGTTTGACAATCGCTGGTGTATCCTGACGCCGCCGCCGGGCGCGGATCGCGGCGCGGTGGACCGGTTAACACGCTTCTGGCAGCGCTGCGGCAGCAATGTTGATTTCATGACGCCCGAACACCATGATCTGGTGCTGGCGGTCGTCAGCCATCTGCCGCATCTGATCGCCTATAATATGGTTGGCACCGCCGCCGATCTGGAAGAAGTCACGCAAACCGAAGTGATCAAATATTCCGCCAGCGGATTTCGGGATTCAACGCGCATCGCCGCCAGCGATCCGACCATGTGGCGCGATATATTTCTGAATAATCGTGAAGCGGTATTGGAAATGCTGGGGCGGTTTTCAGAAAATATCAGCGCGTTGCAAAGGGCAATCCGGTGGGGCGATGGCGATGCTCTGTTCGATGCCTTCTCCCGCACCCGCGCCATCCGCAAACAGATCATCGAGGCCGGACAAGATACGGCGGAACCGGATTTTGGGCGCGCCGCGCGCAAGACGCCGCCAGGGGATAAAATATCCTAATAAAGCGGTTTCAGTTTGGCGATGCGCAAAGGGCCAATGAACATTTCACCATCCTGCAGCACCAGCGGAAGGTTCAGTTCGCCATTCTTGCCGCCCGCCGCCATGGCGATAAGGCCAAGCCCGGTATTTGCGGCGTCTGCTTCGTCCTGATTAAGCTGGCCCGCATCCAGCAGCCCCTTGATCAGGCCCTCATGGCCTGCAAGCTGCCCGGTCAGCGACCCGATCGGCCGGTCTTTTTCATCCAGCGCCAGGGTGCCCGCCATTTTCAGCTTTAACGGACCCCAGTCAATTTCAGCGGCCTTGAGCTGCGCCACGCCGCCCGCATCGCGCCACTCGCGGATGGCGGCTACGCCCGTTCCGGAGGGCCAAGCGCCCTCGATTGCCGCCGTCATCGCAATCAGCGTCAGATGCGATCCCAGCGCCGATCCGGCAAATCCCGGATAATCCATATTTTCCAGCTTTGCGGAAAGGTCGAACATGACAGGGTTTTGCAGACCCTGCGGCGCGCCATTTTCGCCCATGCGCCAATGCAGTTGCGCCCGCCGGATATTCAGGGGGCCAGCCTGAAGGCGCCCGCCTTTCAGCATACCGCCCTTGATATCCATATCCGCGCGAACAAGCCGGCCCTTTTTCAGCGTGAGGCTGGCAAAGGCGCTGTCCGGCTTCAGCAGATAATTTTCCGGCTTTCCGCCATTGATCCGTAGCCGGATGTCTTGCGGTTCCGGCGTGCTGAGGACAATGCGATTAAGGCTGTAGGGCAGCACATTGCCAACCAGCCGTGCGGAACGCCATTCCCAGGCGGGATCAGCGCCGGGGCCTGAAATGCGCACATCAGACGCCTGCGGCTGCACACGCAGCGGAAATCCGGTCACCTCAAGCGCGCTATATTCAACCACCATACCTTCGCCGCGCCGCGCCTCGGCCCATTTAGCTATGCCATATACGATTTCTTCCGCGAGACTGAACCAATAGGCCGTGTAAGCGATGATCGTTATGAGCACAATGCCTGAAAGTGCGGCGTAGCGAAAATTGACTTTCATTCGCGGAGGCTTACCAATGCCCTATGTTCGGCATAGAGGCCCAGGGTTCGGCCGCTGGCAGGGCTTTGCCGGCCTGCAATAATTCAATGGAGATATTATCGGGTGAGCGCACAAAGGCCATGCGGCCATCCCGTGGCGGCCGGTTGATGATGACGCCTTTTTTCATCAGGCGATCGCAGGCCGCATAAATATCTTCCACCTCATAGGCCAGATGGCCAAAATTGCGCGCCTCGCCAAATTCTTCCCTGTCCCAGTTATGGGTCAGTTCCACCTGCGCCATTTCATTGCCCGGCGCCGCCAGAAAAACCAGCGTGAACCGGCCCTCTTTCACCTCAAAACGCCCCATCTCGACAAGCCCCAGCCCGTCACAATAAAAAGCCAGTGATTTATCCAGATCATTCACCCGGACCATGGTGTGCAGATATTTCATTGCCATTCCTCCCTATCTCAAATGCGCCTTCAGTTCCGGCTGCATCTTCCGTAAGGTGCAGATTCGCATATTCTCATACCATGAATAAAGTAAATGCTTGAAACACCCCCGCCAGCCATGCCCCCGCCGAGCCACACACTGCTGACCGGCGGCCCATTCAGCAGCCTGACCGGCCCCTATTATGCCCATTGCGCAGAGGATGGCAGATATTCGTTGCTGATACGGATTGAGAATATGCATCTGAACCGCGGCCGGTCGGTGCACGGGGGGATGCTGCTCGCCATTTCAGATAATGCCCATATCGGGGCCGTTAAGAGCGCCACCGGCGGCGTTATGCTCAGCACCCTGTCACTGCAATGCGATTTTATCGGCCTGGCGGGGCAGGGCTGGCTGGAGGCGACGGCCTGGATCAGCCGCAAAACCAGCGCCCTGATTTTTACCAGCGGTGAAATTCGCGCCCGGGGTGAGCTGATCATGACTTCCTCGGGGATCATCAAGCTTTTGGGGGCGAAATGACCGGGCAAAACGCCATCCTGGCGCTGGGCTATCAGGTCATTACCGGTTCACCCGATCCGTTTGAGCATATTATTGGCCCATTTTATGAGCGGCGCGAATCCGGCGGGGGAGTTTCCTACGCATTTCAGGTGCGTCAGGAACACACAAATATGGCGGGCATTGCTCATGGGGGTATGCTGATGAGTTTTGCCGATATGGTGGTTGCCCAAGCCGCCTTCGCCGCCAATGGCGGCGATCATATTGTGACACTTTCCATGAATGTGTCGTTTCTGGCGCCAGCGCGAATCGGGGATCTGGTTGAATGCCGCCCCGGACTGATTCGCCAGACAGCGGAGATTTTGTTCATAGACGGTGATTTCAGGGCCGGGGAGGAGGTTATTTTGACCGTCAAAAGCCTTTGGAAAACTATCCGCATGCGTCCTAAAACGGTAAAAAACTGAGGTAATTTGGTTCTATTTACCTATTGTCACGAAGGATTCATCGCATCGTGACACAAAGGTCATAAGCCGCCCGCATAGCTCGCCCATCTTCCACATGAGAAGAGGGAAACGGCATGCAAGACCAGAACAGAACGCATGATTGCCGGTTTGATCTCCGCCTGGCGCGCGGCGATTGCGAAATCCGATCGGCCCAGCGTCTGCGATATCAGGTATTTTACGAGGAAATGGGGGCGCAGGCCAACCCGTGGAAACTGTCGGAACGCCGCGATGCGGACTGTTTTGACAGGATTTGCGACCATTTGCTGGTCATCGATAATCATGAGACGGATGAATGGGGCGCCCCGCGCATTGCCGGCACCTATCGGCTGACGCGGCGTCAGGCGCTGGCGCCCAATCAGAATTTTTACACCGAATCGGAATTCGATCTGGCTCAGGTAAAATCCTATCCGGGCGAAATACTGGAATTGAGCCGCTCCTGCGTGCACCCGGACTATCGCAATCGCGCGGTGCTGGACATGCTTTGGCGCGGGCTTGGCGCCTATGTGGCGGAGCACAGAATTGATATCATGTTTGGCTGCGCCAGTTTTCCCGGAACCGATCCGGACGCGGCGGCGGACGCGCTAAGCTATCTGCATAGCCATCATCTGGCGCCGGAGGCGCTGCGCCCCGTGGCGCATCCCGGACAATTTGTGGAGATGCGGCGCAGTTGCGAAAGCGCGCTTGACCGGCGCCGTGCGCTGCGCCAGATGCCGCCTCTTATCCGCGGTTATATCGGGGCGGGGGCCATGGTCGGCGATGGCGCGGTCATCGATAAAAGTTTCAACACGGTCGATGTCTGCGTGATGGTGATGATGGGTGAATTAAGCGCCAGCTATGCCAATCGCTACCGGGACGCCGTATGATGCGGACGCTCACGCAACTTCGCTCAGCCAGCCGACTGACAGCATTTTTATGCGTGACCCTGTTACTTATGCCGGTCTACAGGTTCGGCCGGACCGACAGCCTGCAGCGCCGCGTCGCGGCGCTATGGTTTGGCGCCGTTGGCCATATTATTGGCGTCCAGCTTCGCGCATCCGGCCAGGCGCATCCAGGCGGGCCGAAGCATGGGCCGGCGCTGTATGTGGCCAATCATGTGTCCTGGCTGGATATTATCGTATTGGGCATGAAACTGGACGCCGTGTTCGTCGCCAAATGCGAAGTGGCGGACTGGCCATTATTGGGCAGGCTGGCCCGCATGCGGCGCTGCATATTCATCACCCGGCAGGTTGCGCAGGTGGGCGGTGAGGTGGCAATAATCCGTTCGCATTTGCAGGCGGGCCGCAATGTGATTCTATTTCCCGAAGGCACCACCGGCGATGGCGGCAAGCTGCTGCCGTTCAAATCAACCATGCTTGCCGCTGCCGATGGCGTATATGAGGTCCGGGTGCAGCCGGTGAGCATTGCCTATCCCGACATGCTGCGTGGCGGTTCGGACGCCTCGCTGGCCTGGTGCGGGGAAATGGCGATGCTGCCGCACCTCTTGTCTGTGCTCCGGCGTCCCAATGCGCCGGCCCGGTTGCATTTCCATCCGCCCCTTGCGGCGGCCGATTTTGCCAGCCGCAAGGCGCTGGCCGAGGCCTGCCGGGCGCATATTGCAGGCGGCATGGGCCGGCTGCTGGCGCCCGCGCAAAATAAAGAAGGCGAATATGAGATTGAACCCTCTGTCTGGGACGGCTCTTCCGCCGGGCAATCAACGGCATATTAGGGGCGGATAAGAAAAACTGCTGGCCGAACTTCGGGGCTTGGGTAATATTCGGCCTCGCACCGCCCTGTGGTTCGGGGTGTTCTGAAAGGCCAGCCGTTGAAAACTGTTATCCTCGCGGGGGGACTTGGCACCCGCATATCGGAAGAATCGCATCTGCGCCCCAAGCCGATGATCGAAGTGGGCGGCAAGCCCATGCTGTGGCATATCATGAAGCTTTACAGCCATTACGGGCTGAATGATTTTGTGATCTGCGCCGGCTATCGCGGCTATATGATTAAGGAATATTTCGCCAATTATGTGCTGCACGCATCCGATGTGACCGTGGATTTGCGCGCCAACAGCATAACCTATCATAAAGGCGATGCCGAGCCGTGGCGCGTGACGATCATTGATACGGGTGAATATACGCAAACCGGCGGGCGGCTGAAGCGCATTGCGCATCATCTTGATCCGGACGAACCCTTCTGCATGACCTATGGCGATGGGGTTTCCGATATTAATATTGCAGATTTGATAGATTTTCACCGGCGTATGGGGGTTGAAGCAACGGTTACCGCCGTGCATCTGCCGGGCAGGTTTGGCTCCCTGGATATTGGTGAAAGCAAGGTCACCTATTTTGCTGAAAAACCGCCAGGTGATGGCGGTATGATCAATGGCGGATTTTTCGTGCTTAATCCCGGCGTAATAGACCGCATTGAAAATGACGCCACCGTGTGGGAAAAATCCCCGTTGGAGGGCCTGGCGCGCGACGGCCAATTAGGCGCTTACCGGCATGATGGTTTCTGGCATGCGATGGATACGTTGCGTGACAAACAATTGCTGGATCGTCTGTGGTCGGAGGGTAAGCCGCCCTGGAAAGTCTGGCCGTGAGCCTGATTGCGCCGCAAGCGGCGCCCGTTTGCCGGTTTTGCCATGCGCCGCTGACGCAAAGCCTGATTGATCTGGGCAGTATGCCGCTTGCCAATTCCTTTCTGGCCGAAGAAAGGCTGAAACTGGCCGAGCCTGTCTATCCGTTGCATGCGCGCGTGTGCGGTGAATGTTTTCTGGTGCAGGTGGATGCGGTTGTGCCGGCCGAAGATATTTTCAGCGACTATGCTTATTTTTCCTCATACTCCGCCAGCTGGGTTGAACATGCGCGGGTTTACGCTGCCGCGATGATTGCGCGTTTTGGAATAAATGCAGATAGCAAAGTGGTTGAGATCGCCAGCAATGACGGCTATCTGCTGCGCCATTTTGTGGCGGCGGGCATTCCGGTTCTGGGAATTGAGCCAGCCGCCAATGTCGCAGCGGTTGCGCGTCAACAGGGTGTGACGACGGATGTGGCGTTTTTCGGCGTCAAAACCGCGCAGCGCCTGAAAGCCCAGGGCCACTCAGCCGATCTGATGGCGGCAAATAATGTGCTGGCGCATGTGCCGGACATTAATGATTTTGCCGCGGGCTTTGCGGTGCTGCTGAAGCCCGAAGGCGTGTGGACGATTGAATTTCCCTCTTTAATGAATCTGATTCAGCAGGCGCAGTTCGACACCATCTATCATGAGCATTATTCCTATCTGTCGCTGTCCGTGGTGGAACGGATTTTGGCGGCGCATGGCATGCGGGCGTTCGATGTGGAGGAATTGCCAACGCATGGCGGCAGTCTGCGGGTCTATGCCTGCCATCTGACGGCGCAATATGAGACGGGGGATGCGCTGTTCGACATGCGGGAGCGTGAGGAAGATGCGGGCATGGATGTTCTGGAAACCTATCAGGGTTTTGAGGTGCGCGCGCAATTGGTGAAACAGGCGCTGCTGAAATTTCTTGATGATGCTGCGCGCGCCGGCAAAAAAATTGTGGCTTATGGCGCGGCGGCCAAGGGCAACACGCTGCTGAATTATTGCGGTGTGACGGCGGAACAGATTGCCTTCGCCGTGGACAGTAATCCGCACAAGCAGGGCCGCTATCTGCCCGGCAGCCACATTCCCGTTTATGCGCCTGACGCGATATTCGCCGCGCGTCCGGATTATGTTTTGATCCTGCCCTGGAATCTGGCCGGTGAAATTTCCGCAAATATGGCCGGCATAAGGGAATGGGGCGGGAAATTCGCCGTTCCCATCCCCATGCTGCGTCTGCTGGATTAGGGCGATGCGAGCCGTATCCACAAGGATTGCGGGTGTCGTGCTGCTTGAGACCGGGTGGCAGCGCGACGAACGCGGTGGTTTTTTGCGCAGCTTTTGTGAGCGCGAACTTGCGGATGCCGGGATAAAGTTTCACACGGTGCAGACCAATCTGTCGCAAAATCTGAAACGCGGGACATTGCGCGGCCTGCATTATCAGGATATGCGCGCGCCGGAACCAAAGATCGTGCGCTGTATCCGTGGTGTCATTTATGACGTGGCGCTGGATGTGCGCGCCGGATCACCCACATTTGGCCAATGGGAAGCGGTGGAGCTAAGCGGCCAGAATGGCCGGGCGCTGTTCATTGATGGCGGCATCGCGCATGGCTTCATCAGCCAGACGGACGGCACAGAACTGCTTTATCATATGGGCGGATTTTACGAGCCGGATCTGGCCCGCGTGGTGCGCTGGAACGACCCGGCGTTTGGCATCAACTGGCCATTGCCGCCCGCCATCATTTCACCCCGCGACGCCAACGCGCCGGATTATCCGGGCTGATCGATTACCCTTACTTGGCGCTACAGGGCCGGCAGAGGCTTATTTACCGGGCCATTTTTCCAGGTGGTGTAGGAAAATATTTCGGGCATATCATATTTAAGCGGCATCGTTTCATGCTCTATAAGGAAAATATCTGGTTTGGATTTTAATCCGTTGAGCAATATTGCGCCTTGCGCAATGGAAATCATCGCTGCTTTCATTTCCGCAGTCAGAAGTTTGTTGCTTGCAAGAGCCTCCTGAATATGCGCCATTGGATCAATTTTTGCCATCATTGACAAGGCGATGAAATTTAATAGCGGCCGCAGTAAATCATCAATTGCGTAAGACGAAAGAGTGACTTTCAGATATGAAAGCGCCTCAACTCGCAAGCCATTGTTGAACATTCGCGCCGACAAATCGGCGAGCGCCGAGGGAATAAGCCTGGAATTTCTGAGAAGCGCGGGATACATGCGGCTCAAGATCTGCTCACTAACGCCCCCATTATTTCGCTGCATAAAATTCTGTAAAATTCTGGGGCTTTCCTCGCCGATTTCGCTTTGCCTGGTTTGTGTCGCCATACTTTTGTGGATGCGGTAATAATACATGGGTTCAATCAGAAATACCGATTTGTACCGCTCCAGAATTTTCACCCACATATCCTGATCGCACGTCCATCCATTGTACATGCCCACCTCGGCATGCACTGATTTCCTGTACATAAAACTGGCGTTGCCGCGATGATGACCGGTTCTGGTGACAAGCTCACGCAGCGCAATAACGCTGGCGAAATATATTGATTGAACTTCGTCTTGCCCGTCGATCACATAATAGGGAGAGTAGGCGAAAGAATTATCAGAATTGCTATCCAGGGCGGCCACGAAAGCCTCGACGAAATAGCTGGCGCAGTAATTATCCGCGGACATCCAGGTGACATACTCGCCCCTGGCCGCCTGCATTCCGGTATTGATGGCGCCGGCCGGCCCTTTGTTTTCCTGATGAATGACGCGCAGCTTTGGATGCCGGCGGGCATCCAGCCATTGTTTGGTGTCATCCGTCGATCCATCATTCACCACAATTACTTCGAAATCCTCAAAGGATTGATCCAGCGCTGTGTCAACGGCTTTGGGCAGAAAATGCAGATGGTTATAGGTTGGGATCACTATGGACGCGCGTGGATGTGAACGGGTCATGCGACGGCGCTCCTTAAATTTATCCAACGTCCATTAGGATCTGTGACGGCCAATAAATCCGCCAACTGATGTTCCATGCCTTTTATGCCAAGCAAACGGATAAAATCCGGATGTCTTGTGCGAAGCCGCGTATCACGAGGCACAGTGGAACGCGCCGGAGAAACAGTCGCGTTATGCCTGAAATTTCTGCATATCATTTTTACAAGATCATATTTGGAGAAATCGTCTGAAAAAATGTGCCTAACGCCTTCTGTATAGAGCGATTCCTTTATAATCCGCCCAACCAGCAGCGATAGCTCCAATGTCGTTACGCCGTTCCATAAATGATCGGTAAAACCGTTGATATGATCCTGAGATAAAGTCCAGCAAAGAAGGTTATAAAAATTCTGGATTTCAGGCCCGATTATTGATGTGCGTATAACAAGCGCCAGATTTGGTTCACCAAGCGATTTGCTTTTTCCGTACACGTCATTAGCAAGTTTGGGCGAGTTTTCGAAATAGGGCGCCTGATGGCCATCGAAAACACAGTCGGTGGAGAAGTGAATCAAACGCACCCCGCTGCGCGCGCATAATGCGGACAGGGCATGAGGAAAAATAGAATTTACCGCGTAAAAGCTTGCAGAATCTTCCTGACGGCGGTTAATGATACCAGCGGCGTTGATGACATAATCAAAGCCCGCGACGGAAAGTTTATTCCAGTCGCCTCTGGCAATATCAAACTGGCTCCGGTCCAGCGTTGAAACCGCGCACCTTTGTGAAAGCACATGGTTTAACGCCGTTCCCAGCATGCCGTTACTGCCGATCAGCAACAGTTTCTTCATGCATGGACCAATGCGCTTTGTAGTTCCGGCAGGCTTGCGAGAAGTGACACAACTTCGTTCAGGGACAATCTTCTTGTGTTTTCAGATGTATAATCAGCCAGCGTATAGCTTTTTGAAAGTTCAGGATTAGGATCAATCAGATCTGACGGGTTCATGGGAATGCGCAACACATCGCCAAGATCATGTGCTTTTTGAATTTCCTCAGCGGTCGCGAGTGTTTCGTGTAATTTTTCACCAGGCCTGGCTCCGACGGTGCGGATAGGTATATTACTTTTGCACAATATGCGCACCGCTTCGGCAAGATCGGCTATTGTGCTCGCCGGAGATTTTTTGATGAAAATATCGCCGGGACTTCCGGATATGAGCGCGCTCTCAACCAGGCTGACGGCGTCGTCAAGCCGCAGCAAAAAACGCGTCATTTCCGGTACGGTCAGGCTTATGGGCGTGCCGCGCCTTATCTGATCTATAAATAAAGGAACAACAGAGCCGCGTGAATACAGGACATTTCCGTATCTGACGACACATAAAATTGTCTTATGATCTGACCAGATGCTTTTTGACAATGCCTGAACGTTCTTTTCCATCAATGCCTTGGTCATTCCCATGACGTTGACGGGATGAACCGCTTTATCTGTACTCAGACAAACGACTTTTTCGACATGATGCTCGACGGCTGAGCGTAGGACATTCTGACTGCCGAGCACATTTGTCAGGACCGCCTGATCAGGGAAAGATTCGCAATTCGGCACCTGTTTCAGAGCCGCCGCATGAAACACCAGATCGACATCGCGAATGGCAAGATCCACACTGGAGCGGTCACGGACATCACCCAGATAAAATGACAGGCGCGGATCATCCAGCGCTTCGCGCATGGCATATTGTTTCGCCTCGTCCCGGCTGAGTATCCGTACAGCGCGGCAGTTACGAGCCAGCATCCGCCGAACAACGACACCGCCAAAACTTCCCGTGCCCCCGGTAACCAGTATCGTTTTGTCCGATAGATCGGTGCTATATTTGAAAGCTGGCGATTTTGCATCCATTGTTAATTGCTCAGTTTCTGTCGTAGCGCTTGATGGCGTCTATCATCTGGATGCAGGCTGGAGATTCTTCGCTGGTGTGGCGTTTGACCTTTGCCAGTTCATAGGTGCGTATGATGACGTCATATCCCATGGCTTCCAGTTCTTCGGCTTCGAATCCGCATCTATGGGTCTGAAAATGATCGCCCCCAAGCCCAAGAATGTCCATGTTCTGGGGCAGAAACCCTAGCGGCGTCTCAATCACTACGGCTCGCCTGGCCAGTTTGCCGGCTTTGTCTATCAGCTCCAGCGCCTCAGGTTTTTCGAGATGCTCGACAATATCAAGCAGTGTGACTATGTCGAAGGACTTATGTAAAAACAGGCTATCGATCTTGTCCGCCTCCGCATTGATGCAGACATAAGGCACCTTGGCGTCAATTTTTTCCAGATAGGGCCGGTAAATGTCCAGCCCGACACGTATATCGGCCTGGATATATTGCGATTTCAGCGAAAGCCCGCAGCCAACATCCAGCACCGTATTGATATTTCCCTCGGGCCACAGACCGGCTGGTTTGAAAATATTTTCAAGCGTATTTTTTTCCCAATCTTCACGAGGCATAAATTTACTCCATAAATAATCTCAATGGGGCCAGGCTTGCGCCAGTTTGCAGGTGCCGGTGATGAGAGCGGCCACTCTGTGCGATACGTCCGGGACCCGATAGGCATCCGGAATCTGGCATGCGCCGCCCGAGGCGCGCGCCATCATCAAATCAACAGATTGCGCAATCGTTTCCGGCGACATACCGCATAGCACTACATTGCCGCATTCCAGTGCTTCCGGGCGCTCCATCGCATTGCGCGGCGTGACGGCCGGGAAATTCAGTATGGCGGCCTCTTCACTAATGGTGCCGCTGTCGGAAACCACACATGCCGCAGACATTTGCAGGCGGCACCAGTCGAAATAACCGAATGGTGGCATAAGTTGTATGCCCTGGGATGTTGTGACGCCAAATTGTTCCATCCTCAGCCTGGTGCGCGGATGTACAGACAGTATGATCGGCCATTCATATTTTTGGTGAAGGGCCTCAAGCGCGGTGAAGATGTCCCTGATCCTGCCGCTGTCATCGACCGTTTCCTGACGGTGTATGCTGGCGGCGAAATATTTTTTTGTCCGCAGCCCCATCCTTTGCAGCACGTCATTCTCATGGATATGGGCGGAATAGTGCCCGACGACTTCATACAGGGGGGAGCCGGTCACATATACGCGGCTGGGGTGCAGTCCTTCCCGCAGCAGATTGCGGCGGGCGGCCTCGGAATAGGCCAGATTGAAATCGCTGCTGTGATCGACAATACGGCGGTTGGCTTCTTCCGGGCTGTCCCTGTCAAAACAGCGGTTTCCCGCCTCCATATGATAGATGGGAACACCGTATTTTCTGGCGATAATGCAGCTTAGCGCACTGTTGGTATCGCCGAGTATCAGAAGCGCATCAGGCCGTTCGCTCAGCAACGCATTCTCAACCCCGAGGAACAGACCGGATAGCATTGTAGCCATTGAGGCCGTTTCCATATCGAAATGATAATCCGGCGCCCTCAAACCCAGTTCATGAAAGAAAATGTCTTTCAGCCTGCCGTCATGATTTTGCCCAGTATGCGCCAGAACATGACAAAAATGCTGATCCAGCACCGGGATGATACGGGAGAGCCGAATTATTTCGGGCCGGGTGCCGACGATAGTCATGACTTTCAGCATTATGCCGCACGGCTCTCCGCAAATTCAGCGCGCCGGAATTGGGCGCGCTGTATTTGGTTAACCAATCATGAAACATTTAATATCGGGTTAAACGCTTGAGGCGCTGCTGTGGCGCTCCGGAAAGCAGGCGCCAGCTTAGACAAATATCCTGGCCTTTTTCATGCGTTCGATTTCGTCTTCCGGGTAATGCAATATTTCCTTCATGACATATTGGGTGTCTTCGCCAAGGGTTGGCGCGGCCTTGCTCAGCTTCACCGGGGTTTCCGAGAACAGGGTCGGATAGCCGTCATAGGTCATCTGCCCCATGAAGCCATGCTTGAGTGTCACGAAATAGCCGCGATGAATAAGCTGCGGGTCTTCGTACAGATCGCTGCAGCGCATAACGACGCTGGCGGGTACGCCGGCGGCGCGTAATTGCGTTACAAACGCAAAGGGCGGCTTGCCGGAACAGAAATCGCGCATCGCCGCCTCGATTTTATCGCGCGCGGCAAAGCGTTCTTTTACGCTGTCATAACGCGCATCCGAAAATTGCGTGAAGCCGGCAAAATCGCGCAGCGCGCGCCACTGCGCCGTGCTGGAAACCGAGATCGCCACATAGCGCTCAATCCCGGCGGTCTGGTACACGCCGTGCGGGCATTCGGAAAGGCTGTCAAGCCCGAAAGCCTGTGCGGTTTTTCCATTAACCGCGGCGTCAAGCAGAAGCGGTTCGATAAACTGGATGCCCGCTTCGACCTGAGACAGATCGACATATTGCCCCTTGCCGCTTTTTTTGCGTTCCAAAATTGCCGACGCCAGCGCCAGCGCGCCAAATCGCGGCGTGATAAAGTCCGTATACGCCCCATAAGGCCCGGCGGGCGGGCGGTCCGGCCAGCCGGTGAGGCCATGCAGCCCGGCCACTGCCGCGCCCTGATTACCAAAGCCGCCCAGATGTTTCCGGGGGCCGGTCTGGCCATACAGGCAGGTGCTCAGCATGATCAGTTCCGGATGGTCCTTGCTCAGCGTTTCATAATCCAGCCCGAACCTGCCGATGGTGCCGGGGGTGAAGCTTTCCAGCATCACATCGGCCCAATCCGCCATTTTTCTGGCAATGGCGCGGCCATCATCGGTCGTCATATCCAGCGCCAGGCCAAGCTTGGAGGTATTGAAATTGCCCATGAACTGGCTGGAATTCAGGTTGAATTCACGTTTGAAATAGGGCGCGGCCATGCGCAGCACGTCGGGCCGTTTGGAGGATTCGATGCGCACCACAGTGGCGCCATTATCCGCCAGCGCCTTGGAAATGATCGGTCCGACGCCCACCCATGCAAAGTCGGCGACCTTGATGCCCGCAAAGGGTTTGCCGCGCGGGCTGGCTGGAACTTTCGGCGCACCGGTTTTGCGCGCGGGGCCATTCAGAAGCGCCTGTCCTTCACCCAATTTGGGGGCGGGGCGGCTGACGGCCTTACTGCGCGACAGGCGTATGCAGGTGGCCGGATGGATTTTGCCATCAATTTTTTCCCACAGGCCGCGGGCCTGAAGCTGGTCATCCTCCAGCAGATCGGTGGTGGTGTAGACCGGCACATTCAGCAGGCCGTGTTTCAGGGCGCGATCAAAAATTTCATTCTTTTTCCGTGTACTGAGGAATTTCAGCGCGATCTGCGCGCCTTCATTCACCTGCTCCATGGTGATGCGGCCATCCTTGCGTTCCTGCGGCCAATTGTTCCAGTTAATGTCAGGCAGATGCGCGGGCAATGGACCTTCGGCCTCTATGCGCCAGTTGATGACTTCGCCCAGCGCGCGCACGGTTGGCCCGACAGCGCCCATCAGATTGGTGACATAACCATCCGACACGGTGATGAGGCCGGGTACATCAAGGCCCGGCGTTGCGGGCGGCTTCGGCAGATTGCGCTCCATGCCAAAGCCGGGAATGTCCCGCATTTCGGCAGTCGGGAAGCTTTGCGCATTCATCAGGGTCAGCATCATGGCGGTCTGCATCGACACATCCAGCTGCTGGCCAAGCCCCGAATTCTGCCGCTCGTTCAGCGCAATCACCGTGTCGGCGGCGGCCACCATGCCGGCATGGAACGGCGCCTGGGCAAAGCCAACCGGAAGCGGCGGCCGGTCGCCATCGCCCTGCAAATTAATCAGTCCGCAGGCGGCCTCGACGGTCAGATCGGAAGCAGGGTCCATTGCGAATGGCCCGGTTTGGCCGAACGGCGTGATCGACACATAAATCAGTGCGGGGTTCAGCGCCTTGATGGCAGGGTAATCCAGCCCCAGACTTTTCATATGGCCGGGGTCAAAACTTTCGATCAGCACATCCGCGCCCGCGATCAGATTTTTAAGCTGCTCGCGCTCGGCCGCCTTGGTCAGGTCGATGACGATGCTGCGCTTGCCCCGTCCCATTGCCGCCCAATAGAGCGAGCCTTCCGGGTCGCCCTCGCGGCCATTTACGAATGGTGGTTGAAAGCGCGCGGCGGCGCCTTCCGGCGGCTCGATCTTGAGAACCTCGGCCCCCAGATCGGCCAGCGCCCTGCCGGCCATCTCGCCGCGCAGCGTCGCCATGTCAATGACCCGGATGCCCGCCAATGCGCCTGTTTGATCACCACTCATATTCGTCATCCCCTGCTATTTTCTATTGTTTTTTGCATTAGCTACTGGCGCGCAGTTTACTTCGGCGGCAGGCGGGTTGGCAATGAAATCAGAGTTCTATTGTCAGAAGGCGGATCAGCAGGGTTTGGAACCAGCGATTTTAGTCCTGAAACCAGCCATTGAGTGACCATGATTAAATTTATGTTTTCCCGGCCTGGCCAGCCCAGGCCGGGCGATGGGCGCGCAGCCATCGCATGGCAGGCTGCTCAATCCCCGAGGTTAACGCCGTTGCTGTTAACAGCCCTACGCCCAGTGCTGCGGTGATCTCAACTGGACGTGGCAACATCAGATTATTCATTACGATTTCTCCAAGAACCTGGTGCACCAGATAAAATGCGTATGAAACGCCACCCAGATATAGCAGCCGCCGGTTGCGCAGAAACGCAAGACGCCCCGCTACAGCAAGATAAAACACGCCATGCATCGCGAAAATAACAGCACAGACGAATGCCGGATAGCGGATGATGCTGGATACGAAAGAAATAAGCAGTAACAAGACAATAATCGGATCCGGTTGAGTTACGCCTGCGCGTTGCGCCCGCCACAATTCATAAACGGCAATTCCAAAGACAAAGAAATGCCCGTAGTCCAGAACCAGTAAATACACGATCGGCCAAGGTATTGGATTGGGAATATCATAAAATCCATAAAGGAATATCAGCACCGACCAGACCAGCAAAATCGGCTTGCGAAATGGCATCATCCCGGTGCCTATCGCCAAGGCCATAAGAAAATAAAATGACAACTCAACAGTCAGTGACCAGAACACGTCAGCTATTGGAGGTATCATGACATACCCCTGCAGCATTGTCAGATTGATCAGAATTACCTTCGCATCAATTTTATCAGGCCAGCCAAAAACGGCCATTGCCAGAAGTATGACAAGTATGGATCCCCAATAAACCGGGTATAACCGGGAGAAGCGGCGAAACCCAAACTGTGCCATCGTTTTACAATTCCCGGCGGTGAAGAAAATGACAAAGCCGCTGATCATGAAAAACAGATAGACGGGTAATGCGCCGATATAATGTTCCGGTACCGGAAAATACCCAAAGACATGGGTTAGGGTCTGTCTGGGTAAGATGTCGTGCCGGCCGTATCTAAAAACAAAGTGATATAATGCCACTGCGAGAGCGGCAATTCCGCGCAGCGCATCCAGTTCGGCAAGCCTGGCTCCGCCACGGTCTGCCGTCATGCCCTCCACTCCAAATACATGCTGCTGATTACTATCCTTCCGCCAGAATGCGGTCCTGTTCCGTCTGGTATTGCGGCGTACCGTCG
>JAHHGO010000150.1 GCA_023252275.1 Alphaproteobacteria bacterium
CAAGGGGTGTTCTACTACATTCACAGTGCCCGTCCGGAGATGCTCTACGCTTTCTGGTGCGCGCTGGGTTTGCTCGCTTTCGTGCGGGCCTGGCAGGCGGTTCGCACGGATGCCCGCTTGCGCTGGGTATTGGGCATGTGGGGAGCATTTGCCCTGGCTGGCCTGACCAAGGGGCCGCAGCTGCCGCTGATGCTGGTGCTTGCCTTGATGCTGTTCACACGGCTGCATGAACCGCTGCGCCCCTTGACCCGGGAGTTGCTGCGGCCGGGCTGGGGGTTGCTGATCGTCGCGGCGGTGAACCTGCCTTGGTGGTATGCCGCCGCATCAAATTTATCCGGCAGGCGCAATTGGGAAAGCGCCGCCGCACACCGCAATGCCGCCTTTCCGCCAAGCGCCGGGGTTTGTTGCATAACTTCGCGCATTTCCGCCATAACGCCGCTGCAATGCAGCAGCACATCGCAGCCCGCCGCCAGCGCCTTTTGCGCCCTGTCCGCAAATCCGCCCTTGAGCGCTGACATGCCCAGATCATCGCACATCAAAACGCCGTTAAAGCCCAGTTCCGTCCGGATAATGTCCTGAATGATTTTCGCCGAATGGCTGGCCGGTCTGTCCCCGTCCAGCGCCGTATAGGCGACATGCGCGGTCATCGCCAGGGGCATATCCGCAAGCGCCCCAAACGGGATAAAATCAGTGCGCCGCAATTCATCCAGCGGCGTATCCACCCGCGGCAAATCCAGATGGCTGTCCGCCCCGGCGCGGCCATGCCCCGGAATATGTTTGATCACTGGCAAAACGCCGCCCGCCAGCATGCCCTCGCACTGCACCCGGCCCAGCGCCGCCACTATGGCGGGATCAGCCGAAAACGCCCGGTCGCCGATAATCTGATGGCCGCCGGGGGCGGGAACATCCAGCACCGGCACGCAATCGACATTGACGCCAAGCCGCGCCAGTTCGTCGGATAATAAACGCGCATTGAGATAGCAGGCCTCGCGCGCCCCATCCGGATTGCGCGCATATAAATTGCCGAATGCCGCAGCCGGCGGCGCTGCGCGCCAATGCGGCGGCGTCAGGCGCGCAACACGCCCGCCTTCCTGATCTATCAGAACGGGGGCGCCCGGACGGCCAACGCATTCCCGTAAACTATCAACCAGATCAATCACCTGTTCCGGCGACTGAATATTCCGGGCGAACAGAATAAAGCCCCACGGCCCTGCATCGCGAAAAAACGCCGCTTCCTCCGGGAGTAATTTAGGGCCGCTACAGCCGAATATGGCCGCACGCGCTGTCATGGCGCTGTCATGGCGCCTGGCGCGCCGCCACCAGGCAATCAACACCGGCTGTCTTCAGCGCTGCGCATTGCGCATTCGCCGCTGTGCGCTCCGGGAATGGTCCTGCCTGCAGGCGGAAGAAACGCCCCTTCTCGCCAAGATCAGCCGGCACGATAAAATGTTCGAGACTTCCAAGCACCCCGGCATGACGCGCCGCCAGCAATTTCCATCCAGCATCCGCCGCCTGCTGCGTACGGAAAGCCCCGAGTTGCAGCACAAAAGCTTTGCCTCCCGTGGCCGGGCTGGCCAGGGCGGCGGTCTTTTCCGGCCCGGCCTCAGCAGGCCTTGCCGCTGGATTCGCGTCATGTGTGGTTTCCGGCACTGTCGCGCCATCCGGCCCGGGCGCTGCTTGCTTTGCCTCTGGCGCGGTTTCGGGGATGGATTCTTCCGCCGGGCTGCCCTCGCGGCTGAGCGCGGCAAGGCGGTCGGCGTCTTCGGGAGATGCGGAAGTTACCGGCTCAACCGGTTCAGCCGGTACATCTTCGCCAGCATCCATCGCGGCTTTTCCCCGCCCCATTGGATCGGGAATTTCCGGCGCGGAAACTTCGGGCGCAGCGGCGGGCGCGGCGGGCTTGCTGCCTTGTGCAGGCGGCGCAACGCGCACAACCTTCGGCTGACCCTCTTCCGGCAGTTCATTATTATAGGGGGTTATGACCTTGGGTTTGTCACCGGGTTCTTCTGCGCCCGGCAAAAGCTGTTCCAGCCCGGCCTCATTGCCATCGATCTTGTCATAAACGGTCTTGTCCTGATGCGCAAAATTGGCCCCGCCTGGTCGTCCGGCTTAACCTTGACATCGCCCGGTTCCGCGCGGACAACCGGCAGCGTTTCCTCCTCTCCGGTGGAAACCCCTGCATTGAAGGCGTACCAGATCACGCCGGTGAAGATCAGCAGCGACGCCACGCCGATCGCAACCAGCGTGCCCGTCATCATGCCAAGGCGCGACGGCGGCTCATCCAGCTCGTCATATACATCTTCCAGATTTTCAGAATCATTCTGGTTTTGCGGCATTAGCGCATCTCCTGCAAGGCCTCGACTCCGAGTATCTCCAGCGCCGACGCAATCACCTGTTTGATCGCGCGAATCAGAGCGAGTCGCGCCAATGTAACATCCTTCCGCCCGGAAACGATAAAACGCAGTTCCGGATTTTCATTGCCCCGGTTCCACAGGGCATGAAACTCCGAAGCCAGATCATGCGCGTAAAAGGCGATGCGGTGCGGCTCATGCATCTGCGCCGCAGCTTCGACCATGCGCGGCCAGGCCGCCATCAGACGGATCAGCGCCAGTTCGGCTTCATCGGTCAGGGGGGAAAGGTCGGCCCCTCCGGCCTCAGCCGCATCGGCATCCGGAAACACTTCCCGGGCATTTCGCAGCACCGAACAGATGCGGGCATGGGCATATTGCACGTAGAATACGGGATTGTCTTTCGACTGTTCGGTTACCTTCGCAAAGTCAAAATCCAGCGGCGCATCATTTTTCCGGTACAGCATCATGAAGCGCACCGCATCCCGGCCCACCTCATCCACTACTTCACGAAGGGTCACGAAGTTACCGGAACGCTTTGACATTTTTACCTGCTCGCCATTGCGCAGCAGACGCACCAACTGGCAGATCTTGACATCCAGCGCGCCCCTGCCGCCGGTCACCGCCGCCACAGCCGCCGTCATGCGTTTGACATAGCCGCCATGATCGGCCCCGAACACATCGATCATCTGCGCATAGCCGCGCTGGAATTTTTCGAAATGATAGGCGATGTCGGGGGCAAAATAGGTCCAGCTTCCGTCTGATTTTTTCAACGCCCGGTCCACATCGTCGCCAAACTGCGTGGCGCGAAACAGGGTTTGCGGACGTGGCTCCCAATCATCCGGCGTCTTGCCCTTGGGCGGCTCCAGCACGCCGATGTAAATCAGGCCCTGCGCCTCCAGAAAATCCAGCGTCTTTTCGATTGCCCCGCTTTGGTGCAGCACACGTTCGGAATAGAATTCATCATGCCGGATACCAAGCGCCGCCAGATCTTCGCGGATCAGCGCCATCATGGCCTTCAGCGCCGAATCGCGCACGATGGGCAGCCATGCCGCCTCGGCCATGCCGCGCAATGTATCGCCATGCTCGGATTTAAGCTGTTGCCCGACAGGAACCAGATAATCGCCTGGATAAAGCCCCTCGGGAATTTCGCCGATCTGCTCGCCCAGCGCCTCGCGATAGCGCAGATAGGCCGATTGGGCCAGCACATCCACCTGCCCGCCCGCGTCATTGATGTAATATTCGCGGCAGACCGAATAGCCCGCCCGCTGCATCAGATTGGCCAGCGTATCGCCAAACACCGCGCCACGCGTATGGCCGACATGCATCGGCCCGGTCGGATTGGCCGAGACATATTCAATATTGACCCGGACGCCAGCGCCAATACCGCTTGCTCCATAGCGTTCGCCTTCGGCCAGAATTTCAGACAGGGTTTTGCGCCAATAATCCGCCGTCAGCTTCAGATTAATAAAGCCCGGCCCGGCCACCTCGACTTTTTCGATTCTGCTGTCGCGCTGTAACGCGGCGCTGAGCAGATCGGCGATCTCGCGCGGCTTCATCCCCGCCTGTTTTGAGAGCACCATGGCGGCGTTTGTGGCAAAATCGCCGTGGCTGGCCTCGCGCGGCGCCTCCAGGGTGACGGCCTGCAACTCGCAGCCCTTCAGGCGCGGCTCCGCCGCCTGCAATGCTTCAAGCGCCGCAAGCACTTCCTGACGAAAATCATTGAATATATTCATCATGCCCCAGAGGTCGTGAAATTAATTATTGTCATCCTGAGCGAAGCGAAGGATCCCCTGCAGCAGATTCGGCATTCCATTGAGGGAGATCCTTCGCTGCGCTCAGGATGACATAACAGGTATTGAAAATCGCATTGCTAAATTTTCATATTCATCTGGAACAGATGACCATGTTCCTCAAGCGCAAAACGGTCCGTCATGCCGGCCACATAGTCACAGACAATGCGCGCCGTGGCGCGGCTGCCCGGCTGATCGCATAGCAGGCTCCATTCGGGCGGCAGCAGTTCGGGTTCCGCCAGAAACCTGTTGAACAGCTCCACCAATATGCGCTTGGCCTGGCTCATCACCCGGTTGACCTTATAATGCCGGTACACATGGGTGTGCAAATAGCCCTTGAGCGCCACAATGGCTTCCTCGACCCCGGAGGAAAAGGCAATCAGCGGGCGCCCAAGCTCGCGCACATGCGCCGCATCAAACACCCGCTCGCGCTGCACGCGGCGTTTGGTTTCCGCCAGCAGATCATCGACCATAATGCCAATCATTTCCCGCACGGCTTCGTTGATAAGCCGCCCGCGCGCCACGCCCGGATATTGATCGATGATTTTCTGGAAAACCGGCCCGGCAAACGGGGCCTGCCGCATCTGTTCAAAATCCAGCAGACCGGCGCGCAAGCCATCATCAATATCATGCGCGCAATAGGCAATATCATCAGCCAGCGCGCTGACCTGCGCCTCGGCGGATGGAAAAGAATGCAGTTCCAGATCCTGCAATTCGGCATATTCGCGTATCGCCAGCGGCAGGGCCTGGGTCATGCCGGGCCCGGTTAGCGGCCCATTATGCTTGACCAGCCCTTCCAGGGTTTCCCAGCTCAGATTAAGCCCATCGAACGACGCATAGCGCTGCTCCAGCCGGGTGACGATTCGCAGCGCCTGCGCATTATGATCAAACCCGCCAAATTGCTGCATACAGCCATCCAGCGCCGCTTCGCCGGCATGGCCGAAAGGCGGATGGCCCAGATCATGCGCCAGCGCCAGCGCCTCCGCCAGATCCTCGTTCAGGCCCAGCACCCGGCAGATCGAGCGGGTAATCTGCGCCACTTCCAGCGAATGGGTCAGCCGGGTGCGGTAATAATCGCCCTCATGATAGACGAACACCTGGGTCTTGTGTTTCAGGCGGCGGAAAGCGCCGCAATGCACGATCCGGTCACGGTCGCGCTGAAACACGCTGCGGGTGGGGCTTTCGGGCTCGGCAACCAGCCGTCCACGGCTGGCCTGCGGCAGGCAGGCCCAGGGCGCGGTCCCCGCGGTGGTCAGAAAAATCGTATCAGGTTGCAATTTCATTAATCATATTTAGGGTTTTTTGAGGTTAGCTGGCATCCTTACGAGAAATGCCTATATAGTGCACTATAATGAATACAGAATACACCGACAGGCGGTTAACTTCCATGACAGAAACGCTCAGCGCTTATCAGGGTCTGACCATCTCCGAACGTGGCGCGCGCCAGATCGCCAAACTGCTGGCCGGCGAAGCGCAGGGAACAATGCTGCGCGTGACCGTGTCCGGCGGCGGCTGTTCCGGCTTTCAATACGCCTTTGCCTTTGACGACTCAAAAACCGAAGATGATCTTAGCTATACCCGCGACGGGGTGACTGTGATCATTGACGCCATGTCGCTGGAATATTTAAAGGGCTCGGAAATAGATTATGTCGATGATCTGATCGGCGCGGCGTTCCGCATCCATAATCCGAACGCCACCGCTTCCTGCGGCTGCGGGACATCGTTTGCGGTGTGAGGGGGGAACCCATGACGAAAATTCAGATTGAACTATCCGAAGAGACCGCAAAAGCGGCGCGCGAGGCGGGATTACTGACAACACGGTCATTGGAGCGGCTATTTAGGTGTTTAGGGTCCAGACTCAATCATAGCCAGTAGGCGAAGGTTGCGGCTGGACAAACGGCGGAGAAGAAAGTTATGGCGAGGCGGTCGTATCTTGTGGCGATGCGGCGGAAGTCTTTGAGACGGTTGTGGGAGCGCTCGACGACATTGCGGCCCTTGTAGGCCCGCTTGTTGTAACGGATTGTTTTTTGCGGTTGGAGCGTCCGGGGATCACGGGTTTGATTTTGCGTTTTCTCAAAAAAACGCGAAACGCGTTGCCGCCCATTCCTCATCGCTAAATCAAAACAAATTCCCACGCATGGCCTAATCTCCCAGAATCAGTTTACCAAACCATTGAATCACATAATAGTTATTTAAGTTTACACCCTAGTCCCACAGTATGATGGATCGGGTTTATTTTGAAGCGTTCTGGCTCTTTTGTCCAGATTTGGCAAATGTATTCGTAGGCCGTTAGCCCCTTGAGAGTTTTGAGGCGCCTGGCGAAGTTGTAGGCCATCAGGAATGTTTGCATGTGCTGCTTCAACTGGTCGTGTGACCGGTAATAGTATCTCTTGACCGTTGCCTCTTTCAGAGTCCGGTTCATGCGTTCAACCTGACCATTCGTCCACGGATGGTTGATCTTCGTGAGCCGGTGTTCAATCTCATGCGCGTCGCAAACGCGGTCGAAGGTATGGCGGAAGGCATACTTCTGGCGTTGCTGATTCGTGAACTGGATGCCGTTGTCCGTCAGCACGGTGTGGATTTTATAAGGGACAGCTTCGATCACACGACGCAGGAACTCCGTGGCGTTGG
>JAHHGO010000151.1 GCA_023252275.1 Alphaproteobacteria bacterium
ACGATCTCCGCGCCAAGGTCCTCGCAGGGGCTGCGGGACTCCTTCTGGCTTCAGGGTATGCAGGCGGGCTTTAACGCCGTCTTCGAGCGCATCAAAGCGTTTTCCGAGACGGACCTCACTGAAGATCTCAGGAAGTTCGACGTCCCAAACCTCGTCAAGGGCAGGCGCTGTTCGATAATGAAACAGTCCGGCGCCTTGATGTCTTCCAGATTGATGCCGCCAAAGCTTGGCCCCATATAACGGATGGCCGCGATCATTTCATCGGTGTCTTTGGTGTCCAGTTCCAGATCGATCGAATCCACATCGGCAAAGCGCTTGAACAGCACCGATTTGCCTTCCATCACCGGCTTGGACGCCAGCGCGCCCAGATCGCCCAGCCCCAGAATCGCGGTGCCGTTGGAAATCACCGCCACCAGATTGCCCTTGGCGGTATATTCATAGGCCAGCGACGGGTCTTCGGCGATGGCGCGCACCGGGACGGCAACACCCGGCGAATAGGCCAGAGACAGATCGCGCTGCGTCGCCAGCGGCTTGCTGGCGATGATTTCAATCTTGCCGGGCCGTCCCTCTGAATGGAACTGCAACACCTCTTCATCGGTGAATTGCGGGCGTTTATCCACAGGGGGGTTCATACTATCCATGACTGTACCAAGGGTTAGAAGTTAAGCGTCTGTTTTAGGCGATTGGGGCGTTTCACGCCACCCGAAAAGCCGTGCACGGGCCGGATTGTATGCTAATTTGCCGCCAATGTCCGACTTTCTTGCGCCCACCGAGCCCTCTCAGGATTTTCTGACGCCGGATTTGTTTCCGGGCGCGCCGGCATTGGCTGTGACGACGCCGATGATGACGCAATATCTGGCGATCAAGGCGGCGCATCCCGATTATCTGCTGTTTTACCGCATGGGGGATTTTTACGAACTGTTCTTTGACGACGCGGTCAAGGCGTCAGCGGCGCTGGATATTGCGCTGACCAAACGCGGGCGGCATCTGGGCGAGGACATCGCCATGTGCGGCGTGCCGGTGCACGCCTCCGACGCCTATCTGGCGCGCCTCACCGCCAGCGGCTATCGGGTCGCGGTGTGCGAACAAATCGAGGATCCGCGCGATGCCCGCAAGCGCGGCTCCAAATCCGTGGTGGCGCGCGAAGTGGTGCGGCTGGTGACGCCCGGCACGCTGACCGAAGACAGCCTGCTGGATGTGCGAGCCAATAATTATCTGCTGGCTCTGGCGGCTGCGGGCGCTGGCGCTGGGCGCGAATGGGCGCTGGCCTGGTGCGACATTTCCACCGGCGGCTTTGAAGTGATGGTCCTGCCGCAGGATCGGGTGGCGGGCGAAATTGCCCGGCTTGCCCCGCGCGAAGTGCTGCTGTCCGAACGGCTGCTGTCCGAGCCGGAACTGATCGGGTCTTTCGGCATTGAAGGGGCGGCCCTGACCCCCCTGCCGCCCGGCGTTTTCGACAGTCAGGCGGGCGAGCGCCGCCTGATGGCGCTGTTCCGGGTTGGCGCGCTGGATGGTTTTGGCGGCTTTGGCCGGGCCGAACTGGCGGCCTGCGGGGCGTTGGCGGCCTATATGGAGCTGACCCAGAAGGGCCGTCTGCCATTGTTGCGCCCGCCCGCGCGCCAGCAACAGGGCGGCATCATGGCCATTGATGCGGCCACCCGGCGCAATCTGGAACTGAATGTCACGCTGAACGGCGCGCGCAAGGGCAGTTTGCTGTCGGTGATTGATCGCACCGTTACCGGGGCCGGGGCGCGGCTGCTGGCGGCATGGCTGAATGCGCCCCTGACCGATGTGGCCGCGATCCGCCGCCGTCAGGACATGGTGCGGCATTTTCATGAAGAGAGTGATCTGCGCGAGGAATTGCGCGGGCATCTGCGCCGGGCGCCGGATCTGGAACGCGCGCTGGCGCGGCTTTCGGTCGGGCGCGGCGGTCCGCGCGATCTGCTGGCGGTGCGTGACGCGCTGTCGGTGGCCAGTGCGCTTAAACAGCGCTTGCAGCAGACGCCTCAGACGCCTCAGACGCCAAGGGTACTGGGCGGCCTGCCGGATGCGCTGGCGGCGCTGCTGCCGGATCTCGGCCATCATGAAATTTTGATCGCACGGCTCAGCGAGGCGCTGCGGCCTGATCCGCCCCTTTTGACCAGCGATGGCGGCTTTATTGCGCCGGGCTATCATGCCGGGCTGGATGAATTGCGCGTTCTGGGCAGCGAAACCAAACGGGTCATCGCCGGGCTGGAAGACAGATACCGGCGGCAGAGCGGCATTGACCGGCTGAAGGTCAAACATAACCGGGTGCTGGGCTATTTTCTGGAAACCAGCCTGGCGCAGGGCGAGCGGCTGCTGCGCGCGCCGCTGAATGAAAGTTTTATTCACCGCCAGACCATGGCCAATAATGCCCGCTTCAGCACGGTCGAACTGGGCGAACTGGAACGCAAAATCGATCAGGCCGGTAATCATGCGCTGGGTATCGAGATGGCCCTGTGGGAGGATTTGCTGAAGGAAGTGATGGGCCGTGGCGCCGCCATCCTGCGTACGGCAGGCGCTTTGGGCGTATTGGATGTAGCGGGCGCGCTTGCCGATCTGGCGCAGCGCGCGCGGCTTGTATGCCCAAGGCTGGATGACAGTCTGGCGTTTCACATTACCGCCGGGCGGCATCCGGTGGTCGAAGCGGCCTTGCAGGATGCGGGCGGGGCCACGCCCTTTGCCGCCAATGATTGTGATCTTGGCCGGGATGCTTCACTGGATGCCGCCAGCCGATATTTATGGCTGGTGACCGGGCCGAACATGGCCGGTAAATCCACCTTTCTGCGCCAGAACGCGCTGATCGCGATCCTCGCCCAGATGGGGTCTTTCGTGCCGGCGCAATCGGCGCATATCGGCATTGTCGACCGGCTGTTCAGCCGGGTCGGGGCGGCGGATGATCTGGCGCGCGGACGTTCGACCTTCATGGTCGAAATGGTGGAAACCGCCGCCATCCTCAATCAGGCGACGGTGCGCTCGCTGGTCATACTGGATGAAATCGGCCGCGGCACCGCCACCTATGACGGCCTTTCGATTGCCTGGGCGGTGCTGGAACATCTGCACGAGGTCAATCGCTGCCGGGCGCTGTTCGCCACGCATTATCACGAACTGACCGCATTAAACGCGATCCTGCCCGGCATGGCCAATGTGACCATGAAAGTGCGCGAATGGCAGGGCGAGGTGATTTTTCTGCATGAAGTGGCGCCGGGCGCCGCCGACCGGTCCTATGGCATTCAGGTGGCCCGGCTGGCGGGCCTGCCAGCGCCGGTGATCGCCCGGGCGCAGGCGGTGCTGGCGCAGCTTGAAAGCCAGGCGGCATCCGGGCGCGGTGCGCGGATGATCGATGCCCTGCCGCTGTTCAGCGCCCCGGCGCAAGCATCTGCGCCACTGCCGGGCGAGCGGCTGCTTGCGGCCCTGCGCGCTATCGAGCCGGATAATTTATCGCCCAAAGAAGCCTTGCAATTGCTTTACCATTTACGAGGTCTTATGGACTAAACACTGCCAGATTGCAGTGTATACCGGACAAGACACCCCATGCCTGATGATTTTGCCGCCTCCGCCAAAAAATCCGCGCCTGAAATCGCCGTGACGCCGCATGATGTGCTGGCCGCCGCGCTCAGCGCTATTGGCGCGGACGACGACGCGAGCGAGGCCGACCGGAGCCGGCGTTTGATTGAAGTTCTGAAGCAGGCGCGTATGCATACGCTGGAATCGCTGACTAACGCCTTAAATGCCGGGGCGGGGGGGATGCAGGCGGTGCGGGCGCTTTCGGACTGTCAGGATAATATCATTACGGCGCTGTTTGAATATGCGCTGCGCTGGGTCAGCCGGGCCACCAATCCAACCAGTGGCGAACGGCTATGCGTGGCCGCCGTGGGCGGCTACGGGCGGCGCGGCCTGGCGCCGCAATCCGATATCGATCTGCTGTTTTTACTGCCCTACAAGCAGACGCCCTGGGGCGAAAGCGTGGTTGAATTCATGCTTTACGTGTTGTGGGATCTGGGGTTGAAGGTGGGCCACGCCACCCGCTCGGTGGATGAATGCATACGCCTCTCAAAGGGTGATATGACCATTCGCACCGCATTGCTGGAAAGCCGCTATCTGTGCGGCGATCAGGAATTATTCAGTGATCTGAAGAAACGCTATACCGCCGATGTTGCGGCCGACACTTCTTCCGTCTTTGTCGATGCGAAACTGGCCGAACGGGACCAGCGCCATATGCGCCAGGGCGAAACGCGCTATCTGGTGGAACCCAATGTCAAGGACGGCAAGGGCGGGCTGCGCGATCTGCACACGCTGTACTGGATTGGCAAATATATTTACGGTGTCGAGGATGCGCGCGAACTGATCGCCAGGGGCGTGCTGACCCATGCGGAATATGAAAGTTTTCAGCATGCGGAGGATTTTCTGTCTCTGGTGCGCTGTCATCTGCATCTGGTGACCGGGCGGCCAGTGGAGCGCCTGTCGTTCGATGTGCAGCAGACCATCGCCGAGCGGCTTGGCTACAAGGAGCATGACGGCCTGTCGGCGGTGGAATGGTTCATGAAGGAATATTTCCGCACCGCCAAGGAGGTTGGCGATCTGACGCGCATTTTCTGCGCGCTGATCGAGGATATTCATCGCAAGCCTGCAGGATTGCGCCGTTTTCTGCCGCGTTTTGGCCTCTCGCGCAGCAAGCTGTTTGACGCCTTCACGGCAAAAGGCGGCCGCCTGGATGTCGCCAATGATGCGGTTTTCACTTCTGATCCCGCAAATCTGCTGCGGCTGTTTCACACCGCCCAGCACCATGATCTCGACATCCATCCCAAGGCGCTGCGTCTGGTAACGCGCTCGCTCAATCTGATCGATGACCGTCTGCGCGCCGACAAGGAAGCCAACCGGCTGTTTCTGGAAATGCTGTGCTCGAAAAAAGATCCGGAAACCACGCTGCGCCGGCTGAACGAAGCGGGCGTGTTCGGTCTTTTTGTGCCGGATTTCGGGCGCGTCGTCGCCATGATGCAGTTCAACATGTATCATCATTATACGGTCGATGAGCATCTGATCCGCGCCATCGGGATCCTGTCGGAAATCGAAGCCGGCACCCTGACGGATGATCATCCGCTGGCCAGCGCAATCATGCGGCGCATCAAAAAGCGTGAAGTGGTTTATCTGGGCGTATTGCTGCATGATATCGCCAAGGGCCGCCCGGATGATCATTCGCATGCGGGCGCCAATGTGGCGCGCGAACTGTGCCCGCGCCTTGGCCTGTCGGATAATGACACCGAACTGGTGGCGTGGCTGGTGGAAAATCATCTGCTGATGAGCGATGTGGCGCAGAAGCGCGACATTACCGATCCGCGCACCATTGCAAAATTTGTCGAGGAAATCAAAACCCAGGAACGGCTGCGGCTGATGCTGGTGCTGACGGTGGTGGATATTCGCGCGGTCGGGCCGGGCGTGTGGAACAGCTGGAAAGGGCAGTTGCTGCGGCAGTTGAATGAAGAAGCCGAAAGCCTGCTATCGGGCGGCCATAGCACTGCCGGGCGCGGTGAAAGAATTGCCGCCGCCAAGGCGCAACTGGCCGAACGGCTGGCGGATTTCGATCCGGCGCTGCGCGGCGGCATTCTGGCGATGCATTATCCGCCTTACTGGCTGGCGGGGGATGCGAATCTGCATGAAAAACATGCGCGCTTCGTGGCCGCGGCCCGCGCCAAAGGCGGGCCGTTCCATCTGATGCACGAGGTGGACAAGGAACGCGGCGTGACCGAGATTACCCTGTACGCGCCGGATCACGCGGGACTGTTCGCCCGGGTTGCGGGCGCCTTCGCCTCTATCGGCGCCAATATTGTGGATGCAAAAATTTTCACCACCACGGATGGCATGGCGCTGGATATGTTCCTGGTGCAGGACACCGAAGGCGGCGCGCTGGCTGAGGAAAAAAAGCTGAAACGCCTGTCAGAAATTTTGCACAAGACGCTGGATGGCCGTCACCGCCCGCATATTGTGCTGGCCGGCAAACAGAAGCTTCCCAAGCGCGAACAGGCTTTCCGGGTGCGCAATCAGGTCCTGTTCGACAATGCAGCGTCCAACACCACGACCATGATCGAGGTCACAGCCCGCGACCGGCCCGGCCTGCTGCATGACCTGACCTGGGCGCTGTTTGAAAATGGCGTTTCGATCAATTCCGCGCATGTGACCACCTATGGCGAGGAAGCCATCGACACCTTCTATGTCCGGGATGCGTTTGGCCTGAAAATTACCTCTGAGGAAAAACTTAAGCGAATTCATGGTGTTATCATGGCCGCGCTGGAGGGCAAGGCCCCCGCCGGTACGAAGCCATCGGTCTGACCGGGATAGGGTTACATAAATGCCACAGGCCCGGTTTGCCCGCGCCGGGACTGGCCCTGTCTTGTACAGTAACTCTTGTACTTTTGTGCCCGGTCTGAAACATTTCTGGATGCTTTCCTGCGGTGAATACGCTGACGTTTGTCATCACGGCCATCCCCGACGCTGCCGTCGGCACGCTGACGAGCAATAGTGTTGACGCCGTCAACAACGACAGCTTCACGCTGGCAAGCCTGAGCACGGCCCCGGTGGTCTTCACTGTGAATAGCGGCGCAAGCCCAGCTACCGATGTCACGGCGTTCTCCATCAAAGCCACCGA